>CAYYSD010000198.1:0-5083 GCA_964474285.1 uncultured Anaerolineaceae bacterium | reverse complement strand
ACCCGATCGCTGGAGATTCCCGTGAACTTGCGTATTCCCGGCCCGACGCCGTGCCCCGATGACGTTCTGCAGGCCATGGCCGGGCAGATGATGAACCACCGCGGACCCGAATTCGCCCAGGTCCTCCGCCGCGTGACCGACGGCCTCAACTGGGTCTTCGGTAGCTCCAGCGACGTCCTCTCCTTCACCACCTCCGGCACCGGCGGCCTCGAAGTCGCCGTCGTCAACACCCTCAGCCCCGGCGATCGCGTCCTTGCCGTCTCCATCGGTTCCTTCGGCGACCGCATCCGCAGCATCGCCAAGACCTACGGCGCCGACATCGTCAGCTACGCGACGGAATGGGGCGAAGCGGCCGACCCGGCGGAGATCGCCCGCCTGCTCGACGCCGACCCCGCCATCAAAGCGGTGATGGTCACGCACAACGAGACCTCGACGGGTGTCACGAACCCTCTCGAAGCCATCGCCCGCGAGGTGAAGAGCCGTAACAGGCTCATCATCGTGGATGCCGTCAGCAGCATGAGCTCGATCCCGTGCCCGGTGGAGCGCTGGAACCTGGACGTCGTCGTCAGCGGCTCGCAGAAGGGTTGGATGGTGCCGCCCGGCCTGGCCTTCGTCTACATGAGCGAAACCGCCTGGGCCGCCAATGCCGAAGCGAAGATGCCACGCTACTACTTCGACGCGATGAAGACGCGCGAGTCCCTCGAAAAGCTCCAGAATCCGTGGACCCCGGCCATGTCGGTCTACTTCGCGATGGACAAGGCCTTCGAATCGATGCGCGCCGAGGGACTCGAAGGCATCTTCACCCGCCACACGGATATCGCGAACTACACCCGGGAGCGCATCAAGAGCCTCGGCCTCAGGCTGGTCCCGGTCGACGAGAAGTTCGCCTCCAACACCGTGACCGCCATCTGGTGGCCGGAAGGCGTCGACCCGAAGGCCCTCAGCCGCCGCGCGCGCGAGGAATTCGGCGTCGTCCTGGGCGGCGGACAGGGCAAGCTCGACGGCAAGATCTTCCGCATCGGCCACATGGGCTTCTGCACGCGCGAAGACATCACCGAAGCGGTCGATGTCGTTGAGCGTTTGCTCACCGAGGCGAAGGCCGCCGTCTAACTTGCGGACCCTCGCACCGTTCCAAAGCCCCGGGCAGGTGTCCGGGGCTTTGTTCGTTCACCGCGGGGTATGCAGATTGCATGAACGTGTCGATCCATGCATTATGCATGAAATGGATCGCGTCGAATTGACCGCTACCCGAAACGCGCTTGGCCTCTCCCAGGCCGGGCTTGCCGCCGCCCTTGGCGTCGATCAGGGCACTATCAGCCGCTGGGAATCGGGCAAAGTCCGCATCCCGGCGCCCACCATGCTCGCCCTCGCCAGGCTGAAGGAGACCACCGTCGTGACTGGAACCCGCCCTCGAATCCTCATCGCTGACCCTGTTGCCGCAGAAGGCATCGACATGCTTCGAGCTATCGGGGATGTGGACGTCCGCACCGGCCTTCCGCCCGCCGACCTCATCGCCTGCATCGGCGACTACCAGGCGCTCGTGGTCCGGAGCGAGACCAAAGTCACCCGGCCCGTGCTGGAAGCCGCCCGCCAGATGGTCGTCGTCGGCCGCGCCGGGGTGGGCGTGGATAACGTTGACCTTGATGCCGCCACGGAGCGCGGTGTCGTTGTCGTGAATGCACCCCAGGGCAACACCGTTGCCGCCGCCGAGCACACCCTTGCCCTCCTGCTGGCCCTTGCCCGGCACCTCCCCGCCGCTGATGCCTCCATGCGCGCCGGCAAGTGGGACCGCAAGACGTTCATCGGCACGGAAGTTCGTGGCAAAGCCCTCGGTGTCGTCGGTCTTGGCAAGATCGGCTCGGAAGTCGCCCGCCGGGCCGTGGGAATGGAGATGCGTGTCCTCG
This sequence comes from uncultured Anaerolineaceae bacterium, assembly GCA_964474285.1. Lineage (GTDB taxonomy): Bacteria > Chloroflexota > Dehalococcoidia > Tepidiformales > Tepidiformaceae > JACRBT01. Next base: position 3,179 of record CAYYSD010000198.1, on the reverse strand, counting down.
CCTTTGACCCCTTTGTGCCCGAAGAACGCGCGAAGTCGATCGGCGTCGAATCCGTGGATTTCGATCAGCTCATCGCCCAGAGCGACTTCATCACCGTGCACCCGCCCCTCACGGCCACGACCACGGGCATGATCGGCGCCGAGCAAATCGCGAAGATGAAGGACGGGGTCCGCCTCATCAACGTCGCCCGCGGAGGGATCATCGATGAAGCGGCCCTGGCCGACGGTGTGAAGGCCGGCAAGATCGCCGGCGCCGCTATCGATGTCTTCACGGATGAGCCGATCAGGCCCGACAACCCGCTTCTCGGCGACCCGCGCATCATCACCACGCCCCACCTCGGCGCTTCAACCGCTGAAGCTCAGGAGCGCGTGGCCCTCGATGTCGCCGAGCAGATCGTTGAGATCCTCGCGGGCAAGCCCGCCCGCTACGCTGTCAACGCCCCCATGCTTGGCGCCGACACGCTCAAGGTTGTTGGGCCCTACATGGGGTGCGCCGAGCTCATTGGCGCAGTCGCCACCCAGCTCCTCACCGGCAAGCTCGAAACCATCGAGATCGACTACTTCGGCGAAATCGCGGAACACGACGTCACGCCCCTGCGTGCGTCTGTCATTCGCGGTCTGCTCAAGCCCATCAGCGTCGAGAACGTGAACATGGTGAATGCGAACGTGGTCGCCCAGTCGCGCGGCTGGAATATCGACGAGCGCATGCGCTCATCCCACGAAGTCTTCGTGAACATGATCCTGGTCAAGGTTGGCACCAGCGAAGCCGAGGTCACCGTCGGGGGAACGGTGGAGCACGGCATCCCCCACATCGTCATCCTCAACGGCCTCGATGTGGACATCATTCCCGAAGGCGAAGGCTACCTCCTGGCCTGCGACAACGAGGACCGTCCGGGCATGATCGGCAAAGTCGGCACCCTGCTCGGGCAGTTCGACATCAACATCCGTTCGATGCAGGTGGGCCGCCGCAGCCGCCGCGCACGCGCACTCATGCTCATCGCGATCGACGAACAGCCCACCGACGAACAGCTCGCACAGATCGAAGCCGTCGACGGTATCTACAACGTCCGCCTCGTCCGCCTCGCGGTGTAGTCGCCGAATTCGGGTAGCCGCGGCGTTCCATCGCCGCTGGTCACGAGATTACCGCTTCGTCCTGGTCTCTCGTCTGGTGCCCACCCGCCCGGCGCGAACCCTCGCCGGTGCCACGGCTACGGGAGGATGGCAGAACGATCCCCGGCGAGCAGCCGCGGGATGTCGAGCCGCAGGCCCTCGAACACCTCGCTGTGGGTCACTCCCTCGGCGTCTGGTTCGAGCAGCACGTATTCACCGTCGCGCAGCCGGAACCAGTCGATGGCCCCATCCAGCGTCCGCCACACGACGTATTCCTGCACGCCCGCGCGCCGGTACGAGTCCTTCTTCACGTGGAGGTCATAGGAGGCGCTGCTCGCCGCTACCTCCACCACGAGTTCCGGCGCTCCGGAAAGGTAACTGTCGGAGTCGAGGGCTGCCTGTCCGCCTTCACGCCAGAGCATCGCATCGGGCTGAACGTTGTCTTCTGCCGAGAGCCGCGTCGTTCCATCGACGGCCGCGCGGATCCCGGGGTGCTGGATGGCGAAGTACGAAAGCCATGCGGCCAGAAGCCCCACAGGTTCGCCGTGTTCGGGGATGCGCACGGGTGAGGGCACGTACACCACTCCTTGTACGAGTTCGGCCTTACGAATGTCCGGGCGCTGTTCGTAGCGCCGCTCGAACTCCTCGCGCGTGAGGTGGTCGCCCGCTTCGAGCGAGGGAAGGGCTTCGCGCCGGGCCTTCGGTTGGCGGATTGCCATCACGCTCCTCCGCGTTCAGGATACCAGCTTCGACCGGTCCCATGCTTCGGAATGGAAACGTCGGTCCTGCCGAATCCAGGTAGCCCCGGCGTTCCATCGCCGCAGGTCGCGAGATCACCGTTTGTCCTGTTCTCTCGTCTGGTGCCCCCCGTCCGGAGCGAATCATCACCTGAGTCGCGGAACCTACGGGAGGATGGCAGAACGATCCCCGGCGAGCAGCCGCGGGATGTCGAGCCGCAGGCCCTCGAACACCTCGCTGTGGGTCACTCCCTCGGCGTCTGGTTCGAGCAGCACGTATTCACCGTCGCGCAGCCGGAACCAGTCGATGGCCCCATCCAGCGTCCGCCACACGACGTATTCCTGCACGCCCGCGCGCCGGTACGAGTCCTTCTTCACGTGGAGGTCATAGGAGGCGCTGCTCGCCGCTACCTCCACCACGAGTTCCGGCGCTCCGGAAAGGTAACTGTCGGAGTCGAGGGCTGCCTGTCCGCCTTCACGCCAGAGCATCGCATCGGGCTGAACGTTGTCTTCTGCCGAGAGCCGCGTCGTTCCATCGACGGCCGCGCGGATCCCGGGGTGCTGGATGGCGAAGTACGAAAGCCATGCGGCCAGAAGCCCCACAGGTTCGCCGTGTTCGGGGATGCGCACGGGTGAGGGCACGTACACCACTCCTTGTACGAGTTCGGCCTTACGAATGTCCGGGCGCTGTTCGTAGCGCCGCTCGAACTCCTCGCGCGTGAGGTGGTCGCCCGCTTCGAGCGAGGGAAGGGCTTCGCGCCGGGCCTTCGGTTGGCGGATTGCCATCACGCTCCTCCGCGTTCAGGATACCAGCTTCCGGAAGCTGTCAGGGATACAACGGGTTGAACACGAGCCCGGTCCCGAGTTTCGGGTGAAAGAACGTGGACTTCTGCGGCATCCGTTCGCCCTGGTCCGCCAGCAGCATCACCTCATCGATGCCCACCGGGTTGAGAAGGAAGCCCGCACAGGCCGGTTGCGAAGCTCGCTCCATCACTTCGTGCGCTTCGTGGGTGTACTCGACGGCGCCCAGCCGCAGGGCCTCGTCGGTGATGCCCCAGAGCGGTTCGAGCGCTCCGTAGCGGAGCACGTTCGGAGCTATCCCGGCCCACTCTGCTGTGTGCCCCGTGGGAGTCTTCATCGCGAGCGCCGCGGCGTCGCGTACGGTGAGCAGGTGCATCTGCCCCGGTTCCAGCCCAAGCGCGACAATCCCCGAGGGCGCGCCGGTCAGAGCGTCCGCAGCCCTGGCGGCGTCCGTGGCGCCCAACAGCAGGATCTCGAACACGGGGCTCAACCGGTCGCGCCAATCCGCGGGAACCGGCCTCGGCACGACACG
>CAYYSD010000197.1:0-5111 GCA_964474285.1 uncultured Anaerolineaceae bacterium | reverse complement strand
AGGTGCGTCCGTCGGGGCGCGAACCGCTGACGCGCATGTACATCAGCACGTTGTCATCGTCGGCCAGGACAATCTCGGGTACGGCGGTCAGGTTGCCGTTGGTCATGTCGAGAATGCGTCGCAGGACGCCCGCCATGGCGTCCCATCCGTGGTAGACGCCGCTGATCGAGGCGCGGCCACGGACGGTGTACGTGTAGTCGGGATGCACGAGGGCGCCGGCGGCGTCGATGTCGCCCTGGCTGAGGGCGGCCATGGCCTCGCGGACTCGCTGGATCGTTTCTTCCGGTGTCACGTCGTTCTCCTTCCTATGCGAGAAACTCCGCGAACGCCTGTTGGTCGACCGGGATGGTCTGGCCTTCGAGCAGGCGGCCGTCCTTAAGCCGGTAGAGGTAGGCCTGGTGGCTGTCGTAGGTGCGGCCGTCCGGCCGGGAACCCGTGAAGCGGGCGTACATCATCACGTGGTGGTCGTCGGCCAGGATGACCTCCGCCGTGGCGGCCATCGAGCCGGCGGTGAGTTCCTTGACGCGTGCCAGTCCCTTCGCCCAGGCGTCCCATCCGCGGTACTCACCGCTGATTGAGGACTGGCCGCGCACGTTGTAGACGAAGCCGGGGTCGACCAGCCGTTCGAGGGCGGCGACGTCGTTCGCGTTGAAGGCGGCAAGCGCCGCGCGGATGGTTGCGATGTTCTGCTCTGCGGACATTGACTCCTCCTACTTGCTCCCTGTCATCTCGCGAAGCGGACCTGCCATGTCCATGTCGGTCCAGATGCGTTGCATGAGGCCGTTCTTGATCTCCATGGAACTCGTGCCCTGGAACTCGATTCGGTTGCCTGACGGCGGGATGCTCGCCCAGTCGGCCGTGTGCGTCCCGGCGCCGCGCCAGCGGAGCACTGCAGTGTCGCCGTCGCAGTGGAGTCCGAGCGTTTCACGGCGCCAGTCGGGGAAGGCGGCCAGCGTGGCAGCCGTCGTGGCGCCCTGGCCGTCGCGCGAGGATTGTGCAAGGCGGCCGTTCACCCAGACTTCGACATCCTCGGCGAGGCAGGCGGCGTAGCTGTCAATGTCCGCAGCGTTCTCGGCCTCGACGAGGCGCTGGACGAGCTGGATGTTCGCCTCGCGGCGGAGCATCCCAACGATGTCGGGCTGGAACGCCCGAATGCTGGCGAAGTGCCCGTCGCGCACGATCGCCACCGAGCAACCGTCATAGTCCAGCCTGAGGCCGGTGGGCCGGAACCCGAGGAACGGGCCGTGGTGCGTAGCCGTCAGGTGCCATGTGAACGCGATAGAGCCGTCGGTCACTACTTCGTTGAGGTATTCGCGGCGGTAGTCCGGGAACGCCGAAAAGAACGCTGAGTCTAACTTCCGCACTGCCTCCCGGCCGCGGAGGGCCGTACCGCCGAAGACAACGTCTTCCGCGTAAATTCCGGCCGTCTCTTCGGCGTCGTGGGCTTGGTCGGCCGCTTTGAACTTCTCCCAGAGGGCGCGCGTTTCTTCGATGGACAGTGCCTTACTCCTTTCACTTCGCTGTGCGGACGAGGACGACGCCCGCGGCCACCATGACCACGCCGAGGGCGCGGACCAGTGTGATGCCCTGTTCCGGCGCCCCGAACGCGCCGATCTCGTCGAGCACCAGAGATCCGGCGACGGTGCCCAGCGTGTTCGAGGCGAAGTAGAAGGCGAGGCTCACGCGGACGATCAGCCAGGTCAGCAACAGGAAGATGGCGACGGAGATCAGCCCGCTCGCCAGGTAGTACCAGGCGATGCCCTGGATCGAGACGATCGCGATGGTCGCAAACGCAACCGCCGCGACACCCATCACCCACGCATGCTTGAGCGGGTGGGGAAAGCCGGGCGCCTTGCCCCGGAGCGCCATGGCCGCCACGACCGCGCACATGGCTCCCAGCAACGTGGCGAGGTGGAGCCATGTGGCCTCCTCTCCGCCCCGCTCCCGGCCCACAGCGCCGACCATCGCGATGGCGACTGCCGCGAGCGCGCCACCGCTGAACCCGACGGCGAGCAGCAGCGCCTCTCGCGCGGCTGCGACGTTCCGCGCTTCCTGGATGGCCATTCAGGCAACCCTCACAAGAACAACGCCGATGCCAACGAGCGTGAGCCCGCCGATGCGGGGGAGCGTTGCCGAGCGCTGGACGGCGCCCAGCCAGCCCCAGTGATCGAAGGCCAGCGCCGCCGCGCACTGACCGAAGATGAGCGAGGAGAAGTAGAGCGTGAGGCCCAGGTCGTCGATGAATCGAGGAACCAGTGCCAGCCCGAGGCCTGCGAATGCGCCAACCGAGGCGTACCAGGGCGGCATGCCACGGATCGCCAACCAGAGGAGGACGCCGAAGAGTCCGCAAATTGCCAGCATGAGGATGCCGGAGTCGAACGGCGCGGGCAGTCCCGTCTGTCCGTCATCGAACGCAATCCAGGCCAGGAGGGATGCGACCACGATGGCGGAACTGAGGGGCGAGATGATTGATGCTTCGCGGCCCCCGCGGTCACGCGTAATTGCGCCCAGGAGCACCGCCTGAAACGCCGCGGCGCCGCCGAAGAGGATAGTGAGCGCCAGGCTGAGCCCGACATCCACGGGTAGCCTCGATTCTCCGCACGTGCGGGGAAAGTCCTGCGCTGCGGTAGGGCGCTGAGGCGGCAGCGGGCCTACCGGCCCGCCTTTACCTTTCGGGCGCGGAGACTACTCCATTAGAATCGCGTTCGCAATCACAAATGTGGATGCCGGGGCTTCGAGCGGAGACTAACCGAAGAGGGGGCCGCCCTTGTCAATCACAGCGCCGTCGACCGCGATGACCGCCGGGCGCTCTTCGCAATAGCCCTCGTTCTCGCACTTGTCGAAGACGAACGCCTTGCGCTTCTTATCGAAGTCAATCTTCCAGGTGCCCACGGCCACGCCTTCCGTCCCCAGCTCGAGCTGTGATTCCAGGATGGCGATCAAGGCGGCAATCTCTTCGCGTCCCATGTGCGGTCGTTGCTCCGTTCCGGTCGCGCGCTCGCAGGCCCGTGCCGTGCTCCAATCCTAGCGTTTCGCCTTCACCGCGGCCACGCGCACACCTGTGCTACGATCCCTGCCAGATGCTCCTCTACCTCTCGGAACTTCAAGACAATCCCCAGGTCTTTCTCGTCTACCTGGCCGCGTTCGCGGTCGCGATCTTCACCGGCCTCGCCTTCCACGAGTTCTGCCACGCGTGGAGCGCGAACGAACTCGGTGACGACACAGCCAGGCGTCGCGGCCGGCTCACGTTGAACCCCCTGAAACACCTGGATCCGATCGGCACGGCCATGATTCTGATCATCGGATTCGGCTTCGCGAAGCCGACGCCCGTCAACCCGTTCCGGTTGAAGTACGGCCCGATCAAGGGGAACGCCCTGGTCGCCTTTGCGGGGCCAGCTTCGAACTTCTTCTTCGCTTCCGTGGCTGCCATCCCGCTCAGGACGGGTCTCGTGGATTCGGACTTCGGTTCGATTTCTGCCATCATCCGTTTCGGCTCCGGCGGGGACTATCTCTGGCTGTTCCTCTACTTCATCGTCGGCCTGAACATCGTCCTGGGGCTCTTCAACCTGCTGCCCATCCCGCCGCTCGATGGCTTCAGCGTGCTCCAGGGCCTGGTCCCGCGCCCGGTCGCGCTTCAGCTCGAGCAGATCAAGCCGTGGGGGCCGGGCATCCTGATGTCCCTGATCGTGATCGGGTTCCTCGTGCCGCAGTACTCCCCCATCGGGTTTCTCATCGGCGGCATCAACGAGACGATCTTCGACCTGCTGGTGTGATGTTCCGACAGCGAATCCGGCAGTTCGTGCTCGCTTCCCGGAAACCCGTGGAGGCCGACTTCGCCCTTGCGCGGGAGTTCCTCGCCCCGGCCCTGTTCGACCTGTTCGCCGCCCAACACCCTCGAGACATCGTGCACACCGCCTGCACCGCTCGCTGGCTCATCGAGCGAGGTCACACCGACCCCGACCTGGTTGCAGCCGCCCTCCTTCATGACATCGGCAAGGGCCATCAGCGCCGGAGGGACCGCGTTGCCCACGTCCTTTTGGGTCAGCACATCGCGGCCGCAGGCAACGAAGCGTCGCGCATCGAGCTGCGCCGGGCCCTTTACCGCAGCCGCACGCACAGCGCCGCCGGCGCCGCGGTGCTGGAAGATTCCGGGGCCCCGCCACGGGTCGTCGAGCTCACTCGCCTTCACCACTCCCAGCCGGAGGGGGATGGTATGCTGGCACTACTGCAATCGGCTGACGCCGCAAACTGAGGCGCGCCGCAATCGAGGCGTTTTCGCATGGCACGATCCCAGATCGCAATCATCGGCACGGGACTCATTGGCACCTCCGTCGGCCTCACCCTGGCTGCCCGGAAGAACCGCAATTACGAGATCCTCGGCGCCGATAAGGACCGTTCCAACACGCGCGAAGCGAAGCGCCTTGGCGGCATCGACAAGGATGTCGGCTCCCTCGAAGAAGCAGTCTCCGCCGCCGGGCTGATCATCATCGCCACGCCCGTCGCGGCCGCCCGCCGCATCCTCGAAGACATCGTGCCCTACCTGCAGAAGGGTGCTGTCATCACCGACGTCTGCAGCACCAAGGCCGATATCATGAACTGGGCCCAGGAGATTCTCCCCCCGGAGGTCCACTTCGTTGGCGGCCACCCCATGGCCGGACGCGAAACAAGCGGCCCCAAGGGCGCTTCGGTCGACCTCTTTCGGGACGCCACCTGGGCGATCACTCCGTCCCCGCGCGCCCACGAAGACGCTGTCCAGGTCATCCTCGGCCTCATCGAGACTGCCGGCGCCATCCCCCTTTATATCGACCCCGCGGAGCACGACCAGTACGCCGCAGCAGTCAGCCATACGCCTATCCTGCTCTCCGTCGCCCTCTTCCGCATGGTCCGCGATAGCGCCGGCTGGGAGGATGCATCCCTCCTCGCGGGGCCGGCCTTCCGTGATCTCACCCGTCTCGCCAGCGGCGACCCCACCATGTCGCGCGACATCATGAACACAAACCGCGAGGCCGTCCTTCACTGGCTCCGCCGCTTCAAGGCTGAGATCGACACCATCGAAAAAGCCGTCGAACTCGGCGGTGAAGCCGTCGCCGACCTCTTCGCCAGCACCCAGA
>CAYYSD010000196.1:0-5186 GCA_964474285.1 uncultured Anaerolineaceae bacterium | reverse complement strand
GACAACATCGATATCTTCGGGTGGATGGGCTACCCGATGCAGATCAAGATCGATTTCCTGTGTCGCGATTCGATCCTGGCGGCGCCCCTGGTCCTGGACCTGGCGTTGTTCTTCGACCTGGCCCAGCGTGCCGGGATGAAGGGCATCCAGGAGTGGCTGAGCTTCTATTTCAAGAGCCCGCAGCACGCGCCCGACCTCTACCCGGAGCACGACCTCTTCATCCAGCAGACGAAGCTGAAGAACACGTTGCGCTGGATGATGGGCGAAGAGCAGGTGACGCACCTGGGGATTGAGTATTACCAGGACTGACGTCGCTTACGGATTGTGGCATTCTGTCAGCAGCCCCTCTCGTCGATGAGAGGGGCTGCTGTGTCGGTCTAGTAGACGCAGCTGGTCGGGATCGCCTGGTACGTCGAGAACGAATCGCGATAGCTATAGAGGCAGGTGGCTGTGCTGCCGCCCAGGAGCGTTGGCGTGGCCCCGTCGAAGTTGGAATGGGCCGCCTTCAGATTCGCATTGCCATCGAGATAGGCCGTTGGGCCCGTGCCCGCGGTTGTCAGAAGTGTGCCGAGGACGGTGGCCGTCCCCGTGTTGAGTTCGAGCGCTCGTGCGCTGCCGGAGATTACGCTTCGATGATGGATTCGACATGGCCTTCGCGATGGGCGATGCGCGGCAGGCGGGCCTGGAGGGCGGCGGTCACTTCCCAGGAGATGGTGTCTTCCAGCGCGGCAATTTCATCGACGGTGATTTCGTCGTCGCGCTGGCGGCCCAGGAGGACCACCTCGGTGCCTTCAGCCGCGGAAGGCACATCCGTGACGTCGGCCAGGAATTGGTCCATGGCGACGCGGCCGATGATCGGGCAGCGCTGCCCCGCGACAAGCACATGGCCGCGGTTGCCGAGGCTTCGCCGCCAGCCGTCCGCATAGCCCACGGGCACGAGCCCAACCCGGGAGGGGCGTTGGGCGCGCCAGGTGAGACCGTAGCTGACGCCATCGCCCGGCGGCAGTTCGGCCACCCGAGCGAGGCGTGCCTTGAGGGAGAGCACCGGCTTCAGGCCTTCCGGTGGGGGCGGCGAATTCGGCGGCAGGATGCCATGGAGGGCGAGCCCCAGACGTACCCCTTCGTACTGCAGGTCCGGACGTCGCAGGGCGGTCGCGGAGTTGGCCGTGTGCCGGTAACGAATCCACGGGAGGCGGCGCTCGGCCTCCCTGAACACCGCGTGCTGGAGTTCGGCAAAGGAGTCGTCGGCTTCGTCTGCGTTGGCCATGTGCGTCGTGAGGCCTTCGACTTCGGAAGCGGCGTAGATGCTCGGCGAGCCCGACCGCTTCTTCGAGGCTGAGTCCGAAGCGATGGAGGCCTGTATCAACCTTGATGTGGATGCGCGCGACCCTGTCGTTGGTCTGCGCGGCACGGCTGAGAGCATCGCCGAGCGAGGCTGAGTGGACCGTCAGAATTATGTCTTGAAGGACCGCTTGCTCCGCGTCGGCCGGGAATGCATGCCCCAGCACGAGGATTGGGCGGCTCACGCCCAGCGCCCGGAGGGCGAACGCTTCGGCGGCCCACACGACGGCGAAGCGATCGACGCCGGCAGCTTCCAGCGCGGGAGCCAGAGCGGCGACGCCGTGGCCATAGGCGTTGGCTTTCACGACGGCGATCAGTTCGACGCCAGGCCGGAGCGAAGCCCGCAGCGCCCGCACATTGTGTTCGGTCGCGGAGAGGTCGATTTCGAGCCAGGCGTTCCGTTCGCGGGTGACATCCGGGAGCCGGCGCGAGGGCGGGGCCTGGAGTGAGGCAATGCCCATCAGTTAGTGCCCCTTTCCCCGTGCGACGTTGCGGCCTATGCGGATCAAGTACCCTGAACGCTAGCACCCGGCTGTCGCGGCGTCGATGCGCGGAGCCGTTTCGAGAGGCCCTGGATGCGCGAACCCGTGCTTGTGGCATCCCTCTGCGTTGTCCTGGTGATCGCGGGCTGCAGCGGAACGTCGCGACCGTCGGCGTTTCCGGCGCCGGGCGATACGCCCACCGCTGTTCCAACGTCGTCCCCGGCCGCGATCGCGACGGGCACTCCGGTGCCGGTGGTGACGCCCCCACCTTCGGGGCCGCCGGCGCAAGCGTTCCGGGAAGGGCGGTTTGCCGACGCTGCGGTGAGTTACGCGTTGGAAGCGCAACGTGCCACCACTGCGACCGCGCGCTCGGAGGCTCTGCGGGGCGCCGGAATGGCGAGGTTCGAAGACGGCGATCGTGAGGGCGCCATCGCCAGTTTGAAGGATGCGCTCCTGGTGGCGCCTTCGGGTTCGGCCGAGGCGCGAAGGGCGGGATACCTGCTTGGGCTTCGTTTGAACGAAGCGGGGCGGGCGGCGGAGGCGGCATCGGCGTTGAAGCCGTTGTTCGATGCGCCGGCCTCCGACACGCTCCAGCCGTACTTCGACGTGGAGTATGGGCGTGCGCTCGCGGCCGCAGGCGATGTGGCGGGCGCCAATTCCGCCTTCGAACGAGCCATCGGCAGCGCACACGCGACCGACGACGTTCGGGCGGAGGCGCTGGGGGCGATGGCGGAGTCAGCGCGTTTGCGCGGCGATGATGTGTCCGAGGAGCGTGCGCTGGTGCACTTGAACCAGGTGTCGGCCGGGGCTTCGTCGTTGTACGAGCTGGGAGTGGTCGCTGCCCGTCTTGGCGACTCGTCGACGTTTCGTTCGTCGATGGACCGCGTCATCACGGCATTTCCGGGCTCCAGGTTCGCGTTGTTGGCGATAGGCCAGCTCGATGGGTCCGGCGTGGCCATCGATCCGGGGAAGGAAGGGCTCGTGTACTACCGCCGCGGCATGTATGCCGAGGCGCGCGCTGTGCTGGGGCCCTCCATGGAGGACACGACCGTGCCCGCCTCTGAGCGCGCGTTCCGGGCCTACTACTTTGCGGCGGCGACGGAGGACGGCGGGTTTCCGCGCGAGTCGATTCCCGCCTACGACCGGGTAGAGGCCCTTGATTCCTCGTCGCGTTATGTACATTCGGCTCGGTACTGGGCTGCTCGCGTCTCCGAAGGGCTCGGAGACGAAGCCGGGGCCTCCCATCGTTACGTAAAGCTGGTGATCGACGGGCCCGGCGGTGAGTTCACGGCGGAGGCGCGTTTCAGGGCGGGCTATGTGCTGGTGGCGGCGGGGGATCCGGCAGGCGCCGTGGCGACGTGGGACCGCCTGGGAGCAACCCGGGACCCGGGAGTGTTGTACTGGCGCGGCCGCGCCCTGGAGACCCTCGGGAACAGGCCTGGAGCCGAAGAGAGCTTTCGTGCGGCAGTAGCGGCTGACAGGCGGTCGTTCTACGCGCTGGAAGCAGGCCGGCGCCTGGGCCAGGCTCCACCCGACACTGTGCCCTATCAGCGGCTGACTTCTCCCGGTGCGATCGATTGGTCGAGATTGGAGGCCTGGCTATCGGCACGAATCGGGGCTGCGCCTCCTGCGCCGGCGCCGAGCCCTGCCAGCGAACTGATGGCGGTTGGCCTTCGGCAACGGGCCGGGGAACTCTTGTTGACGCAAGCGAGCGGCGCAACCGGGTGGCAGCTGTACTTCGTGCTGCGCGAAGCCGGGACGTTGGGCCTTGCGGACGTGGGGGCCCAGCTCGCGGTGAGGCTGCGGACAAGCCTTGGTGCGACATACGAGGAGGCCCCCGCCGACCTTATGCGGCTCGCGTATCCGCTGGACTACGCAACGGTGTTGGACCGAGAAGCGCAGGCCAACGGGTTGGACCCGTTGTTCCTTGCGTCGCTCGTGAGGCAGGAGAGCTTTTGGAATCCGGCGGCGGTGTCGGTCGCCGAGGCTTATGGTCTCACGCAGGTGATCCCGGAGACGGGACGCGCGATCGCGGACGAACTGGGGATGCATGAATTCTCCACTGCGGACCTTTTGCGGCCGGCGGTGAGTTTGCGGTTCGGCGCGAACTACATCGGGGGGCAGTTGCGGCGTTTCGGGAGTCCATACATCGCGCTTGCCGCGTACAACGCAGGGCCGGGGGCGGCTTCGCGCTGGGCCGCGCGCGCGGCGGGGGGTTCGCCAGCGGATTTTGTGGAGGAGATCGAGTACGCCGAGACGGAGGCGTACGTGCGGCTGATTGTGGAGGCGTACGCTCACTATCGCGACGCCTATCGGGAGTAGTTTCGCGGGAGGTTTGAACGAATTGGACGAAGCAAGAGGGTGGTGCTAGGGTGGTGGTTCACGCCAGTTAGGAACTTGCTCATGTCAACGAAGCGAACGTACCAGCCCCATGTTATCCCCCGGAAGCGCAATCATGGTTTCATGAAGCGGATGTCGACGCGTGCCGGCCGTTTGGTGTTGAAGGCACGGCGGCAGCAGGGACGGAAGCGCCTGACGGTGGTTTAGCCATGCGAAATCCAAGGTCGTTGCCACGGGGCGACGATTTTGACCGTGTGTATCGTGAAGGCCTCGTGATTGCGGGGCCTTTTTTCGTTGTCCGGAGCACGAACTCGCCTGGAGGCGAAGGGGGGCGCTGGGGCTTTGCGGCGGGGAAGCGAACGTTCCGGTCGGCCGTGGAGCGCAACCGGGTTCGGCGTCGATTGCGGGAGGCTGTCCGGGCCGCCGGTGTCGGCGGCGGGCGCGATTGGGTAGTGACGGCGCGGAAGGGCGTGGAAGAGTCTACCGTTGAGGAGCTGGCCGGGGCCATGCGCTCGGTGGCGCTGCGGACAGCGAAGCGTGGCCGGTGAGCCGGGTTTTGCTCGGGGCGATCTGGCTGTACCAGCGGACATTGTCACCGTTGCTGCCGAGCGCCTGCCGGTTTGAGCCCACCTGTTCTGTGTACGCCGCCGAGGCGATTCGGACGCATGGATCGTTGCGCGGGGGTTGGCTCGCGGTGAAGCGACTGGCGCGCTGCCGGCCGGGCCCAGGTGGCGGCGCGGGCTTCGACCCGGTGCCTCCAGCGTGAGGTGTGTGTTTCACGTGAAACAGTGATCGACGGGTGATGGCGGAATTTGATGGCGGAGATGCAAGTGGCAAGCTCCCCGGAGTGTTTCACGTGAAACACTCGCAATCCGGCGGGCCAATGCATTCGAATCACCTCAACTCGCGGCTAGCCCGGGACATGCTACCATCGCTGCAATGGCTCATCGCGCCCCGAAGGGGCTGACCCTTCTTGTCGTCACAATTTCGTTGCTCGCGTCAGCCTGCGGGGGTGTGAAGAAC
>CAYYSD010000195.1:0-5214 GCA_964474285.1 uncultured Anaerolineaceae bacterium | reverse complement strand
GCGCCGATGTGCTGCGTGATGCCGCCCGCTTCGCCCGCGGCGACCTTCGCGCTGCGGATGGCGTCCAGCAAGCTCGTTTTGCCGTGGTCGACGTGACCCAGGACGGTGACGATGGGAGCGCGCTCGATGAGCGTGGCCGGGTCGTCCGGCGCCTCCTCGTCCGCTGCTTCCTCCGCAACCTCGGCGGCGCTAGCAGCAGCGGCGGCCTCGACGGGGTCGAAACCCGCATCGACAGCGACAACGGCGGCCGTGTCGTAGTCGATGGTCTGATTCATTGATGCCATGACCCCATTGGTCATCAGCCGCTTGATCACTTCAATGGCGGAGATGCCAAGGATGTCGCCAAGTTCCTTGACCGTCAGGGCCGACGGGATGACGGCCGTGCGCTCTTGGGAGGGGGCTTGTGGAGCTGTCATAGGGTATCGCTTTCTACGGCCGACAAGGTTTCCGCAAATGCGCGGAGCGCTTCGACGTCTTCCCGGACCGGGGTGATCTTGAGTGCGTGACTAATGGTACCGCCTTTGAGCGCTTTCTCCCAGCACGGACGCGCGGCGTGGAGGTAGGCGCCGCGGCCGTTGGCGCGTCCGGTGGCGTCGATGGCGATACGCTGTTCGGGGGTTCGGACAATCCGCACCAGCGCCCGCTTGCCCGCCTCCTGGCGGCATCCGATGCAGGTGCGTTGTGGCACGGGCCGCGCGGCCCGCTGGGAGGGACTCATGTGGCCCGTCCTTAATGAATACGCCCCGTGTAGTCGAATTCTTCCTCGTCTCCCTCTTCTTCGAAGCGGGCAGCGCGGCGCGGACGCCGGGCAGGTGGCTTCTTGGCTTCTTCGACTTCTTCCGGGCGCTTGGGAAGCACGTCTTCGGCGAAGCGGATGGTCGTCGGGCGCGCTTCCGGCACGACGGCCGTGGGCACTTCGTACTCCTCGTCGTCCTCTTCTTCGCCATAGTCTTCGGATTCGCGCTCATCGCGATCCACAACAGGCATCTGGGCGAGAGCCGCGGCGAAGTTGATCTCTTCTTCCGGCTCGGCGGATGTCGTGATTTCGGCGGGGGCGGGAGCGGCGGATGAGACCGCGGGAGCCGGCTCCGGCAGCGGCGCCTCGGCTTCAGCGGCGGCTGCCACCTGCTCGGCCTCTTCGATGACGTCGATGTCCGGGGTTTCGCCGGGCGCAAACGGTTCGAAGGTCGAGGGCGTTTCTTCGATGCCCTGGGCGCGCCGTTCGGCGGCAGCCTGGCTGTGAATGTCGATGCGCCAGCCGGTGAGCTTTGCGGCGAGGCGGGCGTTCTGACCCTCCTTGCCGATGGCCAGCGAGAGCATGCGATCGGGCACGACGACCGTCGCCCGGTGTTCGCTCACATCGATCTCGGTCTCGAGAACCTCGGCAGGGCTGAGCGCATTGGAGACGAAGCGCGCCGGGTCCGGGTCCCACTTGATGACGTCGATGCGCTCGCCGCCGAGTTCGTTCACGACGTTCTGGATGCGGGAACCCCGCATGCCGACGCAGGCGCCGATGGGATCGACGCGGGCATCGCGGCTGTGGACCGCCACCTTGCTGCGGTGCCCGCCTTCGCGGGCGATCGACTTGATCTCGACGAGGCCGCTGGCGATTTCCGGAACTTCCATCTCGAAGAGCCTGCGCAAGAGGTTGCGATGGGCGCGGCTGACGACGATCTGGGGGCCTTTGGCCGCCTTCATGACCTCGAGAATGATGACCTTTATCCGCGAGGCGCTGCGGGGATGCTCGTTGCGCACCTGCTCGCTGAAGGGAAGCACGCCCTCGACACCCTTGCCGAGGTCGACGATGACCTGGCGGGATTCGACGCGGGTCACGGTCGCGTTGATGATCTCGCCTTCGCGGCCGATGTACTCGTCGTAAATGGCGTCCCGTTCGGCTTCCCGGAGGCGCTGAAGGACGACCTGCTTGGCCGTCTGGGCGGCGATGCGGCCGGCGTTCTCCGGCGGGCGCTCTTCGAAATCAAGGACATCGCCGGCTTCCGCGTCGGGCTTCCAGCGGCGGGCTTCGGCGACGGTCATTTCGACCGCGGGCGCTTCGACCTCTTCGACCACGGCCATCTGGCGGTAGTAGTAGATGTCGCCGGTTTCAGCGCTGATGCGAACGTAGATGTTGGGCGCATTTTCGCCATCGCGGCGGTATGCGGACGTCAGGGCAGCCTCAACCGCTTCGAAGACAATCTCCTTGGGGAGATTCTTCTCTGCTGCGAGCTGGCCGATGGCGAGGAGAAAGTCGTTCTTCATATGCCCCAACAAAAAAGTGGGCCGTTGGCCCACTCCTGAATGGAATGCCTGCAAGCAGTATAGCACGCGGCGCAAGCCTGTCGCGCCAGTCGATCCAGATTCGAAACGGCCCTCGCGCGTGCTACACTTGGCACCGGAATGACATCGCCCGCGGATGTGATGGAAGACGTAATCGACGAGGAATCGGCGCCGCGGCTGCCCGCGCCCGATGAGACGATTCTGCGTTTCCGGCAGGCCATCATCGCGGGGGAGCCCTGGTTCCTGGCCCTGCTCGACGCCGTCGGGCGCTGGCGCATGCCCAACGAGGAGATCGGCGACCGGACGTTCGAATACCTTGCCGGAGGCGAGGCGTTCGACTGGCTGTTGCTGGCCGAGCGGATCACGGACGAAGCGCCGGATCTCATCCCCCAGGTGGAACGCGACGCGCTCCTCTTCGAAGGGCGCTGGCCCACTGACATCGAGGACGAGGAGTTCGCGCGGCGGATCGGCTCGGTGAAGCACAGCGCGCACCTCAACTATCTCTACGGCGTGCTGGTCGAAGAGGCACTGCAGTTGAGCGTCGAAGAGGAAATCCATAAGGAGAATCGCAGCCGCGCCTGGGGACAGGACCCGCGAGTGGACCAGACGATGCTGGAACGCGTTTATGACAAGTCGCGCGAAGAGCTCTACGCTCAGTACTACACCGAGACAGGCATCTTCCTGCGGGAGACGATGACGCACGGCCAGTGGAAGGCCTTCACCTACTGGCTGTTCAAGCTGCGGCTGCGACGGCAGGACAAGGCACGGGTGGCCAGCGACACCCGCAAAGGGCTGGCGCAGCTCACACGCATGGAGCTGGCCGTGAGCCAGCGGCGGCACGGCGCACGCCTGGGCGAGGCCGACTTCGCGGAGCGGTACGGCAGCACCGTCGGGACGGAACGCGTTTCGACGGTGCTCGAAGCGCTCGGGCGGCGGTAGGCGCTCAGGGGGCGGGCATGGATTCCAGCGGACCCTCGAACCACCCGAAGTCTTTGTCGCAACGCGCAACGAGTTTCGGGTACCGCCTCCCGCTCACGGTGATCGTGCCTGTGACGAAACAGGAGTCGGCATCCGGGAGGGTGGTGAACCGTGCGACCGTCGCTTCGCGGTACCACTTGAGGCTCATCGCCTGAAAGTAGCAATAGCTGCTGTCCTGAATCCGCCGGCGAAGCGCCCAGGCGATCTCTTGCACGGATTGGACATGGGGACTCATGACGATGGTGACATCGATGAGCGAATCCAGGAGGCCTGTGGCGCGGAGCTTGACGGACTTGAACGCGCGTTCTTTGCGGAGCTCGAAACCCATCGTTTCGAAGAAACCCATGCTGTTGGCGCCGGAGATTGGCTCAGGGTCTTGCTGAACGGAAGGACCGCTGGCCCCTGGCAGCGCCGGTGCTGCACTGGCGGGGTCCCGGCGGGAATCATACCCCACCGCCATTCGACCGTCCGTTGATTCCCGGTAGACTTGAATTCACGTGTCCGAAGAAGCCGAGCCCCGTTACGCCTCCCGTTGCCTCTACCTGCGCATGACGCTCGATTCGAACAAGATCGGCGGGGTCGTGAACATCTGCACGCACATCATCCGCGACGGGCGTGAGTGCGTCGGGCCGTTCCTGGACGACACGGAGACGAGCTGCGGCATCTGGGAGATGAAGCAGGGCAACCCGATCTTGCCGCGCCGCGTCTAACTCTGGCGGCCGAAACGCGCCGTGACGCGTGCGAGCGATTCCTGGAACTCCTCGATGCGCAACCAGCGGGCCATGCCGGCATAGACGGCCGCCCCGGCCATGGCACCCGAGAGCGCGATCGTCCAGGCGTTCAGCTGGCCGCCCGTGGGCGCTTCGAACCGGCGCATGGCCACCGCCAGGACGGCCGCCATCATCGCCGCGCAGAAGGTGAACTTCGCGAACGGCCAGAGGTCGGGCCAGGGGCTGGCGCCGGTCCGGCGCACGTAGAGCGCCCAGAGCGCAGCCCATTCGACCCAGGCCGAGGCGGCGAGCGCGAAGGCGAGGCCTTCGTGCTTGAACTCGACGGACAGCAGCGCGCTGAGGAGAAGGTTGAGCCCGACGGCGAAGACGGCGAGGCCCACCGGGGTGGTAGTGTCGCCCAGGGCGTAGAAGCCGCGGCTGTGGATTTCGATGCCGGCCATCGGCACGATCGCCAGGCAGTAGAACGCCAGCGCCGCAGCCACGACCTTGCCATCCGCGGGCACGAATTCGCCGTGCTGGAGGAGGACGATCGTGACCGGGTCACGGAGGAGGAGGAGTCCAACGGCGGCAGGGATGCTGAGGAACATGATGACGCGGGCGACCCGGGAGATGGTGGCGGTGAGGCTCTGGAGGTCTTCGTCGGCGGCGTGGTCTGCGAGGCGGGGGAAGGCCGCGGTCGAAAGCGCCATGCCGAAGAGGCCGAGGGGCAGGATGGCGATCGTCCAGGCGTAGGTCAGGTTGTTGATCGCGCGCGTGTCGATGTTCGAGGCGTAGAAGGTCGTGATGAGGAAGTTGAGCTGGGCGGCGGCGAGACCGACGACGCGCGGCCCCATAAGACGCGCAACCTCGCGCATGGCGGCGTCGCGCAGGTCGAGCACGGGGCGGAAGCGCATCCGCTCGCGCACGAGCCCGGGCACCTGCACGGCCAGGTGCAGGGCCGCGCCGGTGACGACCCCGGCCGCCAGGCCTTTCACGCCCCAGCGGTCAGCGAGGAAGATCGCGCCGGCGATGATGCTGAGGTTGTAGACGATAGGAGCAAGGGCCGAGAGGAAGAACTGCTGACGGCCGTTGAGGATGCCCGTGACGATGCCGCTCATGGCGAAGAAAAGGGGCGAAAGGAGCATCAGACGGGTCAGCGAAACGGCTTCGTCCACGAGCTCGTCGCGGCGTCCGACGTCTTCGCCCAGGCCGGGGGCGGTGAGCGGCACAAGCACGGGCGCGAGCACCC
>CAYYSD010000194.1:0-5240 GCA_964474285.1 uncultured Anaerolineaceae bacterium | reverse complement strand
TTGCGCGAGTGGCTCGATGAGGACCGAGAGGGCCTGCGCCAACTGCGCCACATCACGGAGTCTGCCCAGGCGTGGGATCGCCTTGGACGGGATCCCGGCGAGCTCTACCGCGGCGCACGCCTCATCCAGGTCACTGAACGGCAAGGGACCCTGCCCGACCTCAACACGCTCGAACAGGAGTTCCTCCAGGCGTCACGGGAACAGCACCGTCGCGAGGAACGGGATGCCGCGGCGCGATTGAGGCGCCTGAACTTGTTGGCGAGCGGACTGGCTGCGCTCTTTGTGGTCGCGCTGGTGGTCGGGGCAGTGGCGGTGATCCAGCGCGGCCGGGCCAACGACGAACGTCGACGCGCCGAACAGGCGCTTCAAGATGCTGAGACCCACCGAAGCCTGGCGGAGGCGGCGGTGACTGAGGCAACGCTCGCGCGGCTGGAGACGGAAATCCCGCTGCTGATCAAGACCGACCGGAGCCTCGCCTTCGCGCTGGCTGCGGACGCGTACAAGGTTCAGCCCGGTTCTCGCACAGCATCGCTTCTCAACGCGGTGCTCGGCGACGACCCGCGCTACCTCGGTCGCATCTGGGCAGGAGGCCCCGGGCTTGGCGGCTTCTGGGTCAGCCCCGATGGCAAGTTCGTCGCCACCCGCTCCCGCGAAGGCGTGATTGAGTTGCGCGATGTCCACTCGCGCGAACTCCTCGGTACCGCGCTGGGGCAAACGGCAGAGGCGCAGGCGATCTTCCTCGACTTCCACCCAATCGGCGGCATCGTCGTAACCGGTGGCCGCAACCCGGCCACGAAGGTCTACGAACTCCTGTCTCTGGAAGTTCCTTCGCTCAAGGTCGTTCAACGCCTCGAATTCCCGGCTGTGGACACCTGGCGCACATCGTACGAGCCGTTTCCCGTTTCCGGCGAGCAGATGGAGGTGCAGATCAACGGCACGTACCACATCCTCGGTCTGAAAGACGGTTCGGACACTGTCGTGACACGTCCCTGGGTCACCCCGGCGAGGTACGACCCGAAGGGCAGGTTCGTCGCAGCAACTCCTCCAGGACAGCCCGCGCAGGCCGGGATCTACGACGCGAAGACGTTTCAATTGCTTCGCACGTTCCCGTTCAGCTCGCCCAGTGGCGTTGGTGGCTTCTACTTCACCCCGGCAGGCGACCTCATCGTGGTGAATACTGCCGCGGGCGGGGGCGAGGTGGTCATCTGGAACCCCGAGACCGGAGCGCGACTCGGAAGCGCCCCAACGCCGCCCGCCGCGGGTGCGCCAGGTTTCAATCCTGCGGGCTCGCTCCTTGCCCTGCCCCTCCCGGGCGGCACAACAACGCATTCGTTGTTCACGGTTCCCGCGCTGAAGCCTGCCGGTCAGACGTTCACAACGCTTGCGTCGGGGTTCACGGCCTCGGCATTCGCCGGGGATCACACGCTCTTCCTCTGGATGGTGGGTGGTCCCCTGGAACACTGGGACCTTACGGGAACCGGCCCCATCAGCACCCGCAGCACTGCGCCGGGCCCGGGCGAGGCGACGATCTCACCCGATGGCTCCTGGTTCGTGAAGCAGTCTGCCGATGGGCATTGGTCCCGCTGGAACCTCCCGAGCCTCACACTCAAGGACAGTTCCACGACAACCGCCGGGGATGCGACCTTGCCGCATGGCGCCAACGGAATCCTCAGCCCGGCCGTCAGCGGCGACGGGCGCTATTTCGCGACCTCCCACTCAGATTGCCCCCGTACTGCCCAGGAGGGCTGCGGAAGCTCGGTGGCGATTTGGGATGCCCGGACCGGCCAGCGCATCGGCCAGCCTATTCCTTTTGCCAACCCGGGCACGCGTGGTGTGCGTGGGTCGGTGATCCTCGCGTTCCATCCAGACAGGCCGATCCTTGCCGTGGGCCTCGCGGAAGGTGTCGTCCAGACGGTGACGATTGACGGGGACCGGTTCGCG
This sequence comes from uncultured Anaerolineaceae bacterium, assembly GCA_964474285.1. Lineage (GTDB taxonomy): Bacteria > Chloroflexota > Dehalococcoidia > Tepidiformales > Tepidiformaceae > JACRBT01. Next base: position 3,299 of record CAYYSD010000194.1, on the reverse strand, counting down.
CTCGGTACCCCTTTCCGCGTCGAGTTGCCCACCGGGCCGGGGATCCATTCGATGGCGTTCTTTCCACAGAGAGCACTCGAGGCGCCCACACTGGTTGTCGTCGCGACGGGCGTCTATTGGTTCCTGGACGTGAGCGACGGCAGCCCGAAGGTGATTCGTTCCTTTGACACCAAGAGCGCGACCTTGCTTCACCTGGGATTCGCTATTGGTCCGTCCGGGGAGCTCGTGCTTGGGCGCGGCTCAGGCGACCTTGAGTTCTACAAAGCAACGGACTTCATGTCGGTTGAGGCAGCGCCGATTCCGTCCCGGACCGTGCACGGCGTTATCCCGGTCGGAGGGCTTTCGCCGATGACTTTCTCCCGCGACGGCCGAATGCTGGCCCTGCGCAGGCCGGATGGCAAGGTCTCCGTGGTCGACATTGAGAAGGGCCAGACGATCGGCACAACCTTCGCTCCCGACGGTGCGGGCAGCGTGATGCTGGCCCCGGATGGCTCCTTCGTCGTCGTTTCGAATGAAACGGCGACAACCGTTTGGCGCCTCAATATTGAACTCTGGGCGGAGAAGGCGTGCCTGATCGCCGGGCGCAACCTCACCGAGGCCGAGTGGGCGAAGTACTTCCCCGGCCGTCCGTACGAGGCTCTGTGCTCCCAGTGGCCCGCGAACCCGCAGACATAACTCTCGCCAGTTGCTAGATCGGCATCACGCGGCCGAGCGTCTGCCCCAGCGGTGTCGCAGCGGCGTCCGCAGCGAGGGCGGCCTGCCAGAGCTGCTGAAACGCGGGGTCGGCCTGGAGGGCTTCGCTCGACTTGGCGTACGCCGTCATGTTCGGGAACACAATTGCCGTGGTGAGGATGCCTGTCTGAGGGCCTCCAACGGACGTTTGCACGAACCTGGTCGTGAGCCCGTGGCGGCTCGCTATGCCGCGCCATTCCGCAAGCCGCTGGACCACTTCGGCCATGCGGCCGGGCTGCGGCTGCCACTGGACGGTGGATAACACCGTTCCGGCCGGCTGCCGTTCCGGGAGTGCGGTGTCGAACCCGGGAACGTCTACGCCAACCGAGTTCGCGATCAGCGTCGCCATGGGGTTCGCCGAGTTGAGGACGTCGCGCACGAACACCTGCCACTCGGTATCGGCCGCGAGAGCGTCCGAGTATTGCCCGAAGGCGCCAAGGTCCGGGAACCACTGAAGGTAGTTCACGCGGAGGCTGTTCGTCCCGGCGACGGTCGCCTGGATCGCGAAGACCCGGGCACCCAGGCGCTCGTGGATGGCGCGACTTCGCGACATCGCGGAGATGATGTCTCCCTGTCGACCTGCATGCACCTGCCAAATGGCATTGGAAACAACCGGCATTTTTCGGAGCCCTCCTGTTGAGTGGGCGTGAGAATAGACAGATCCATAGAAAAAGTACATAGGTACTATCGAAGAGAACAACAGTTGGATCCCGGGGGCCGCCCTGGAAGTGTGAGTGCCTCCTCCCTCTTCCGTCACCGCGCTTCCCGCGTCACCCTCCACCCATGCCGCGATGCTCGTCCCCCGGCGCAGGCTCGCCGCAAACCTCTCACAAGCGACCGGCAAGGGGGCCCTAAGGGCCTGATTCTTTGTTTCGCGCAGAGTTTGGGCGATTTTGGAAGGTTTGAGGCCAGGCCAGCCGTCCCGGTGGCGAATGCGACAGCGTGGCCGGTCGTCGCACAGGTTTGCCGCCCGTTCGGCCGGTCCGTAGGATCGGCGGCTATGACGCTGCTGGGCGGGGTTCGGGTGCTGGAGTGTGGCGGACGCGCTGCCGCCATCTGTGGCGAACTGTTCGCCCAACTCGGCGCGGACGTGGTGCGGGTAGAACCGTCGGTTCTGCCCCGGTGGGAGCCCGCAGAGGCCGAACGGCTGGCACTGCTCGCGAACAAACGACTCGCGGGGAGGGCACGTGCCCTCGACGGAAACGTGTCCGGCGCGGACCTCCTCGTCCTCGACTTCCCGCCGCAGGTGCTGGACGCCGCGGGCATCAATCCTGCCGCGCTCGCTGCTGCGCAGCCCCGGCTCGTGGTGGCCGCGATCACACCGTTCGGGCTTTCCGGGCCGCGGCGCGACTTCCGCGGTGGAGACCTGGTCGCGTTCCACTCGAGCGGCATCGCACGGCTGCTCGTCGGCCATGTGGCGGACGCCGAGGCGGAACCCCCGGTCCGGGCGGCCGGCGAGCAATCGGACTTCATCACCGCGCTCACCGCAGCCTGTGCGGCCATTCACGGGCTGTACCAGCAGCAGCGTACCGGGCGGGGACAGCTGATCGATGTCTCCGCCCAGGAAGCGATGTCGCTGATGGCGGCGCGGGAACTGGCCATGCCGGGCTTCGGGGGGCAGCCTGCCGCCCGGGAGGGCCGCGAGGCGGGTGGCAGCGCGGTCATCCCAGTCCTCCCGGCGGCCGACGGTTTCGTCGCGATTTCACCTCGGGAAGCGCACCAGTGGGTGCAGTGGCTGAAGGTCACGGGCGACCCCGCATGGGGCGCCGACCCGAGGTTTGCGACCCGCGCCGCCCGGACGAAGCACTACCCGGATCTCTTCGAGCTCATGGCCGCCTGGAGCCGGCAGCGCACCCGCCAGGAGATCTTCGAACTCTGCCAGGCCGCGCACGTGCCGTGCTTCCCCTTCGGCGCGCCGGCGGACATGCTCCACGAGCCACAGCTGCGCCACCGCGGCTTTTTCGCGCCCATAACGGCGGACGGTGGTGCGTCAGTCGCCGTCCCGCGGCCACCGTTCGGCCTCCCACCGGGCGACTACGCACCCGCCGCCGGGCCGTCGCCGGGTGACGGCTGGCTGCCTCGCGATCCCGCCCCCGCCGTGTCAACATCCGCCGGTCTGCCGCTCGAAGGTGTACGGGTGCTGGACTTCTCGTGGGTCATTGCCGGTCCGACATCGACGCGCTACCTGGCGTTGATGGGAGCGGAGGTCATCAAGATTGAGTCGCCGGAACGCCCGGATACCGGGCGCGTCTCGGAATTGCACGACGTCCTGGGCCAGTCGAAGCTGGGGCTCGCGATCGACCTCAAGGCGCCAGGCGCGTTGGAGGCGGTGCACAGGTTGATGGCAAACACGGACGTCGTCGTGGAGAACTTCGCGACGGGGGTGATGGAGCGGCTCGGTCTCGGCTATGACGACCTCCGGAAGATACGGCCAGACATCGTGCTGCTTTCCGCTTCCGGCCTGGGCCGCACGGGGCCGGGCGCAAACTGGGTGGCATACGGGAATCTGCTCAGCGCCTATTCGGGGTTCGCTGCGCTCAACGGACCGCAGGGAGACGAACCGCGCA
>CAYYSD010000193.1:0-5296 GCA_964474285.1 uncultured Anaerolineaceae bacterium | reverse complement strand
TTGAGGACCTGCGGCGTGTGCGCGAGATGCAGGCGCTGCGAGGTGCGGCGTCCGGGTGGCGGCAGGCGCCGGGACTCGTGGTGCCTGCGGTCATCGGCGGCCTCGAACGGTCGATGCGACTGGCCGAGGCGATGGAGGCGCGCGGCTACGCGGCATCGGACGCACCCGGCCGGAGCGTGCAGCTCGTGGCGACGGCATCAGCGCCGCTCTTCTTCGCAGCGACACTGGGATGGCTTTATCTGCCCGAATGGCGCTGGGCGGCGGTCGGAGCGGGCTTACTCGCGTTCGCTGCCATCGGCGCCTGGCTGCGAGACGCGGCGAAACGACGCAAGGTCACGCGGTATGCGCCGGAAAGGCTCACGCCATTCGACGTTGCGGGTATCGCGGGATCGCTCGGGATGGCGCTGGCCGTGCTGGCGCTGAGGACAGCAGGATGGGGCGGGCTCGACTACAACCCGTTTGCCGGGCTGCCCTGGCCGACGTTTGAGCCACTCGGAGCGTTCGTCGCGCTCGCATGTGCCTGGCCTGCCGCACGGCTGTTCCTCACGCCACGCGTGGCGCCGGAGCCCGGCGGGGAGCGACCACTGGCGGCCAGGGATGCTATGGCGGACTGGACGCCGCGATGATCGCGACACTAACGAACGTGTCATTCCGCTACCCGCGCTCGGATGCGCCAGCCCTGGTGGACGTGAATATGGCGATCGCCCGGGGCGAGTTCGTACTCCTGGCGGGTCCATCGGCCGGGGGAAAGTCGACGCTCCTGCGCCTGTTCAACGGGCTCGTTCCACAGTTTCATGGCGGCGTGCTCTCGGGACGGGTGGACGTTGGCGGGTTCGATCCGTCCCGTACGCCCGCGAGGCGGATGGCGGCCGTCGCGGGCATCGTCTTCCAGGACCCGGAGTCGCAGGCCATCGCCGAAACCGTCGAGGACGACGTGGCGTTCACGATGGAGCAGCACGGCGTGGGGCAGGCGGAGATGATTCGCCGGATGGGACAGCTGCTGGACGCTCTGGGCATCGAACATCTTCGCCACCGGCGGCTGAGTACGCTTTCCGGCGGCGAACGGCAGCGGGCGGCCATCGCGGCAGTGCTGGCACTCCAGCCCCAGGTGCTCCTCCTGGACGAACCAACGTCGCAGCTGGACCCTGACGGGGCATCGGCCGTGTTGGCTGCAGTGCAATCGTTGCATAAGGGCGGAGACCTGACGGTGCTCCTGGCGGAGCACCGGCTGGAACGGCTGCTGCCGGCGGTCGACAGTGTGGTCGAAGTCGAGGATGGACGTGTGCGCACTCTGACACCGCGCGAGGCGGCACGGGAGCTGCGCGCGGTGCCGGCCATCTGCGAACTCGGACGGCAACTCGGGTGGTCGCCCGTCCCGCTGACCGTGGTCGAGGCCGGGGCAGCGGCCGGTTCGGGACGGCTGGCCGTGAGGCGGCGTGAGTCGGCGCCTTCGCCCGGCGAACCACTGCTGGCTGCCACGGGACTTACGGTTGCGTATGGCGAACACGTCGCCCTGAAGGGTGTCAGTCTGACGCTTCGGGCGGGCGAAGTCGTCGCGTTGATGGGTTCGAATGGGAGCGGGAAATCGACGTTATTTCGCGCGCTTACCGGGCTCGTGCGGCCATCCTCGGGCGAGGTGCGACACCGGGAGTCAACAGCACCCACTGGGATCGCCCAGCGGACCGGGTTCGCAGGTATGGTCCCGCAGGATCCATCGGTGGCCCTCTATCACGACACCGTGAGGGACGAACTGGCGGAATCGCTGCGGCTGCGCGGGGGCCATTGGAACGAGCGGGTCGCGGCGAGTTGGGGCATCGAACACCTTTTGGGGCGAAACCCGCGCGACGTCAGCGTCGGACAGCAGCAACGGGTCGCCATCGCCACGATGCTGGGGCATGAGCCGCGGGTCTGGCTGCTAGACGAACCGACGCGCGGCGCCGACGCCGCCTCGAAGCGCTGGCTTGCGGAGCGGCTCGGCCAGCACTCCAGGAACGGTGGAGCCGCCATCGTGGCGACACACGATCGGGAAAGCGCCGCCCGGTTCGCCACCCGGGTCGTGGGTCTTGAAGCCGGACGTGTCGCGTTCGACCTCCCCGCCGACGTGGCGTTCGGGTCGGAAGGGCCGCTGCCGACGCAGGCCGCGGAACTCGTGCCAGGCGCGATTCTCCCGGAGGACGTGCGATGGGCGTGACGGGGAGGCGCGGACCGTTGTGGCTTGTGCTGCTGATGGCCGCCGTGAGCGCAGCCGGGTTCGCACGGGCGGCAAGCGCAGAAGGCGAGGCCGGGTTGGTCATCCAGCATGGCGACGGGTCGATCGAGTCGTTCTGCGTGGCCTTCGCGGGTGACTCGATCAGCGGTGACCAACTCCTGAAGACTGCCGGAGTCGCGCAGGAGAACGTCAACGGGCTGGTGTGTTCAATCGGAAGGCGGGCGGACGAAGGGTGCTATGGCGCGGGGACGTTCGAATCGTGCACGTGCAAGTGCCGCAACCCTGGTTCGGGCTGCGTGTACTGGTCGTTTTTCACTCAGCGGTATGGCGCGAACTGGATCTACTCGTCGATCGGAGTGCTCGGCACACAGGCACGCGACGGCGAGATGCACGCCTGGCGTTGGGGAGGCGGCGGAGCGGCGAGCGCGCCCCCGCCGGAGTCGAGGACGTTCGAGCAGGTGTGCGGGCACGCTCCGCGCGGGGGTATCGCGCCGACGGCCACGGCAACGCTGGCTGCGGCAACGGCTGCGCCTGCGACCCAAATTCCGACGGTTGCGGTGACACAGGCACCCGCAGCATCGGAAACCAGCGCACCGTCCATCGCCGCTGAAGTGACATCCACGGTCACCTTCGCTTCGCCTTCGGCGATCATCACCCTCGACGCGAGCACTTCACCGACGGCGGGGGGCGTGCTGCCCCCGGCGGCAGGGGGAGCCCCGACCATAGCAGAGGGCGACAACGGGAGCGCCACGGGAGTCATCACTTTCGCGGCGATTGCGAGCGGGCTGGTGGCGCTTTCGGTGGCGGGTCTTGCGTGGAGGCGGCGCCATGGCGGTTAGCGCACGCACCACCCCGGCATTCGCGGCGAAGCTACCCTCATTGAGCACCGTCACGTTCGGGATGCTGAACGTCATCGGCCTGGCGGCCTATCTCCACCCATTCGTGTTCGCGAGTGTAACGAAACCGGACAGCGACTGGTATTTGCACGCTGCGGATGGCCCCCTGGCGGTGGCGGCGGTGGCCTCGCTCTGTCTGCTGCTCATCGTAGCCGAGCTGACGGGCGGACGACTGAACAGCAAGTCACTGGCAGTGCTCGGAGTGCTGGCAGCGATGGCGGCTCTGCTGCGAACGATCACGCTGCCGGCCGGCGCGAACCTCTACTTCTTCCTGGTCATCATTGGCGCGTACACCTTCGGGCCGCGTATGGGGTTCCTGCTGGGAGCTCTATCGTTTTTCATGAGCGCGATCATCACCGGAGGAGTGGGGCCATGGCTCCCGTTCCAGGTGTTCGCGAGCGCCTGGATGGGGTTGTCAGCGGGAATGCTGGGAGCGTGGGTTCGGCACACGCCAATCTCCGGGCGGGCGGAAACCGGAGTCATCATCGGGTTCGCGACGGCCTGGGGCGTGCTGTTCGGCGTCATCATCAACCTGTGGTTCTGGCCGTTCTGGTCGGGCGGGCCAGATGTCTCCTACGAACCCGGGCTGGGGCTGACGGAGTCGTTGCGGCGATATTGGAACTTCTACTTCCTGACGAGCTTCGGCTGGGACGTCCTCCGGAGTGCGTGCAACGTCGTGGTCATCGCGGTGGTGGGCGGGCCGCTCCTGCGGGCGCTGGCGCGTTACCGCGACCGGTTCACATGGAGCGGACCGTGAGAGTCAGGAAACGCTAGAGTGAAAGCGGGTCCACGGGAATCACGCCAAACATGGCCGGGAAGCCCGCGTCGAACGTCCAGATGGTCTCTAACTGGCGCCCGAGACAGACGGCTGTGATCTGGTAATCGAAGATGCCGAGGTTCGAGGGGTTCCTCGTCTCGATCATTCCGGCCAGGGTGTCCCAGTAGCGATCACCGGGGAGGAGCAACCGATGGTCCGCTATCCACTCCGTCAGGTACCTACGTGCCGTGTCCCCATCGACACGATTCGGTTGACGGTCCCAGGTAACCGCGCGCCAGAACTCGCCGATGCAGTGCAACGGCAAACCCAACTCCTCGCCTGAACGTCGCGCAGTGGTCAATCGACTCCGCAGGGCATCCCCGTCTGCGGAACGCTCAATCAACGATCGAACCAGGACGTTTGAATCCACTGCGATCACGGGCCAGACTTCGCCCGCTCCCGTCGGCGAGCAACAGAGCCATCCCAGTCAGACTGCAACTTCTCAAGGCGTTCATTGTCGAGGTCGCCACGCCACTGTTCAGGATGGATGGGCGCGTCAGGCATCTCTACTCCCTCTCGCGAGGCAGCAACAATCTGTTGCCAGCGAGCGTAGAACTCCTCGGGAGACTCCTTTGCGACGGGCTCGGTATCAGCGTTCTGGTTCGACTCGTTTTCGGCGAGGCGCATGCGGAGGCCTTCCTCGACGAGGGCGCGCAGGGTGGTGTTCTCGTCGATGGCGCGGCGCCTGGCGGCCTTGAGAAGGGCGTCATCGAGTTCGACGGTCGTCTTCATGGACCCATATTACCGTAGACCCATACGGCGGCGGCGAGTCTCACGCGCGGGGCATGGCGAGGCCGCGCGTGGCAATGATGTTGCGCTGGATCTCGCTGGTGCCCCCGCCGATGGGGGCGGTGGTGCTGTGCATGTAGAAGCGGGCGAGCTTGCCGCCCATGCCGCGCGGATCATCCCAACCGCGGAGTTGGGCCTCCATGCCGGCGAGGTGCATGCCTGTGACGGCGAGGCGAACATCCATTTCGCTCGAGAAGAGCTTGGCGATTGAGGACTCTTTGTTTGGAATCTCGCCCCGCTCCTGCATTGAGATGATCCGGTAGCAGATGAGCGACTCGACGCGTGCCTCGACGGCTCGATCGGCCAACTCAACGCGCAAACCGCGGTTGCGAGCGATGCGTTCGCGGGCGACGGGGTCTTCGCGGGCGTAGGTGGCGAGGTCCTGCGTGATGAGCTGGTGGCCGACGCTGGTCGCGATGCCGCTGCGTTCGAAGTCGAGGGTCGTGGTGGCGAGGTACCAGCCACGGTTCTCCTCACCAAGGCGATTGACGGCGGGGATGCGAGCGTCTTCGAAGTACACCTCGTTGAACTCGTGGCTGTTGAGCATGTTCACAAGCGGACGCACGGTGATGCCCGGCGTCTTCA
>CAYYSD010000192.1:0-5299 GCA_964474285.1 uncultured Anaerolineaceae bacterium | reverse complement strand
GCAGCCCCCACCGTTCGCCCTGAGCCAGTCGAAGGGCCTCGTGTCCTCGCAACCCATCCCGGCGCTGTCCACCGTTGCAGCCCCTCACCGTTCGCCCTGAGCCAGTCGAAGGGCCTCGCGCCCTTGCGATGACTGTCGAGCTGTCCACCTCCCGGGCCGGACCCCTCCGTCGTCACTCCGTCACCCCGTCACTCCGCCACCCCATACGAGCTAACACCCGCCCCGTGCTACGCTTCCTCCCCATGCAGGCTGTCACCGTTTCGGCGCTGGTGAGCTTCCTTCGCGAGGTCATCGAGGGGAACGAGATCTTCTCGGACCTCTGGGTCGCGGGGGAAGTTTCGAACTACTCGCGACCTTCGTCGGGGCACAGGTACTTCTCGCTGAAGGACCCGGGCGCCACGTTGCGCTCCGTCTGGTTCGCCTCCGCGATGCCCGGCATCAACCTCCAGAACGGCGACCGCGTCCTCGCCCACGGGCGGGTGAGCATCTACGTCCAGCGTGGCGAGCTCCAGTTCGTCTGCGACTTCGTCCGGCCCGAGGGGGTCGGCCTGGCTGCCGCAAAGTTCGAAGAGCTCCGCCTCCGCCTTGAATCCGACGGCCTGTTCGAACCGTCGAGGAAGCGGCCACTGCCCCGGTTCCCGATGCGCATCGGCGTGGTCACCTCGCCAAACGGCGCGGCCCTCCACGACATCCGCAACGTCATCGCCAAGCGCTGGCCGCTCGCGGAACTCGTGCTCTCCCCCGCGGTCGTGCAGGGCGAAACGGCCGCGGGCCATGTCGAGGTCGCGCTCAAGCGGCTCGCCCGCGAAGAGGGCCTGGATCTCGCCATCATCGCGCGCGGAGGCGGCAGCGCGGAGGACCTTTCCGCGTTCAACGACGAACGCGTCGTGCGCGCGGTCTTCGGGTTCCCAGTGCCCATCGTCTCTGGTGTGGGACACGAAACCGACACCACGCTGACCGACCTCGCCGCGGACCTGCGCGCGCCCACGCCGAGCGCCGCCGCCGAGCGCGCGACCCCGGACACTGAGCGCGTCGACCGCGATCTGCTGGCGCTCGAACGTTCGCTGGCGAACGCCGCCCTCGGTTCCGCAGCGCGCGACGCCGTCCGCGTGGAGGCAATGCTGCGCACCCTCGAGCGTTCCATCCCGCAGCCGGCGAACCTTGCACGGGACACGGAGGCCGTGCTCGCCTCGATGACGGCTCACGTCGAGCGTCGGCGCGAAGCCTGCACGTCGGCGCTCCTCCACCAGTCGGCCCGCCTCGCCGTCCTCGACCCCCGTGCGACACTGGCGCGGGGCTTCGCCATCGTCGAGAAGTCCACTCCCACGAAGAAGTCGGTGGTCACGAGCGTGAGGCGTGTGCGCGGCGGCGACCGCCTGGTGGTCTCGGTGGCGGACGGCGCCTTCACAGCGGAGGTGAGCTAGTCATGGCCGAACGAACGCCACGGGGCAAAGGCAAGGCGGTCGAACCGCGCACGTTCGAAGCCGCGTTCGCGGCGCTCGAAGAGCGGGCGCGGCTTCTCGAACAGGGCAACCTCCCCCTGGAAGAATCGCTCGCGCTCTACGAAGAGGGCGCCGCGCTCGTCGATGAGCTCCGGGGCATCCTGGCCACGGCCGAACTGCGCATCCGCAAGACGCGCGCCCAGGTCGCGGAAGAAACGAACGTCCTCCACGAACCTGGCCCCGCCTACGAGGACGACGGCGAGTTCGAAGATTACGCAGAAGACGAGGATGAGGAATGACCCTCCGCATCGCCTGGCTCACGACGGGCCGGGGACCCGGGTCCTACGGCGCGCTCGAATACATTCTCAAAGCGATCGACCGCGGCCTGCTCGTCGAAATCGCGGTCGTGTTCGTGAACCGCGAGCGTGGCGAAGCGGAAGCGACAGACCGCCTCATCGCGATGGCCGAAGGTCACGGCGTTGCGGTCGAGACGCGCTCGTCGGTCGCCTTCCGCAGGGCGCGCGGCGGCAAGATCTCGCGCGCAGGCGAACCCTTGCAGCCCTGGCGCACGGAATACGATGAGCAAGTTGCGGACCTGCTCGACGAGTATTCCTTCGACCTCGGCGTTATGTTCGGCTACATGCTCATCGCGACGTCGCCGCTCTTCACGCGGTTCCAGTTCATCAACGACCACCCGGCTCTGCCGGACGGCCCCGTGGGCACCTACCAGGAGGTCATCGCACAGCTGATCATGGAGCAGGCACGCGAATCCGGCTGCATGATGAACGTGGTCACCGGCGACGTCGATCGGGGCCCGGCCGTGAGCTTCTGCCGCTTCCCGATCCGCGACGCGGCCAACGAGGCACTCTGGGCCGCCCACGAATACGGCATGTCGGCGAAGCAGTTAGAGACGTCGATGCTCTACCTGGATGTGCGCCGCCGCGGCGTCGAACGCGAACGGCCGTTCCTCGCCGAGACCCTGCGAGCGGTTGCCGAGGGCACCCTGGCGGTGCCTCCCGCCACGCCGCTCGACCTGACGGCAAGCGTCGAGGCGCGATTGCGCGCGGCCAGGGGTAGGACGGGCGCGCGCGGCGGCGTATCATCGCGCCATGGATGACGCCATGCTGGCCTGCCCCGATTGCAGCGCAACCTGCGCACGGACCGACAACTACTGCCGCCAGTGCGGCATGTTCCTCGCCGCGCAAAGGGGGATTGTGCTGGCCCAGTCGCCCGCGGCCTCTCGCGCCATCGACGTTTCGCGGCCGGCGCTTCCCGCCCCCGTGAAGAAAGTTGCGACGGCCGTGGTCATCGGCGGTGCACTCCAGATCGGCCTCGGGCTGGCAGGGAAGTACCTTGCCTCGCAGGGCGCGAGACAGGGTGTCGCCGCCGCCCTCGCCAAACCCGCCAACGCGAAGAAGGCTGCCGCCGTCGTCCAGGCCGCTCCACAGGCACTGACCGCCATCAGCGAGACGGTCGTCATCCGTCGCGTCTTCCTGCGCCGCGACTAAACCGAAACAAGACGTTCGCCACGCCTTAAGCGCTACGTGCCGTAGGCTGGATTAGTGACGGCACAACGACCGGCGAACAGGAACCTGATCCTCGCCCTGCTTTGCGTTGCCAGCTTCGCGGTCGTCTTCAACAACCTCATCATCAGCCCTATCCTCCCGGACATCTCCGACGATCTCGGCGTGAAAGTCGCGGTCGCCGGCCTCCTGGTCACGGCCTACGCGGTGGCAGGCGGCATCGCCGCGATTTTCTCGGGGCCGTTCATCGACCGGTTCGGGCGAAAGCCCGTCGTCGTCGCCGGAATGACCACGTTGACCACCGCCACGGCGTTCTCCGCCGTGGCCCCCAACTTCGAACTCCTGCTCGCCGCTCGCGTGCTCGCGGGGCTGGGCGTCGCCTGTCTCACCCCTGCCGTCTTCGCCGCCGTCGGCGACTACTTCTCCTACGAAGAACGCGGCCGCGCGATGTCGTGGGTCATCTCCGCGAACACCAGCGCGAGCATCCTCGGCGTGCCCGCAGGCGCCTTCATTTCGGGCTTGCTGTCGTGGCGCTGGGCATTCGTCCTGCTGGCGGTCGTGTCGGTCGTCTTCGTGGCGCTCATCCTGTTCAAGCTCCCCGGAGATGCGCCGAAGCAGCCAGGCGCGCGCGGCGAAGGGTTCCGCGCAGTTCCACTCGTCCTGCGCGACCTCCCGACCATGATGGCGCTCGTTTCCAATTTCATCGCCACGAGCTACTGGTTCATCTTCGTGACCTTCATGGGCGCCTATTTCCGCGACGACTTCGGTGTGGCGAAGTGGGCATTGGGCCTCTTCACCATGGTCATGGGCATTGGCGTTCTCATCGGGGGCAATGTCGGCGGCCGGCTCGCAGACCGGATCGGGAAGCGCCCGGTCATTGTCTGGACGAGCGGTGCCTGCGCGACGTTCATCGCGCTCGTGACCACCGCATCGCCTCACGTGCTCGTGGCGATCGGGTTCCTGCTCATCTTCTCGACCTTCAGCGGGGCGCGCTTTGCGGCCGCGCAGACGGTGCTCACCGAGATGGCGCCTGAGCGGCGCGGCACCGTCATGGCGCTCAATACCTCCGGACAGCAGTTCGGCATTGTCGCCGGTTCGGCCCTGGGCGGCCTCGTCATCGGCGCGTTCGGCTACACCGGGCTCGGACCCGCCGCTGCGGCGCTGGCGCTCATCTCGCTGGTGACCTACGGCGTGTTCGTCGACGAGAAGCGCCTCGGCGCCCAGCCACGGCCCGAACTGCAGAAAGCCCCCGCCTCCTGAAGCTCACACCCTGCGACCCATGACCAGCCGCACGACCAGCGGGCGAGTGATAGTGCCACCGAAGTCGCTGTCGATGAGCGCGCACAACTCTGCGATGAGCCGTTCCCGTCGCCCCGCCTCCAGCGCGATGACGTTCGAATAGCTCCTCAACAGGAGCGCGTACGCCTGAGCGTCGTAGACCTGGTCGAAGTCGTACTGCACGGCCGTGACCCCGGTGAACAGCGGCGATGCACGGAGTTCGGCCTCGTGCCGGTCCGGCACGGAGTGGCGCCACGGACCGGGGTCGTCGCTCCAGAGGTCCGTCAGGCGCTGGTAGATCTCCTGCGTCACGACGAAGAAGTCCGGTTCGACTTCTCCGCGCACCTGGACGTGGCCGAAGATCGCCATAACACCGCCGGGCCGCAGCGACTGATGCACCTTGCGCAGCCCGACCGCCGGGTCCACCCAGTGCCAGGCCGTGGCGGCACAGACGATGTCGAACGTCTCGGGCGCCAGGGTCACATCTTCGAACGTGCTTTCGATGAACTCGACCGGCGCCCCTGCGAGGTTGCGCCGCGCGACCGCGGCCATGTTCGCTCCGGGCTCGATGGCCACGACCGGGCAGCCCGCTTCGACCAGCCCGCGCGTCGCTTTGCCCGTGCCGGCGCCCACTTCCAGGACGCGCGGCGTTCCGCGACAGCCCGCGAAGGTCAGGATGTCGGCGAAGAGCTGCGGCGGGTAGCCCGGCCGGGCACGGTCGTAGACTTCCGCGACCGAGTCGAAGCCGGTTCCGAGCGTCTGTCCCACAAGACACCACCTCCACGGGATGCTGGAGAGTGTACGGGCTGGCGCGACGGCGGATGCGCGACGCGCTGATCGTGTTTGTCATCACAAACGGGCTGCCGTAGACTCAACGGGCACTTCGGACCGCAAACGGCCGCCTGTGCGGGGGTTCCATGGCATACGGCAAGGGCATCGCAAAGGGCATGGGCTTGACGCTCCGGCAGATGTTTCAGCCGGTCGCCACGATCGAATACCCCGAAGTCCAGCGCCCGGTCCCGGTCTACGCGCGCACGAACCTGCTCTGGTTCGAAG
>CAYYSD010000191.1:0-5299 GCA_964474285.1 uncultured Anaerolineaceae bacterium | reverse complement strand
GGCTTCGCAGATGAAGTCCGCGGGACAGGCCTTCAGGAAGCCTTCCTCATCGGTGAAGGGGTAATGCCACTGGGCATAGGGCATCGCGCCGGAATCGAACCAGGCATCCGCCACTTCGGGCACTCGGCGGGCGTTACCGCCACAGGAAGGGCAGCGGAGGAGGATATCGTCGATGTAGGGCCGGTGGAGGTCGTCCATTGCCTCTGCCCGAGCGCGGTCCACGGCGAGTTCGGCGAGTTCGGCGCGCGAACCGATGCAGAGCGCTTCGGCGCAGTTCTCGCACTTCCAGAAGGGCAGCGGCGTGCCCCAGTAGCGTTCGCGGCTCACGGCCCAGTCGATGTTGTTTTCGAGCCAGTTGCCAAACCGGCCGTGCTTGATATGGTCCGGATACCAGTTGATCCGCTCGTTGCCTTCGATGAGTTCGTCCTTCCGGCGAGTGGTGCGGAGATACCAGCTCGGCTTGGCGTAGTAGAGGAGGGCGGTCTTGCAGCGCCAGCAAAACGGATACGTGTGTTTGATCGTGGCGCTCTTCAGCATCTGACCGCGCTGTTCGAGGTCGTGGATGACGTCGCGGTCCGCCTGCTTCACGAACTTGCCGGCGCCGGGCAGGCCCTCGGCCATGAGGCCACGAAGGTCCACCGGCTGGACAAAGAGCAGGCTGTGCTCTTTGCCCTGTTCGAAGTCCTCGGCGCCGAATGCGGGGGCGGTGTGGACGATGCCGGAACCATCGTCGAGCGAAACGTAACCGCGGAAGCGCATGACGGGCTGGCCAAGCGTCTCCGGACGATACAGCGGTTCGTAGCTGAGACCGACGAGTTTGCGGCCGTAGGTGCTGCCGGCGGACTCCGCTCCTTCGCCGAGGACTTTTTCCGCAAGCGCCTGGGCGAGGACAAGGTACTCGTCGCCCTGGCGGTAGATGCCGTAAACGGCGTCCTCCTTAACGGCGAGGGCCGTGTTGCCGGGAAGAGTCCACGGCGTCGTGGTCCAGGCGACGAGGGAGACGGGCCCCGGTTCCGGGAGGACTTCGCCGCGCGTCACGAGCGCAGCGGTGAACTCGGCCGGATCGACATGGAACTTCACGAACACGCTGGGATCGGAGACGTTGTCTTCGTACCCCTGCGAGACTTCGTGGTCACTCAGGCTGGTGCCGCAGCGAGGGCAGTGAGGCGTGACGCGAAATCCCTGGTAGACCATGCCGTGGTCCCAGAGCTGCTTGAAGATCCACCAGCAGGTCTCGATGTATTCGTTGTGCCACGTAACGTAGGGGTGTTCGAGGTCGGCCCAAAACCCGATTCGCTCACTCAGGCGCGTCCATTCGTCAACGTAGCGGCTGACGCTCTCCTTACACCGGGCATTGAACTCCGCGATGCCGAAAGCCTCGATCTCCGGCTTCGATTGGAGGTTGAGCTCCTTTTCGATTTCGAGCTCAACCGGCAGGCCGTGGGTGTCCCAGCCCGCCTTGCGGGGGACCTGGTATCCCTGCATGGTCTTGTAGCGCGGGATCAGATCCTTGAAGACGCGGGCGAGGACGTGGTGGATGCCGGGGCGGTTGTTCGCGGTGGGCGGGCCCTCGTAGAAGACAAAACGTCCGTCGTTGGGGAGGCCGGGTTTCGGTTCGCGTTCGACGCTGCGGAGGAAGACGGCGTTCTGCTGCCAGAAGGTAAGGACCTCCTGTTCGAGCCTGGGAAAGTTCACCTTCGGATCGACGGGGCTGAACATGTTCTTCTCCTTGGACCGCGCGATGGGACAACCGCGCGGCGGGCGCATTCGTAGCAGATAGTGATGAGTCTGCACCTGATGCCCGGGAGAGAACGAAAAACGCCCGTCCCCGGATCAGGGACGAGCGTGCAGGCCCGCGGTACCACCCTGTTTCCCGCCAAAGGCGGGCACTTCGTGGGGCGCAACCACGCCCCTGCCGCTGGTAACGGTCGCTTGCCGTCCCGGTCTACTGGCCCCGCCGCGTTCGGCCGGGGCGTTCTCCGGGAAGCTCGGGAGGGATATTGGCGCTGCGCGTTTCCGGCCCCCTTCCACCAAACGGGGCTCGCTGACGGCCTTGCGCGGCGCTACTCGTCTCCGTCTTCGCCTGTATGCTCAAGTGAAGCAAGATGACAAGCACCGTGTCAATGGTCCGCGCGATCTTCGTTTCCGCCACCGTCGCAGCTGCGTTGGTGCTGGCGGCCGCCTGCGGAGGCGATGGCGACGATGGCAACGACGTGCTCTATGCGCCCTCGGCAACGGCAACTCCCGCCTCTTCGGGCGTGGCGTGGGACCTGACGCCGAGCGCGCCTTCGGAGCTGCGCGTGGGCTTCATCAACCTGATGAGCCCGGTGACCGTGGACGCTGACAACACGATCGCGGCCGAAACGTACGACCAGCGGCTGACGCTACTCATCGAGCAGCTAAAGCCGCTCAAGCTCGACATCATCGGATTCAACGAGGCGACGAAGACGACCATCCACGGGAACGTGCGCGAACGGCTGGCGAAAGAACTCAAGATGGAGTTCCAGTATGTGCGCGCGAACCCGTGGTTCCCGACCAGCACGAAGGAGCAGAACGACGAGCTCGTGAAGCAGATCGGCTTCGAAGAGGGCGAACTGATCCTGAGCCGGTACCCGATCCTGCGTTACGAACAGAAGTGGCTGAACCCGCGCACGTCGGAGACGGAAGGGCGCGCGGCACTGCACATCGTGGTAAGCGTGCCCGGGATCGCGGACGACGTGGATGTGTACATCACCCATCTCACAGGTGGCGGCGACCGCGTCCGCACCTCCCAGGCTGGGGCGCTATTGAACTTCATCGCGACGACGCGGGGCCAGGGGCCGACTGTCATCATGGGCGACCTTTCGGAGACGCCCGGAAGCCCTACGCCGAAGGCGATCGTGGACTGGGGGATGACCGACGTGGCGGCCGCTCTCCCGGAGGATCGAGCGCTCCAGACGTGTTGCCGCGAATCCGTGGCCGGCGAACAGCCGCCGGTGGCATCGAGGACGGACTACATCTTCGCCGATCGCTGGAAAGCGACCAGCGTGGCCGCCTTTGCTGATGCGCCGGGGAAACGGGTGGACGGAAGCCCGCTCTATTCGAGTGATCACAACGGGCTCTTTGCCGTGTTTCCGATTACCGTCCGCACGGTCCCTTAAGGGGGGCCACCAGACCGGCTGCCGCTACGAGTGCTTCCGTTTACGCTCTTGGGGTGACCACTGTCTTTGACGCGCTGGTGGAAGAATACCCCGCGTTCTGGATCGATTTCCTGGGCGAACACAATCACATCGGTGGGATTGATGCGACGCGCTGGCTTTTGGAAAAAGCACAGCTGGCCGCAGGCTCGACGATGCTGGATTGCGGCGCCTTCGTGGGCGCCACAGCGCGATTGGCGGCAAAGGAGCGGCGGGTGCGCGCCTTCGCGACGGACATCAGCACAGACTTCCTCGCCGCAGGGCGGAAGATGGAGTGTGGCGACGCGGTGGAATGGATGGTCGCGGATTCGCGAAGACTGCCTTTCGCCGACGACTCGTTCGATAGTGTCTGGGCGTTGGATACGTACATGGCTCCGCGGGAGCTGAGCCGCGTGGCCGCGCCGATCTCGACACTCTGCCTGAGCTGCGAAGTGCCGGTGGATGCGCGCGGGGGTGTGGAGGCGTTCATCGACGAGTGGGAAGGGTATGGCTGGCGGCTGGCCGGGCACCGGCAGATGAGCAACGACGCGGCGATCGCCTGGAGGCAGGCGGAGGCGGAACTTGTCCGCCACCATGGACGGTTCGAGGAACGCTACGGAAAGCGCGGCTACCTCCGGCAGCTCGACATCCTTGGCGACCTGGTACGCAGCTACACAACGCACGAGCAGGGGCACGGAATGTTCGTGTTCAAGCGCGCGCCGTGAGAACGATTGCATTGCAAATTCATTACGTTGACGTACGCGTTAATGTTGCTCCATTATAGTGCCAGCGATGACCGAAGAGACGCGAGGAACGGGACCGTTTTTCCAGATCGGCGAGGCGGCAGAGCGCGCCCAATTGACGCAGCGGACGCTCCGTTACTACGAAGAAAAAGGGCTGTTGAACGCGCCTACCCGGATGGAAGGCGGCTTCCGGCTGTATTCCCAGGAAGATATCGAGCGGATCGAGCGCATCAAGGAGATGCGGGATCTGCTCGGCTTCTCGTTGGCCGACATCAAAGAGATGATCGACGCTGACGAGATCCGTTCGCAGCTGCGAGCTGAATGGAAGTCCGACGCGGACGAGAGCGCGAAGGCTGTGGGCATGCTCAAGGCGCGCGAGGTCACGCTGCAGCAGCTGCGCCTCGTCGACCAGAAGATGGAAAAGATGGCGACGATGCGCACCCAGCTGGTGGATCGCTTGGCGCGATACGACAACTGGTTGAGCCAACGCCGGCAGCTGACGCCTGAGGGTGAAGCGGTCCCGGCTGAGGCCTGAGGGCAGTCACGCAACGTCCACCGGTTCCCGTGTCTCGCACAGGCGTATAGCTGTCGATTTCTACGGGCATGAGCGAGTTTCAACCCACCGAATTTGCCGCCGCCTTTTCAGACTTTCTGGAGTTCGTGAGCGCGAACGCACCGAAGAAGGACCGGAAGAAAGCGCTGCTTGCCGACAGGGTCGAACAGTTCTTGGAGGCGGATGCATCGAGCCTTGAAATCGTACGCGAGGAACCGCTGGCCCGTGACCTTCCCAACGTGCAGGTCGCAATCGACGAACTCCGCGACTCCTGGGGAATGAGCTACGAGGCGGTCGGATACCAGACCGAGCACGAGTTCGGCGAGTACGGGATGGCCGAAGTCCTCAACCGCAACGCATACCGTCCCGTTCGCGAGGGCGCTGTCCGATAACGAAACGTGGAGCTTGACGACCGCGAAGTCCGGTGTGTCTCCAAGGGTCTGCTGTTCCTGACGACCCCTGCGGGCAAGGCAATCATGTTCATGGCACTACGTCAACGATTACGGTGATCCCAAGTTCTCCTACGAAATCGTGGCAGAGGCACTTTCGACCTGTGATTCCGTACGAACGGCGTTACGCCGGCAGATGCGGGACAACGACGTCTATCGCGGGAAGGTGGTATCGCTCGGGGCGAGGGGCCTCGACGATATCCGCTTCCACAACATCGAGCCGGTCAGCCGTGAAGACATCATCCTCCCGACTGCCTTGCT
This sequence comes from uncultured Anaerolineaceae bacterium, assembly GCA_964474285.1. Taxonomy (GTDB): domain Bacteria; phylum Chloroflexota; class Dehalococcoidia; order Tepidiformales; family Tepidiformaceae; genus JACRBT01. The sequence continues at coordinate 138 of CAYYSD010000191.1, read as the reverse complement.
CGAGACGATCGAGCGGAACACGGTCACGTTCGTCCGGCACGCAGAGCGACTCAAGTCTGCCGGACGTCACATCAAGCGCGGACTGCTGTTCCATGGCCCGCCGGGCACGGGTAAGTCGATGACCATCCGCTATCTCAT
>CAYYSD010000190.1:0-5390 GCA_964474285.1 uncultured Anaerolineaceae bacterium | reverse complement strand
AAGCGGTTGGCGCCGTGGTCGGAGAAGTTGGCCTCGCCGAGCACGAACAGGCCCGGCACGGTGCTCTCCAGGTTGTAGTCCACCCACAGGCCGCCCATGGTGTAGTGCACGGCCGGGTAGATTCGCATCGGGACCTTGTAGGGATCCTCGTCGGTGATGCGCTCGTACATCTGGAACAGGTTGCCGTACTTGGCGCGGATCACGTCCTCGCCGTCGCGCTGGATGGCGTCGCGGAAGTCGAGGTACACGGCCATGCCGGTCGAGCCGACGCCGCGCTGCTCGTCGGTCATCTGCTTGGCGTTGCGCGAGGCCACGTCGCGCGGCACGAGGTTCCCGAAGCTGGGGTACTTGCGCTCCAGGTAGTAGTCGCGCTCGGCCTCGGGGATCTCGGACGGCTTGCGACGGTCGCCCTTCTGCTTGGGCACCCACACGCGGCCGTCGTTGCGCAGGCTCTCGCTCATCAGGGTGAGCTTGGACTGGTACTCGCCGCTGACGGGGATGCAGGTCGGGTGGATCTGCGTGTAGCAGGGGTTGGCGAAGAACGCGCCCCGGCGGTGCGCACGCCAGGCGGCCGTCGCGTTCGAGGCCTTGGCGTTGGTCGACAGGTAGAAGACGTTGCCGTAGCCGCCCGTGCACAGCAGCACCGCGTCCCCGGCGAAGGTCTCCAGCTCGCCCGTGCGCAGGTCGCGGCAGACGATGCCGCGCGCGACGCCGTCGACCGTCACCAGCTCGAGCATCTCGCGCCGTTCGAAGAGCTTGACGCGGCCCGCGCCGACCATGCGCATCATCGCCTGGTAGGCGCCAAGAAGCAGCTGCTGGCCGGTCTGGCCGCGCGCGTAGAACGTGCGGCTGACCTGCGCGCCGCCGAAGGAGCGGTTGTCGAGCAGGCCGCCGTACTCGCGCGCGAAGGGCACGCCCTGGGCGACGCACTGGTCGATGATGTGGTTGGAGACCTGCGCCAGGCGGTAGACGTTGCTCTCGCGCGCGCGGTAGTCGCCGCCCTTGATCGTGTCGTAGAAGAGCCGGTAGACGCTGTCGCCGTCGCTCTTGTAGTTCTTGGCGGCGTTGATGCCGCCCTGGGCCGCGATGCTGTGGGCGCGTCGCGGGCTGTCCTGGAAGCAGAACGACTTCACGTTGTAGCCCATTTCGCCAAGCGTGGCCGCTGCCGAGCCGCCCGCCAGGCCCGTCCCTACGACGATGATCTCGAATTTGCGCCGGTTCTGCGGCGCGACCAGCTTCAGGTTGAACTTGTGGCTGTCCCACTTCTCCTGGATCGGTCCGGCCGGGATGTTCGAATTCAACATCATTCCCTCACTCGACCACGCCGGTCAGGATGGCGATCGGAAATGACACATTCCCGATGACGATGAGCGTGGCGAACCCGATGGCGAACATCCTGCGCCAATCGTTGAACCGCGGGTTCGCCCAGCCGAGCGATTGAAAGAGGCTCCAGGCGCCGTGGTAGATGTGAATGCCCAGGAGCACGTTGGCCAGGATGTAGACGCCCGCGATGGGTGCGCGCGAAAGGCTCTCGACGAGATTCTGGTAGGGCTCGCCGCGCGTGTAGTCGGCGCCACCCTTGCCCCAGGTCAGGTCCATGAGGTGGAAGATGAGGTAGAGACCGACGATGACGCCGCTCCAGCGCATGGTGCGGGCGGCGTAGTTGGCTGCGAGGTAGTGGCGGCCACCCTGGTACTTCACGGGGCGCGCTCTGCGGTTGAGCAGCGTCAACGACGCGGCGGCGTGGATATGCAGAAGGAACGCGACGATGAGTCCAACGCGAAGAATCCAGAGGAACCCGGTGTGCGGGAGGATTGGCTCGCCAATGGTGCGCAGGTACTCGCCATAGTGGTTCATGTGCTCGGCGTCTTGATAGAGGTGGAGGTTGCCGAGCATGTGGGCGAGGACGAAACCGAGGAGGAGGATTCCCGTGACAGCCATCACGGCCTTCTTGCCGATCGCCGAGCTGTAGAACTCCAATGGCCAGATCCGCGGGCGGCGCCGGGACCGGATAGCCGGGACCGATGTCATCGTCATCTCCTTGGGGACATCGTCGTGCGCACCTGCGGAGGGGGTCGCGCCCGCACGAATCTTATGCGGGGCCCATCTGCGCGGCAATGCAGAGGCATACATTACAGCTATAGAAGTTGGCCTGAGCTATCGATGCAACGAACGTTGCCAGCGGAGTATGCCAATGACCGACTTCGCATCGCAGACAACGCCGGCGTCGATTGCGGCAAGCGCATCGCTGACGGTTGTCGGCACGATCTCGATGTCCTCGTCTTCATCACCGTCGAGGTGCGACGGCGTAAGGTCGGTGCAGACGAACAGATGGATGTACTCGCTCGTGTAACCCGGGGCCACAAAGAACCCGCCGAGCGACGCTATCCGCCCGGGAGCCATGTGGACCTCCTCCTGCAATTCGCGCGCCACGGCGGCAAGTGGCTCTTCGCCTGCTTCGAGTGTCCCCGCAGGCAGTTCCAGGAGGCGCCTGCCGGCCGCGTGGCGGTACTGCGTGACCAACAACAAACGTCCTTCGGCATCGACCGGGACCATGCAGACCGCGCCCGGGTGCTTCAGGATTTCACGTTTCGCCACCACGCCGCCGTCCATCGCGATCGTGTCGAGGTCGACGTCGAACAGGCGGCCTTTGTAGACACGCTCGGAGGAGATGAGGCGCGGGTCGGGCATGGCCAGATTGTCGGCTACTCGCCGTTCAACGTCGATCAAGCGGGGTCAGGCCGCCAACGGCTTCTCCATCGAAAGCAGCGTCGGGACGACCTTCACCAGGTCGCTGTAAGGCGCGATCTCGCTGAAGCCTCGGGAGCGGTACATCGCCACGGCCTTCGCCATGAGCGTGGCTTCCGTTTCGAGGCGGATCCGCTCGACGCCCATGCTCGTGGCTTCTTCGATGGCGTGGTCGAGCAGGCGAGCAGCGAGGTGGTGTCCCCGCGCGGTGGGTGTCACCCACATACGCTTGAGTTCGGCCGTACGCTCGCCCAACAGGCGGACGCCCAGGGTCCCCGACGCTTGCCCGTCGACATAACCGACGAAGAAGCGGCCGCTGGGCCGGGCGTAGAACGTGGCCATGGCGGAAAGTTCCCTGGCTGCGCCTGCCTGGACTTCCTCGGGTTTGACTCCCGTCTCGGCGGTCATCCAGTCAATCAACTCACGTACCAGAAGCGCTGCCGCTGCCCAATGTTCCGGCCTCTCCGCTTCGCTCACATGGCAACGTGGCGGTCTCTCAAAGCTGATCATGTCCGTTCCCCAGTTCGGTTTCTCTATCCAGTCTTGGACGGAGGCCGAACGGCAATCTGTGAATCGTCTCACAGAGACTGATCTCATCCGGTCGACTGTCCGCTATCGTTACGCTCATGGATGAACAGGACCTCGTTGAATACGTTGGCCGTGTGCAGGTGCGCACCCGCGAAGCCGCGGCCGCCATCCCGCCGGATCGGCTCCACTGGCGCCCGCGCCCTGCAGAGCTCAGTGCCGCAGAGATCGTCACGCACATCGCGAGCACGAGGCTGATGAACGCGCGCCGGGCCAATTCGGGCGAATTCCGCTACGAAGGGCACACCGTTCCCGAAGGCGCGACGCTCGAATCACTCCTTGCGCTGCTCGACGCGTCGTCGGCGCAATGCATGGAGCTGCTCGCCGGCGCTGACCTGACGCGGCCCTATGCGCTCGCCGGGGCCCCGCCCGATTCCCGAGCCTGGCGCATCCTTCCGGGGGGCCTCATCGAACACGAAGTTCACCACCGGAGCCAGCTCTGCAGCTACCTGGCCGAGATGGGCGTCGACCCTCCGGCGCTCTTCGGCCTGCACGTCGAGAACCTGCCAACTTAGCCGTTGCCCGGCGACTCGCGGAGGGCCGGGTGGCGGATCGTGGCTGCCAGGATGCAGAGCGCGGACTGCGCCATCACGCCCGCAGCAAGCGTCGGCGCCGGTCCGGCATCGCCACTGAACGCTTTCCACCAGCGGGTCGTCGCCGAGAGCGAGGACCAGGTTTCGGTGTAGCGGAAGTCGAGCGGTGCGGTGTCGTGGTTCGCGCGGACGTGCTCGTAGACGCCATAGGCCGAAGCGCCGATTACCGATATCGCCAAAAGGCGTGAGATCCCGATGCTCAGGCGGCGTGGCCTCACAACCAATGCTGTGAGTGCGATGCACAACGCGGCGATGCACATCCAGGGGATGCGCTGAACGAAGGTTTCCCAGTGGCGCTCAAACGCCAGTTCAGCCGCGATGCCCGCTGTACTGAATGCGGCGATCGCCAGCAGCGCCCACCGGAGGCTCCTCGTGTCGTCCCGGTCCGCCGATGCCGTCACGGCACGAGCAAGGCGACGATGGCGTCGACCACGCCGGGTCCAGGGTTGTACTTGGCCAGTTCGCCGCGGAGCTTTGCGAAGTTCGGGTCAGTGGTCGGATAGGGTCGATATTCCTCGACCTCGCGTGCCCACTGGGAGGGATTCGATATCCCGGCAGCCTCGAAGGCGGCCTGCAGCTGAGCCCGTGTGGCGGTATTCGCGTTGATTTTCGTCTGGACCGCCCGCGTTGCGGACGCGGCGGGCGTCGCTGCCTGCGTGGTGGCGGCAGCCGTTGCCGGGGCTGTCGATGCGGCGCGGACCGTGGGTGTTGCTTCAGCCTGTGCCGCTGCGCCGGGGGTCGATGTAGCAGGCACGCTGGAATCGCTCGAACCCGAGTCGCTGCAGGCGGCTGCGACGACCGTGGACGCGATTCCAACGAAAAGGATGGCGGCGAGTTTGAGATGCATCAGCGGGCGGTCTCCCGAGTGGAATAGTCACAGGGCTCAACCCACCTTTGGGCGCTCCGGCCGCAGAGTCATTGCCAGAGTGTGACATTCGGCGGCGGGTTCGCGAGAGGGAAAGGAAAGGGCCGGCTTTCGCGGCCGGCCCTTTGATGTCGATGGCGAGGGATTTCAGTCGAGATAGTCCTTGAGTTTCCGGCTTCGGGACGGGTGACGAAGCTTGCGGAGCGCCTTGGCCTCTATCTGGCGGATGCGCTCCCGGGTGACACCGAACTCGCGGCCCACTTCTTCGAGCGTCCGGCTGCGGCCGTCTTCGAGGCCGAAGCGAAGCTGGAGAACGCGGCGCTCACGGCTGGTCAGGCTTGCGAGGACGTCCTCGACCTGCTCGCGCAGGAGCTGCTGGCTGGCGGCCTCGGCGGGAGCCAGGGCCGTCGGGTCTTCGAGGAAGTCGCCCAGGTGGCTGTCTTCCTCTTCGCCGATAGGAGTCTCAAGCGAGACGGGTTCCTGCGAGACCTTCTGGATCTCGCGGATTCGTTCGGGCGTGTAGGCGGCGGCCGTGTCCGGCTTGCCGCTTTCGGTCATGCCGCGGGCGATCTCTTCGCTCGTCGGTTCGCGGCCGTATT
>CAYYSD010000189.1:4980-5623 GCA_964474285.1 uncultured Anaerolineaceae bacterium | reverse complement strand
AGCAAGATCTGCTTGGCCTCGGCCACGGCTTCGATGCTCAGTGGCACGTGCACGGCCATCTGGTCGCCATCGAAGTCGGCGTTGAAGGCCGAGCAAACCAGCGGGTGGAGCTGAATGGCCGAACCTTCGATGAGCACGGGCTGGAACGCCTGGATGCCCAGGCGGTGGAGTGTGGGTGCGCGGTTGAGGAGGACGGGGCGGTCACGGATCACTTCGTCCAGCACATCCCAGACTTCCGGGCGGGCCCGCTCGACGATGCGCTTGGCGCTCTTGATGTTGTGGGCGAGGCCCTTGGCCACGAGCGAGTGCATGACGAACGGCTTGAAGAGCTCCAGCGCCATGCGCTTCGGCAGGCCGCACTGGTTCAGCTTCAGTTCCGGGCCGACCACGATGACCGAGCGGCCGGAGTAGTCCACGCGCTTGCCGAGGAGGTTCTGGCGGAAACGGCCCTGCTTGCCCTTGAGCATGTCGCTCAGGCTCTTGAGTTTGTGATTGCCGCTACCGCTCACGGCGCGCCCGCGACGGCCATTGTCGATGAGGCTATCGACGGCTTCCTGCAGCATCCGCTTTTCATTGCGGATGATGATTTCCGGCGCGCCGAGATCGAGCAAGTCCAGGCCCGATTCCTCCGTGCCTGTTTTGG
>CAYYSD010000189.1:0-4970 GCA_964474285.1 uncultured Anaerolineaceae bacterium | reverse complement strand
AGCAAGCGCTTCAAGCGGTTATTGCGGTTGATCACGCGGCGGTAGAGATCGTTCAGGTCGCTGGTCGCGAACCGGCCGCCGTCAAGCTGCACCATGGGACGCAGGTCCGGGGGCAGCACAGGGAGGACTTTGAAGATCATCCACTCCGGCTTGTTGGTGGACTCAATGAGGTCTTCCACGACGTCAAGGCGCTTGGTGGCCTTCTTGCGGCGCTGACCGCTGGCGGTCACGATCTCTTGCTTCAGCTTGGCGCGAAGCGTGGCGAGGTCGAGACGTTCGAGGACGTGCACCACCGCTTCCGCGCCCATGGCGGCGCGGAAGACATTTCCGAACAGGTCGCTCAGTTCGCGGTAGCGGGCTTCGGTGAGCATGACGACGCGGTCATCGGCGATGGGGTCCGCGAGTTCGCGGAGGTCGTCTTCGCGCTGGCGGTACTGGGCGTCCGTCTCATCGCGGATGGCCTGCTCGCGCTGCTGGAGCGGGTGAAGTTCGTCGGTGAGGCTGGACTTGGCGTCGTCGAGAGCGCTGCCGGCCAGCAACATCTCGGCGTCCTTCATCTTGTTGGTCTCTTTGTCGAAGGCCGCGAGCCGCTTATCGCCTTCTCGCTGCACCTTCGTGATCGTCGCCTTGGTGACCTTCGTGCCGGCCTCGATGACGGTCTCGCCGAGGAACTCGACCTTCTGCGGGAGGGGCGTGCCAAGTGCGGCTTCGACCATTTCAACGGCCCGGGCGACCGACGCCTGGAAGGCGTCCCGCGAGATCTGACGCTCTGCGCCGATGAGCTCGGCACGTTCGCGAGCTTTGGCCTGGAGCTCTTCGTTCGCCTTCATCAGGTCGAGTTCGAGAGCCTCGCGCCGCGGAGAAACGTCGGCGAGGCGGTCGCGGAGGGCGTGTTCTTTCTCCGAGCGGAGGCGCTCCAGCTCACGATCGCGGGCATCGTTATCGACTTCCGTAATCATGTACTGGGCGAAATAGAGGACTCGTTCGAGGTTGCGCGGCGACATATCGAGGAGCAGGCCGAGCTTGCTCGGAGTGCCCTTCACGAACCAGATGTGGCTGACCGGGCTCGCGAGTTCGATGTGACCCATGCGTTCCCGGCGGACCTTGGCGCGGGCAACTTCTACGCCGCACTTGTCGCAGACGATGCCCTTGTAGCGCACGCGCTTGTACTTGCCGCAGTAGCATTCGAAGTCCTTCGTGGGACCGAAGATCTTCTCGCAGAAGAGGCCGTCCTTTTCCGGCTTGAGCGTGCGGTAATTGATGGTTTCCGGCTTGGTCACCTCCCCGTAGGACCAGGAGCGGATCTGCTCCGGGCTGGCAAGGGAGATGCGAACCTGGTTGAAGTCGTTCACTTCGAGCATATGGTGTGGTTCCTCCGGACTGTTGTCCCTGGAAACGGAGTCCGCTCCCCGGGGGCGCGCTAACTACTGACGGGCGAAAAGACGGTCCTCTGGCTCGTAGCCAGAGAGGTTCAGCCCGAGTTCGGGGACTTCGCCGCCCACGTCTTCCATGAAGGTGACGTGGCCGCCCTCATTCTCCACCTGCACGGAGAGACCAAGGCTCTGAAGTTCCTTCACGAGGACCTTGAAGGATTCGGGCACGCCCGGCTCCAACACGTCCTCGCCTTTGACGATGGCCTCGTAGGTCTTGACGCGTCCCACGACATCGTCGGACTTTACCGTGAGGAGTTCCTGGAGGATGTGGGCGGCGCCATAGGCCTCCAGCGCCCAGACCTCCATTTCGCCGAAACGCTGGCCGCCGAACTGCGCCTTACCACCCAGCGGCTGCTGGGTGATGAGGGAATATGGGCCTGTGCTGCGGGCGTGGATCTTGTCTTCCACCAGGTGGATGAGCTTGAGCATGTAGATGTAGCCAACCGTGAGAGGCTGATCGATGAGTTCGCCCGTGCGGCCATCGCGCAGCCACATCTTGCCGAAGAGCGGCGGCGGCTGCTTGAACTCGACGTAGACCTTCTGGGCGCGAGCCTGGAGGTCTTCGAGCGAGTGCGAGCCGCGCTTCACGGCCTTCGTCATGCCGGCGGCGGCCACCTCGTTCAGCCAGATTTCGAGGCACGCGCGAGCGGCGGCACCGTCTTCCGGGGTGATGAAGATGGGGTTCGGGTCGTAGCCGCGTTCCTGGAGCCACTTCACCGCGACGTTAAGATCGAAGCCACGATCACGCGGGTCCACGAAGTACATCGCACCGGATTCCTGGGCCATCCAGGCTCGAGCGAGCGCATCGTCGATGGACGAATCGGAGGCGCCGTCGAACACGGGGCTCACGGCTCGGAACCCGAGCGCGTTCGCCGCCCAGCCAAGGTGGGTTTCAAGCACCTGGCCAATGTTCATGCGGCTCGGGACGCCGATGGGGTTGAGGATGATGTCGATGGACGTTCCATCCTCCAGGTAGGGCATGTCCTCACGCGGAAGAACCCGGCTGATGACGCCCTTGTTGCCGTGGCGGCCTGCCATTTTGTCGCCTTCGGAGAGCTTCCGGCGCTGCGCGATGGACACCCGGACAAGCTTGTTCACACCGGCAGGGAGCGATTCGTGCTCCTGGCGATTGAACACCTTGACGTCGATGACCTTGCCCTTTTCACCGTGAGGCACACGAAGGCTCGTGTCTTTCACTTCGCGCGCCTTCTCACCAAAGATGGCACGGAGGAGCTTCTCTTCCGCGGTGAGTTCGGTTTCGCCTTTCGGCGTGATCTTGCCGACGAGGATGTCGCCTTCGCGCACTTCCGCGCCGATGCGGATGATTCCGCCTTCGTCGAGGTTACTCAGGCTCTCTTCACCGACATTGGGGATGTCGCGGGTGATTTCTTCAGCGCCCAGCTTCGTATCGCGAGCTTCCACTTCGTGCTTTTCGATGTGGATGGAGGTGAACTTGTCCTCGCGAATCAGGTTTTGGCTGATGATGATGGCGTCTTCGAAGTTATAGCCTTCCCAGCTCATGAAGGCGCAGAGCACGTTCTGACCGAGGGCAAGGTCTCCGCCCTGCGTGCAGGAGCTATCGAGCAGCGGCTGACCCGCTGAGACGCGCTCCGCACGGACGACGATCGGGCGCTGGTTCAGGCACGTACCCTGGTTCGAACGGGTGAACTTGATGAGCGGGTAGGTCACCGTGCCGAGGGCGGGGTCGTCGTAGCGAATGGTGATCCGCTGGCCGGTCGCCTCAACGACTTCGCCGTCGGCGACGGCGGCAATCACGTGGCCGCTATCGATGGCGGCGCGGCGTTCCATGCCCGTGCCGACGAGCGGCACCTCCGGTCGCACGAGCGGGACGGCCTGCCGCTGCATGTTCGAACCCATGAGCGCGCGGTTCGCGTCGTCGTGTTCGAGGAAGGGGATGAGCGCCGTCGCGACGGAGACCATCTGCTTCGGCGAAACGTCCAGGAAGTCGACCTGTTCGGGCGTCACGGACTTGAAGTCTTCGTTGACGCGGGCTTCGACGCGCTCGTCGACGAAGTGGCCGTGGGCATCGATCTGGGCACTTGCCTGGCCGATGATGAACTTGTCCTCTTCGTCCGCCGTCAGATACGCGATGTCGTCGCTGGTGAAGGGACGCACGCGAACACGGCGGCCGACCGCGGCCACCTTCGCAGCCATGGCGGCATCGAGGACGGTGCCCGCAGCCGCGACAAGCCTGTCCTTGTCGTCGAGCACGTCTTCACGCAGCTCGCGTCCAACCAGGAGTTCAGGCGCGGTCGGCGAGAGCTCGTTGAGCACGCGCCGGTAGGGTGTTTCGATAAAGCCGAAGTCGTTCAGACGGCCATAGGTCGCCAGCGAACCGATCAGGCCGATGTTCGGACCTTCCGGGGTCTCGATGGGGCAGATGCGCCCGTAGTGGCTGTGGTGCACGTCGCGGACGTCGAAGCCGGCACGGTCGCGCGAAAGGCCGCCGGGGCCGAGAGCGCTGAGGCGTCGCTTGTGCGTCAGTTCCGCGAGCGGGTTGATCTGGTCCATGAACTGGGAGAGCTGGCTCCCGCCGAAGAACTCCTTCATGGCCGCGACAACCGGACGGATATTGATGAGGGCGCTCGGCGTTGCCTCTTCGGGGTCCGTGATCGTCATGCGCTCGCGGACCACGCGTTCCATGCGGAGCAGACCAACGCGGAACTGCTGCTGAATGAGTTCGCCCACGGCGCGAACGCGGCGGTTGCCAAGGTGGTCGATATCGTCTGCATGGCGCTGGCTGTTATTCATGCGGATGATCTCGCGCATGATTTCGACCAGGTCATAGGGGCGGAGCCAGCGCTGGTTCGTCGGATTTTCGAGTTCGAGGCGCTTGTTCAACTTGTGACGGCCCACGCGGCCGAGGTCATAGCGGCGGGGGTTGAAGAAGAGCTGGTTGATGAGACCGCGCGCGTTTTCGAGGGTCGGCGGGTCGCCGGGACGAATGCGGCGGTAGAATTCGAGCAGTGCTTCGTGCTTGGAGTGGGTCGGCTCCTTGGAGATGGTCGCGGGGAGGTAGGCCGCCTCGATGTTGGAATCGACGTCTTCAAACATGCCGAGGACGCGGTCATCGCTGCCGAGCTGGCTCTCCAGTTCGCGCAGCGCAGAATCGCGGGCGCGCTCGTCTTCGGGCGCCTTCGTCTGCTCGAAGCGATCGTTGGCGGCGAAGAACTTCGCGAAGTTCGGGTTGTCGCGGTCGCCCTTGAGCAGGCCCGGCACATCGATGGCGCGCGCCAGGATCGACACGGGAATCTTGCGCTTGCGGTCGACCTTGACGGCGACGAGATGGCGGTTCGAGGTCTCGAATTCGAGCCAGGCCCCGCGGTTGGGGATGAGCTTGGCGTAGCACATGCGCCGGCCCGTGGCCTGGTCGAGTTCAATCGTGTAGTAGACGCCCGGCGAACGGACCAGCTGGCTGACGACGACGCGCTCGGCGCCGTTCACGATGAACGTGCCCTTGTCTGTCATCAGGGGGAAATCGCCGAAGAAGAGCTTCTGCTCTTTGATTTCGCCGGA
>CAYYSD010000188.1:0-5637 GCA_964474285.1 uncultured Anaerolineaceae bacterium | reverse complement strand
ACGTTCGCCAGACCGTCTTCATCGAATGCACATCGCAATACCGCGCCGACGGACCTGAGGAGTTCAAGGTAGTCGGTGAGGTCGAGTTTGTGCAGGGCGTCGCCGCTCAGAGTGCCAGCGGACGCTATGGCGAAACGCGCGCCTGCACCGGCATCGTGGGCAGCGCTGACCTTCGCCTGGGCGAGCGTGTTCAGCCGGTCCTCGAAGCGCTCATCGCCGCAAGCCCGAACCGTTTCCGGGGCTTTCGGCATCGCGCTGCCTGGTCGGATGTGGGCCTGGCAGCGCCTTCAGTCGGCGTGGAACCACATGTGCTCCTGGATACGAACTTCCGGCGTGGTTTCGCGTTCTTGCGCCAATACGCGTTGACCTTCGAAGCATGGGTGTATCACCCCCAGATCCCGGAGGTCACGGACCTCGCCCGTGCCTTCCCCGATACGACCTTCATCTTCAACCACCTTGGTGGTCCCATCGGCTTTGGCCCGCCCTACAAAGGGCATCGCGACGAGATCTTCGTTGAGTGGAAGAAGTCCGTGGCCGAACTCGCGAAGTGCGAGAACGTCCTCGCGAAGTTAGGCGGCATCCAGATGATCGTGAACGGCTACGGATGGGACGAACGGGACCTGCCCCCAACCTCCGATGAGTTGCTCGCGACCAACCGCGATTGGTACCGCTATATGATCGACCAGTTCGGCCCGGACCGGTGCATGTTTGAAAGCAACTTCCCGGTGGACCGGCTCTCGTGTGGCTACACCGTGCTTTGGAACCAGTTCAAGAAGCTCACGAAGGATTTCCGTCCGGACGAGCGCGCCGCCATGTTCCACGACACCGCAAAGCGGGCCTATCGCCTCCCACACCACTGACCAGTTGACCGCCGGCGTACGCTTGGATCGAACGTTGTTGGAGGTGTGCCATGGCAGTCATGATCGATCCGAACATCCGCCGCGCAACCCGAGCCGATCGGGATGAAGTCCTCCGGCTCTGGGCAATCAACGGCCTCACAGGCGCCGATGACGATGAATGGCAGGCGCTCACCCACGGTGCCGTGGCGAAGCTGCTTGTGTATCGGGAAGAAGGTGCCCTCATTGGCACGGCGGTCGTCGCCTTCGACGGCTGGCGCGCGTATATCTACCACCTCGCGGTGGCCGATGTGGCTCGGGGCAATGGCGTTGGCCGGATGCTCCTGCGCGAAGCCGAGGCGGATCTCAGGTCCCAGGGGGCGCGCCGCGTCTACGTTGAAGTTGGCGAAGACAACACGGCCGGCCTCGCGCTCTGCTCGTCCTCCGGCTACGAGCCCGATGGCGACATCACCCTCGTGAAAGAGCTCCGCGGCTAAGGGCATTGCACAGGAAACGGCCCGGCAGTGTTGCCGGGCCGCCGATTGCTGACCGGGACGCGTGCAGCTTCTAAACCGCGCACTCGCCTTCGCCGCGCTGCAGCTCGTAGAGTCCCTCACGGTTCCAGTCGACGAACATGTGCCGGTTCTCATCGTCGAATTGTCCCGGGATCACGAGGTCCTCGATCGCCAGTTCGAACGGCTTCGGGCCGACGCGGTCGAAGTACTGGTTGAACGTCTCACCGTCGTTCCGGTAGTCCTGGTAGAGCCTCACGAAGCGTTCGATCGTTTCAGGGCCGCGCTTTGCGGGAAGCCTCACCTTGAGCTGCGTCGCCATCCGTACCTTGCCGTTGTCGTATTCTCCGCCGAGGAATACATGGTAGGCGGGCATTTGCTGTTGCCCGACCTTGATGGCCGCCCCGTGGAAGCCAATCGTGGCGATGTGGTGCTGGCCGCAGCTGTTGGGGCAGCCACTCATCTTCACATGGATCTTCCGGGTGAGCGGGTCCGTGATCTCCATCGCTTCCAGCCGCTCTTGAAGCGCGCGGTTCAATCCCATCGAGCTCGTGATGCCGAGCTTGCAGCTGTCGGTGCCCGGGCAGCTCACAACGTCGGTGATTTCGTTCGGGCCCAGGTCGGCCAGGTCGAGCGATTGGAGGCGCTTCCACACTTCGTAGAGCGCTTCATCCCGCACCCAGCGGAGGACGAGGTTCTGCTGGACAGTGGTGCGCGCGCGGCCGCCGCAGTAATCGCGCATGATCTGCCCGAGCCCGCGGAACTGCTCCGGGCTCAGGTCTCCGCGCGTCACCTTCACTTCCACGGTGCTGAAGCCCTGCTGCCGCTGCGCCTTCACGTTGTGGCTCACGAACGCGCTGAATGCCGTCATGTCGCCGTTCGGTTGGGCATAGATGCCCTTGGGCGGCGCAGTCCCTTCTTCGTCGTCGAGGTGGAGCAGGCGGTCTGGCCTGAAGTCGCCCTTCGCCCAGTCACCCTTCAGTTCTTCCTCGATCATGTTCTTGAATTCGTCGATGCCCACGCGGTCCACGAGGAACTTGATACGGGCCTTCGCGCGGTTCTTCCGGAGTTCGTCGGCCTTCTCAAAGATGCGGATGACCGCTTCGGAGACGCGTAGATAGTCGTCGAGGGCGCTGAACTCGCGCAGGACGGGCGCGTTGCGGGGCATGATGCTGAGCCCGCCACCCACCACGATCTTGAAGCCCTTCACCCCATCCTGGACACGCGGGATGAAGCCGAGGTCGTGGATCGCCGTGATCGCGATGTCCTCGTCCGTCGCCGTGAACGCCACCTTGAACTTGCGCGGCAGGAGCTGGCTGAGCGGGTTGCGCAGCCAGTAACGCGCAAACGCCGCGGCATACGGTGTTGGGTCGAACAGTTCGTCCGCGTTGACGCCCGCCCACGGGTCACCGGTGACGTTGCGGACGACATTGCCGCAGGCTTCGCGCGTGGACACGCCCACTTTACCCAGGATGCGAATCGCTTCCGCCGCCTTCATGAGCGGGATGTGGTGGAGCTGGATGTTCTGGCGGGTGGTGATGTGGCCCTTCCGGAGCGGCGCGAAGCGCTCGGCCACCTCCCCGAAGGCGTCCATCTGGTCCGGCGTCACTCCGCCCATAGGCAGCTTGCAGCGAATCATCTGGACGTTGGGCTGCCGCTGACCATACACGCCCTGCTTCAGCCGGAAGCCGATGAACTTCGCCTCCTCCCACTCGCCCTTCAGGAATCGCGTGGCCTCGGTGGTGAAGTCCTCGAACTCCTGGTCAATGACCGGCAAGACTCTGCCGGGTTCGTTGGTGTACGCGACGGATTGAGCGGTAGTCATAACAAGATCCCCCTGTAGCTGCCGCGCTCGCCCTCATGGCTGCTAAAGTCGAGTGAGTCTATCAACAATTCCCCTTGCCGGCAACGTGAGATGTTGCTAATGTTGACTGAACTACTCACCTTTACGGAGCCGGCACATGACCGTCGCAGCACGTCTCAGCGACACCGAAATCGCCGCACTGAACGAAGGTTTCGAATCTGCCGAGCCCGCTGAAATCGTCCGCTGGTGCGTTGAGACGTTTGGGGACGGCCTCTCCGTCGGCGCCAGCTTCGGCGGGGCCAGCGGCTCAGCAATCCTGCACATGGTGGCCCAACTCAAGCCGGACGTGCACGTCTTCGTCCTCGATACGGACTACCTCTTCGAAGAGACGCACGAGAGCATGCGCAAGACCGTCGACGCCCTCGCCCTCACCAATGTCCAGGTCTACAAGTCGAAGCTGACCCACGAAGAACAGGCGAAGCAGTTCGGCTCAGCGCTGTGGATGCGTGACCCGGACGCCTGTTGCGAGCTCCGCAAGGTCGAGCCCAACCGCCGGGCGCTTGCGGGCAAGACGGCCTGGGTGAGCGGCCTCCGCCGCGATCAGTCCGAAGGCCGCGCCGACACGCCTATCGTCTCGTGGAACGAGAAGTTTGGGCTCGTGAAGGTGAATCCCCTCGCAACCTGGACCGAGGCGAAAACGTGGGAATACCTGCTCGCCCACAAGACCCCCTACAACCCACTTCTCGACCAGGGTTACACGAGCATCGGCTGCTACAACTGCACTGTTCCCGGTGTCCAGGGACGCGCGGGCCGCTGGCAGGGCTTCGAAAAGGACGAGTGCGGACTCCACACCTAGGCCAGTTCAACAAATCCCGTCCAACACAACCGCAAAGGACCGCTCCGCGCCCTATGTCCCACTCGCCCGGCTTCGTCATCTGGTTCACCGGCCTCTCCGGCTCAGGCAAATCGACCCTCACTGAAGCACTTGCGCCTCTCCTTCGGGGGCGAGGCCTCCGCGTGGAAGTGCTCGATGGGGACGTCGTCCGCACCCACCTTTCGAAAGGGCTGACCTTCAGCAAGGAAGACCGCGACACGAACATCCTCCGCATCGGGTTCGTCGCCAACCTGCTGGCCCGGAACGGAGTCGCCGTGATCACGGCGGCCATTTCGCCCTACCGCCACACGCGCGATGCAATCCGGGCACTCATCGAAGGCGACGGCTCCAGTTTCATCGAAGCCCACGTGGCCGCCACACTCGACGAGTGCGAGGCTCGCGATGTGAAGGGGCTCTACGCAGAGGCGCGCGCGGGCAAGCGTCCGGGGTTCACCGGCATCGACGACCCATACGAAGCGCCGCTCCGGCCGGAACTCAGCATCCCTACCGGCAGCGAGCCCGTTGAGGCGTCACTTGGCCGCATCCTCGCCTGTCTCGAAGAGCGTGGCCTCGTTCCTGCTCCCGCCGGGGCCGCGCGATGAGCGCCAGCAACGCCGCCGCCGCGATCGCCGCCAGCGACGTAGGCCTCGACGCCCTCGAAGCCGAGGCGATCTTCATCATGCGCGAAGTTGCCGCCGAATTTGAACGCCCGGCACTTCTGTTCTCGGGCGGAAAGGACTCGATTGTTCTCCTGCGCATCGCCGAGAAGGCGTTTTGGCCCGCGAAGTTCCCCTTCCCTGTGATGCACGTTGATACCGGCCACAATTTCCCCGAAGTCACCGAGTTCCGCGATAGGCGCGTCAGGGAACTCGATGCCCGCCTCATCGTCGCCTCCGTCCAGGACGCCATCGAGGCGGGCGAGATCGTCGAAGAGACGGGCCCCCGCGCCAGCCGCAATCGTCTGCAGACGCCGGTGCTCCTCGCCGCCATTGCCGCGCACCAGTTCGATGCGGCCATCGGCGGTGCCCGCCGCGACGAGGAAAAGGCCCGCGCGAAGGAACGCGTGTTTTCCTTTCGCGACGCGTTCGGTCAATGGGATCCGCGCACTCAGCGCCCCGAACTCTGGCACATTTTCAATGGCATGCACATCCGCGGGGAGCATATGCGCGTCTTCCCGCTCTCGAACTGGACCGAACTCGACATCTGGCGCTACATCGAACGCGAAGGCATCGAAGTGCCGTCGATCTATTTCGCGCACGGCCGCGACGTCTTCGAACGCGACGGCATGCTCATGGCGGTCAGCGACTACCTCCCCATGATGCCGGGCGAGCGCGCCTACTACACCTCCGTCCGCTATCGCACCGTTGGGGACATGACCTGCACGGCCGCGGTCCCATCGAAGGCCGCGACCCTGCGCGAAGTTGTCGCCGAGATCGCCGCCACCCGCATCACCGAGCGAGGTCAGAGCCGCGCCGACGACCAGTTCTCCGAAGCGGCGATGGAAGATCGCAAACGCGAGGGGTACTTCTAATGGACCTCCTCCGCCTCGTTACCGCCGGCTCTGTCGACGACGGCAAGAGCACCCTCATCGGCCGTCTGCTCTACGACTCC
>CAYYSD010000187.1:0-5650 GCA_964474285.1 uncultured Anaerolineaceae bacterium | reverse complement strand
ATGAGCGTGTCGTAGCCCATCACGAAGTCGAAGCCGGTGCCGGCGAACGCCTCCGAAAGCGCACGGCCCTGGTCGAGGATGCGAGCGGAGTTGCTCGCGAGCACGGCGAGGGCAGGCTCGGCTTCGTGCGCGGCCAGCAGCATGCCGATCCTGTGCACGAGCGCCGCGCCGTAGATCCCCTTCGCCACGTTGTTCGTGGTCAGCAGGGCGGCGATACCGGTGACGCCGTCGACAGCGCGCGCGACCTCCAGGAGCCCGAGGTGGGCGCGAGTCGGCGGGTTGAACGCGGACGGGAGCACTGCGATGCGCCCCGAAAGCGGCGGCCCGGGATCGAAACGGACTGCCGCTGGACGCTCGTTGCCGTGGAGGGCTTCGAGGCGGGCTTCGTGAACATCGAGGGACATCGATGCGATTGTATGGCGAACGGCTCAGACGTAGAACGTGATGCGGGATGTGGACGTGCGCGGGAGCTTGCTCTTGAGGCGCTTCCCCAGGGGCGCCGCGATGAGGACCGGCTCGCCCGTCTCCTCCAAGGTGCCGGCGGTGGCGACGCCCTGTTCGACGAGGTCCGCCATCGACGTTTCGAACATCGAGCGCGGCAGGATGCGGCCCCGCTCGACCTCCGCGAAGAGCACCGAGAGAGGCGTCGGGCCCTTCTTCAGGATGAAGTGGAGCACGGCGAGCTGGACCGGGTCGATGTTGACCTCCCTCGGCTGCTTGCGGCGGAACCAGCGCATCAGAGGAGCCGGCTGATGTCGGGGCCGCCCTTTGTCGCGACGATGCCGGCGGCTTCGAGGGCTTCTACCTCCGCCGCGGAGAGGCCGAGCATTTCGCCAAGCACGTCTGCGGTGCTCTGGCCCATGTCCTGGGGTGGGAACTGGATGCCGGCTTCGCTGCGGGAGAAGCGCAGCGGCGTGTTCGCGATGGGCAGCGGGCCGGTCACAGGGTGGGTGACCTCCTGGATCATGCCGCGATGGAGGACCTGCGGGTCCGCCATGACCTGGGGGACGGTGTTGATCGGCCCGGAGGGGATGCCAACCGCCTGGAGCTCGGGGAGCCACTCGGCGGTGGTTCGCTGGCGGAAGCCTTCGTTCAGGAGCGGCTCCAGCTCGGCGTGGTTGCGCGTGCGCTTCGGGCCGGTGTCGAAGCGCGCGTCGCCGATGAGGTCCGTGAGGCCAAGGAGGCCGAGCAACAGGTTCCACTGGTCTTCGCCGCCAAACGCGTGGTGGATGTCCAGGTAGCCATCGGCGGTCGGGAAGGCCTGGAAGGGCGTCGCGCTGGGGTGGCGCGTGCCGAGCGGCGCCGGAGCTTCGCCGGTGATGGCCGTCCGCACAATGGCGTTCTCGAGCATGCTGACCTGGCAATCGAGCATGGAGATATCGATGGCCTGGCCCCTGCCGGTCCGTCCACGGTCGTGGATGGCCGTGAGGATGCCGATGGCGGTGTAGAGGCCCGCGACCATGTCGCCATAGGACACGCCGGGGCGCACGGGGCCGCCGCCGGGTTCGCCGGTGATCGACATCACGCCGCCCATGGCCTGGACGATGATGTCGAGCGCCGGACGGTCGCGGTAGGGGCCGGTCTGGCCGAAGCCGGAGGTGCTGGCGAGGATGATGCGCGGGTTGCGCGCCGCAAGCGCTTCGTAGCCCAGGCCAAGACGATCGATCGTGCCCGGCGTGAAGTTCTCCATGACGACATCGGCCTTTTCGACCATGCGCAGGAAGAGGTCGCGGCCCTCGGCCTTCGCCAGGTTCATGGCGACGGAACGCTTGCCGCGGTTCACGCTGAAGAAGTAGCCGCTCCAGCCGTTCGCGTATGGGCCCGTGGTCCTTGCGACATCGCCAAAGGGCGGGCGTTCCACCTTGATGACGTTCGCGCCCAGGTCGGAGAGGACCATGGCGGCGTAGGGCCCGGCAAGCACCCAGGTGAGGTCGAGAACGGTGATGTCTTCGAGAGGTCGCGTCATGGCGCCAAGTATCCGGCCCCATTCAGCGAGCCGCCAATCCACGCTCCCGTCCGGGGACGCGCACGCCAACGTCGATCGCGAGACGGGCAGCGGCGGCAAGCGTGAAGCCGAGGGCCGCGAGCCATTCGCTCGGCTCTTCGAGGGAATTCAGCGGGTCATCGCGGAAGACGAAGGCATCGAGGCCAAACGCAAGGCAGGTGAAGAAGACGCCGAGCGCCATCATCGCGAGCACCGGCGGGTGGCGGAGGAACTCGTCGCGGAAGACGGCGGTGACGGCAAAGCCCGCGAGCGCGAAGGAGGCGAGGACCAGCGCATCCGTGTCCTGGATGAAGGGCGCAGTGAAGAGGTGGTCCTCGATCGCGGTGCCCATGCGTTCATGGAAGCCGAAGCGCTCGTCGAAGGCGAGATAGAGCATGCCGGAGGCGAAGACGAGCCAGTAGAGCGCGGGCCGTTCGCGCGTGCGGCGCGCGAAGATCGCGAGCCCGATGAGCGCGGCCGCGATGAGCGTGACCTGTGTCGTGAGCTCCATGGTGAACATTGGACCCGTATGTTGCGGCATTTCGTGGAAACTTTCACCAGCGCGCGGACCACTGGTGGATGGATTTTCGAAAGTGTGGATGGCGGTCCGGGCGTGAACCTTCCAAAGCTATCCAAACCGTGCGGGAAATAAAAAACAGGCCCTTAGGGCCCCCTGCGAGGTGTGGATGAGAGGTTTGGGGGCGGTGTGCAGGGCTGGGACGGCGGCGGCTAGGGACGGGACGGCGGCGGGCATAGGGCCAGGGTGGCGCGGGGCGGCGGGGAGGTGGAAGGGGGGTGTGGCGCTGGGAGGCGCGTGTGACAAATGCGAACCCGAAGACGGAAGCGCGGCGACGCCGCGCTCGCTCACGGTCGCGCTGCTGACTGAAGGGCTGCTGACAGGGGGCTGGTTGTGGAGCGTATCGTATCGGCGTGGATCGTCCGCTTGCTTACTTCATCACGTTCAGGACTTATGGCAGTTGGCTTCATGGCGATCTGCGCGGGTCGGTCGATCGGAAGCACGCCGCCTACGGCGAGGAATTCGTTCCGCGAGATGACATGCGCCGCCGCGTGATGGCAGCGTCCCTGAAGAACGTGCCGCCAGTGCTCACCCCCGGCCGGCGCCGCGTCGTTGAGTCCGCCGTCCGCGAGGCATGCGCAACGAAAGAGTGGGACCTGATTGCGGTCAACGTCCGGACGAACCACGTCCACCTCGTGATCTGGTCCCCGGAGCCACCTGAGGCCGTCATGCGTGCGCTCAAGGCGTGGTGTACCAGACGGCTGCGGGAGTCCGGTCTCAGCGGCGCAAACGAGAAGGTGTGGTCGCGTCACGGAAGCACACGCTATCTCTGGAACGAACGCGATGTCGCCGGCGCAACCACCTACGTAGTCGACGGCCAAGGCCCCAACCTGGATCCGCGCTGAGGCGGCAAGACCGACAGTCTCCTCCTCCCCACATTCAGCAGCGCGACCGTGAGCGGGCGCGGCGATGGCTCCCCTTCCGCGGTGGTCGGGCGGTGCGACGGGTCGGTTCACGGCGTTCCGGCCAAAGAGGGCCGGGGGCCTCCGCCACGCCCACTTCCGCGTTCGTTCACGCCTGCCACGTCTTCCTTCCACCTTCCGACACTCCCGCGCCACCCTCGCCCCATGCCCGCCGTGTCAGCGCCCAAGTGCCACAGCCCCAAACCTCTCATCGACACCCACCGGGGGGCCCTAAGGGCCTGATTTTTTCTCACACGAGGTTTAGCTGGCTTTGGAAGGTTCACTCCCAAAGCCAGCCAGCCCCCAGCAACCCCGTCCCGCCCTGGAGCTACTCGAACGGACCTCGACACCTCCCGGCGAAAGGCGCTGGTTTCCTTGGGCGGCTCTGGGGTGGGTCGGCGGGCACCGGGAGGGATCGGGGCGGTGCGACTAGGGATCTCGTGTCCAGTGCCCGCCCTTCGACTTGCTCAGGGCGAACGAGGGCGCGGCTACAGGGACGGGGGTCGATTGGGGACGGGAGCGCTCGAGCGCTTGCTCACGCGCGCGCCTCGGCGGGGCGGTTCGGCGGGCACCTGGAGGCAGGGGGCGGTGCGAGTGGGGGTCTCGTGTCCAGTGCCCGCCCTTCGACTTGCTCAGGGCCAACGAGGGCGCGGCTACAGGGACGGGGGTCGATTGGGGACGGGAGCGCTCGAGCGCTTGCTCACGCGCGCGCCTCGGCGGGGTGGGCCGGCGGGCGCCCGTGGGCAGGGAGCGGTGCGATTGGGGATCTCCGTGGCTTCCGGCTACAGAGGGCCGGGGCTACGGGGGACCCGGGGTCAGTCGTTCCGCTCGGTCAGTTCGATGACGTTGCCGTCGGGGTCGCGGTAGCGGGCGGAGCGGCCCCAGGGTTGGGCCATGGGCACGTGGACCACTTCGGCGCCAGCGGCCACGGCGCGGGCGTGGGCGGTGTCGAGATCGTCGACGGCAAAGGCGACCTGTGCGCGGCTCGTGGGCGCCCGGTCCTTGGCGGCATAGAGCGCGAAGTGGATGAAGCTGCCTTCGTACCAGGAGCAGGCGGCGTGTTCGCCACCGATCCAGCGGTCGCCGGACTCGTGGTCGGCACGATGCAGGTTAAGTCCGAAGGCTTCGCGATAGAGACGCTCAGAGCGGTCGAGGCCGGAGACTTCGAAGACGATAGCGACGGGCCTGGGCTGGTCACTCATGGCTGCCTCGGAGCCTGGCGAAGGACTACCCGGCGCGCTGTGGGGGGCGGGTCAGAGCCAGGGGAAGTTGCCGCCGCGGTTACTGGTCATGACGACGAGCACAATCATGATGACGAGCTCGGCCGTGATCAGCGCCCCACCTACGCTGAACCATGCGAACTGGGCGAACCCGCGCGTCGCCATCGCCGGGATCATGAAGATGATCGACGAGCCCATGAAGACGCAGAGGAAGATGACGCCGAGACTCTGAGCGCTAATGAGGTAGGGGAGGTATGTCAGCATGCGATCTCCGCGGTGTCATTCATACATCTGGCGCGCAACCAGCCGGTGGCGCCGTCGAGATGATAGGCACTGTGGGCGTTAAGGCCCAGCGGCGCCCTGCTCTTGCGGGGCAATCCGGCGGCGATAGTCGGCGATTGCGGCCTTGAGGGCGTCGGCCGCGAGAACGCTGCAGTGCACTTTGTCCGGTGGGAGGCCGCCAATGGCATCGGCGAGGGCCTGCCGGGTGAGGGCGTTGACCTCCTCCAGCGTCCAGCCCTTCACCATTTCGCTGGCGAACGAGGACGTCGCGATGGCGGGCGGACATCCGCGCGTTTGCCAGCGCACTTCGGCCACGCGGTCACCATCGACGCGGATCATGACGCGCATGCGGTCGCCGCAGACGGGGTTGGACGTGGTCGCTTCGCCATCGGCATCGGCCATCTCGCCCGCGTTGCGGGGGTTTTCGAAGTGTTCGATGACGAGGGGACCGTAGGCTGCCACTGGTTCGATCGTAGGAACGCGAGGAAGAGCGCGTCAAACCCCGCCGGCGGGAACCACGCCGATGGCGACGCAGAGATCGACGATGGCGTTCACGTTGCCGGGATTGAAATGCGGCTGAACGTAGGCGACCACTCGGTCGGCCGCGATGGCGACGACGGCGCGCCGAGACATGCCTTCGTCCGCATCCCACAGGCCGTAGGCCTTCGTCACCTCGCCGAAGAAG
>CAYYSD010000186.1:0-5656 GCA_964474285.1 uncultured Anaerolineaceae bacterium | reverse complement strand
CCAACGAAAAGCCCCCGAGTCTTGCGGATTCGGGGGCTTCGTGTTTGGTCTGGTTGGCGGCTTAGAAGATGTTCTTCTGGTCGCCCTGTTGGCCCTGCGCTGGAGGAGCCGGGGGAGGAGCCGGCGGAACGTACTGGGGCTGCGACGTCGCCTGGGGAGGCTGGGTCGTGGACTGCGCGGTTGAGTCCGGCTTGTCCTTGTCTTCGTCCTTCACGGCCTTGCGGAATTCTTTGATCGAGGTTCCCAGGTCGCGGCCGAGACCGCTGAGCCGGCCGACGCCGAAGATGAGGAGCACGATGGCTCCGATAATGAGCAGTTCTGGTGTGCCGAGTGGCCCTAACATCGCGACCCTTCCTCTGCCCCACCTTCGCAGGGCATCTCACTCATCCTACAGGATACATCCGGGGGCTGAACGCGCCATTTACCCCGCGTTTCGAACCCCGGGCGGCCTATGCAAGCCGCTCTACGAATACGTCCATGACGCCGCCGCAGATCTTGTCATCGCCATCCGTCGGCTGCGTCAGGTCAACGGTCACGATGCGCGCCTTGCCGTTGTCGAGCACGTCCATCGCCTCCTGCCACACCTCGGCTTCGCCGCAACCGCCGCCGATTGTGCCGAAAAACGAACCGTCCTGGCGCACGACCATCTTGGCGCCGGTCTTGCGCGGCGTAGACCCGCGCGTCCGCGCGACCGTCGCGAGCCCCACGCGGTCGCCACGATCCAGGGCGCCTGCCATCGCCCGGTAGATCTCGTCCTGCATGCTTCGATCGTCGCACGCGGGCATCAGCCTCGCAAGCGGCCGTCCGGCTCGGGCAGGCCCAGCACGCGCGCGGCCCACGGCAGGGCAGTTCGAAGCTGGGCGAGCTGCACCGTGCGGACCCGCGGCGCTCCCTCGGGCGGTGGCAGGCCGGCCTGCGCGGCAAAGTAGCCTGCGAGAAACGCTGCGAACACCCCGGCTTCCGGCGCGACATCGTCCGGCCGCTGCCCGCCCTCCGCTTCGAGGCCGGGCAGCAGGATGGCGACGTCCCACAGCCCGTTCCCGCGGACCACCCAGTTCCAATCCACGAGCAGTGTCCGCCCCTCTGTGACGCAGAGGTTGTCGCTGCGAACGTCGGAATGCAGCAGCGAATCGCCTTCAAACGGCGTCGCAGCTGAGGACGCCAGCAGGTCGGGCAGTGCCCGCTCGAGCCACGCTGCCGTCGCCAGCCCCAGCGAGAGAAACGGCTCCGGGTTCTCCGCGACCTGCAACCACCCGGGCATGCGCGCGGCCTTCGCCTCCAACCCCTCCAGCCAAGCCGGGGCGGGCGTCGCTCGCACGGCCTCCAGCATCGTCAGCACGCGCTCCACGTCGCCTGGCCGCCACGGCGGCGGCCAATGCGCGGAGGCAAGGTCCTCCAGCACGAGCAACGGCCGGTCCCGGTCGTCGTCGAAGTGCAGAAACCGCGGCAGGAAGCCGGCCCGCACGTCCTCGTAGACGCGGCGCTCGATCCGGATCCAGCGTGCCAGCGGTTCGGTGGTTGCCATCTTGACGAAGATGGAGTCCCCGCCGGGGAGGTCGAGGACCCAGCGCTCAGCCAGCGTGTAACCCCCGGTTGCACGGCGCCAACCGAGCGCCTGTCTGCCTGTGAGCCGCTCTACACGATCGAGGAGCTCGCCGGGCGGCCGTTCGCCGGGCGGAGGCGCCACGCCCGTCACTCCGAACGCGGGAAGCTGCCGAACACCTTCACGGCAGAGCACAGGGGCCGGATCGCGGCCAACACCTCCGCCCCGGCCGGGTCAGCCTGGTGCGCGTCGAAATCGACCAGGAACACGTACTCACGGAAGTGCGCCCGCGTGGGGCGGCTCTCTATCTTCGTGCAGTTGATCCCACGGTCTGCGAATTCGTTCAGCACGCCCGCCAGCGAACCCGGCTTGTCGCTCGCGAACCAGAACGCGATCGAGGTCCGGTCCCTGCCCGTGGGCGGTTGTTTGCCCTGCGCCACCACGACGAAGCGTGTGACGTTGTGCGGTTCGTCGCCAATGTCTGCGGCGAGCACTTCGGCGCCGCCCAACTCGGCAGCCCGCAGGGTCGAAATCGCCGCGGCTTCGCCATCGCGTTTCATGGCCAGCTCCACCGAGCCCGCTGTCGAAAGGGCAGGCTCGAACTGTGCCGTCGGGAAGTGCGATTCCAGGTAGTGGCGGCACTGGCCCAGCGCCTGCGTGTGCGAGTAGATGACACGGATGTTCTCGGGCTTCGTCCCCGGCCGGGCCACCAGGTTGTGTTGAATCGGGAGGACGAGCTCGGCCTGGATCTGGAGGTCGGTTTCGTGGATCAGGATGTCGAGCGTCTCCGCCACCGACCCGTTGATGGCGTTCTCGATGGCGAGCACCCCGACCTCGGCCTGCCCGGCCTCCACCGCTGCCGCCACCGCCGCATGCGATGGGCACGGCACCAGTGTTGCCCCGGGGGCGAAGCGGATCGCCGCTTCCTCGCCGAACGTGCCCTGGGGTCCAAGAAACGCGATGCTGGCCGGCGGTTGCGTCGTCATCTGCAGCCTCCCAAAGCGTTGAACTGCGTCAGGTATCCAGCCCGTGCGTCGAACCGATGAGCGCGTCCCGGAGCCAGCCAATGCTCTCCTGGCGCGTGACCAGCACGAGCGCATCGCCCGCATGCAGGCGGGTTTCGCCGCCGGGGATCCTGGGCACCCCGCCCGGGTCCACGATCAGCGAAATGAGCGATTCGCTTGGCAACATCACCTCGCGCACCGAACGGCCGATCACGGGCGACGTTTCTGGCAGCTTCATTTCCACGAGTTCCAGGCCGCTCGCGAGCTGGAGCAGCGGGATCATCTCCGTCGTCGGCAGCTCCTGTTCAATCTGGCCAAGGATGGCCTGCGTCGCGGAGACGGTGGTCTCAATGCCGCGCTTCTTGAAGAGCAGTTCGTTGCGCGGATTGTTGATTCGAGCCACGGTCCGGCTCACGCCTCGTTTACGGGCTATCTCCGAGATGACCAGATTGTCTTCGTCGTCCCCCGTTACTGCCGCGACGAGGTCCGCCCGCGCCACGCCGGCGGCGTCGAGCGTCGTGACTTCGCAGCTATCGCCCTGCATGACGGCGTCACCGAGCTCTTCGGCAAGCTGTGCCGCCCGCAGCGGGTCGCGCTCCACAATGAGCACTTCGTTGTTCTGTTCGAGGAGTTCCTTGGCAAGGTGAAACCCCACCTTGCCACCGCCGGCGATGAGGATATACATCAGGCGCCTCCCCGCTTCGTGCCCGGCGGATTGGAAAGCATATCGACCATGACGCGCGCTCCCATGCTGGTCGGGCTGAACGTTTCCAGGCCGAGGTCACGGAACATCTCTTCGCGCATCGGGTCATAGATGCGGCACAACACGCGTGGCACGCGGTACACCTCTCTCGCCATCTGGCTCGCGAAGTAGTTGCGGTTGTCGCCCTGGGTGGTCGCCATGAACGCGTCCATGCGCTGAATCCCGGCGCGTTCCAGGGCCGGCCCATCCATTCCATTCCCGATGACTTTCGAGCCGGGGAACGAATCCGGAAGCCGCCGGAACGAACTGGCATTGATGTCCATGACGGTGACATCGTGGCCCTGTTCCGCGAGCGTGGCGGCCACCCGCGCTCCCAGCCGTCCGCAGCCCATGATCAACACGTTCATCGATGTGTACGCCCTTCTGGCGCCGCGCCCACGGCCTGCCGCACTACCCAGACCTGGCACGACGCATTCTTCAACACGTAGTCCGCCGTCCGGCCCACCTGGAACGACCCGATGAGCCGCTTATACCCGATTCCAAGCACGATCGCGTCCACCCCGCGCTCGCGCGATTCGTCGACAATCGCCTGTCCGGCTTCGCGCGCCTGCAGCAATTCCCCGGTGATGTGGTAGTCGTTCGCGGCCGCCACTTCTTCAGCTTTCCGGAGGAGCTGTTCGCCGCGGCGGGCCTCTTCATCCATTTCGGCGTTGAGGGGCAGCGAGCGGAGCACTTCGATCACATGAACCGCGTAGATGCGGCCCTTCTTCGGTTTCGCGAGCATGCACGCCACATTGAGGGCTTCGAGGCTGGCGGGAGATGACGTCACGGGGACGAGAAACGAGGGCACGTTAGACATTTCGGCGAGTTACCACCACCACCGCGAGTATACAGGGATTGGGAGCGCCACCGGGGCGCTCAGTCCTCGTCGTCGTCATCGTCCTGCGCAAACCACAAACGAATCAGGCCATTCAGCACAAGCAGCGCACCAATTCCCGTCCCGATGCTCCAGCGCCGCACGTCGATCGTGGTCAGCAGGTCCCAGGTTGATGTCTGCGTGAGCACGAACAGCATCAACGCAATCCCCAGCGTGATGGAAATCAAGGAGAAGATGTAGTTCGCGGTTCGCATGGAAAGGACGTGCTTCACGACCGGGATAGAGGACACGTTCACGATGCTACGCCCCGCCCGGTGAACGGGAAAACTGTCATGCAAAGGAACACCAAACGCCGGTTGACAGGCCCCGGCGCAATCCTGATGATCAGCTTGCCGTCTATCCGCGAGGAAGGCGAGCTCTATCCGGCGACCGACCTCTGCGAAATCCGCCTGGACCCAGCGTGGCCGGTACGGATGCCAAGCACAGCGGGAGAAACCCGCGCGATTGGTACACCCTCCGAGCCTCGCCCACACCGGGCGGGGCTCGTTTGATTCAGAAGCCGGCAAAGGTAGCGCCATCGTGCGGACCATCATGTCCGGCAAGATTCACCGGGCCACCGTCACCGATGCGAACCTCGACTACGAGGGTTCCATCACACTCGACCCGGACCTCATGGATGCGGCCGGGATCCTCCCCTATGAGCAGGTCCACGTCGTCGATGTTACGAACGGGGCCAGGCTCGAGACGTACGCGATCAGGGGCGAACGAGGCTCCGGCGAAGTCTGCGTGAATGGCGCAGCCGCCCACCTCATCCATCGCGGCGATACCGTCATCATCATCGCCTATCAACTCCTCACTGAATCCGAGGCGCGCCAGATCGAGCCGCGCCGGGTGTTCGTCGATTCGTCCAACCGAATCGCGAATGTCGCCGCGGGCGATGGCTACGCGAAACGCGAAGCCCTCGTTCTCGCCTGAGCAGCCCCGGAGGAACTTCTCATGTCTCGCATCTCTGTCCACAAGCTTCGCGAATGGAAAGCGCAGGGACAGCGCTTCGCCATGATCACCGCCTATGACTTCCCCTCCGCCCGCCTTGTCGAACAGGCCGGCATCCCCATCATCCTCGTCGGCGATTCGCTCGGAAGCGTTGTCCTCGGCTACGACTCCACCGTCCCGGTCACGATGGAGGACATCATCTATCACACCCGCGCCGTCGTTCGCGGCACCCAGCGCGCCATCGTCGTCGCCGACATGCCCTTCATGAGCTACCAGGCCAACGAGGACGAAGCCGTGCGCAACGCCGGACGCCTGCTGAAGGAAGGCGGCGCCACCGCGGTGAAGCTCGAAGGCGGCTCCCGCGTGGTGCCCCTCGTCCACAGGCTCGTCGAAAGCGGCATCCCTGTCATGGGGCACCTTGGCCTGACGCCGCAATCGGTGAACCAGTTCGGCGGCCACAAAGTCCAGGGCAAAACGCCTGCAGCCGCCGCCCGCATCGTCAACATCCTGCTGGAATCTTGATTCTGCGGACGGAC
>CAYYSD010000185.1:0-5656 GCA_964474285.1 uncultured Anaerolineaceae bacterium | reverse complement strand
TCGCCGATCCAGAGGTCGCCCGTCTGCCGGTCGAAGCTGAAGCGCCAGGGGTTGCGGAGGCCGTAGGCC
Organism: uncultured Anaerolineaceae bacterium; assembly: GCA_964474285.1. Classification (GTDB taxonomy): domain Bacteria; phylum Chloroflexota; class Dehalococcoidia; order Tepidiformales; family Tepidiformaceae; genus JACRBT01. The sequence goes on along the minus strand of CAYYSD010000185.1, from coordinate 5,587 downwards.
CAGATCTCCGGGCGTGCACCGGAGCGGCTCACGAACGGGTTATCCCGCGGGATGCCGTAGGGCGAACCGCTGTCGACGTCGATGCGGAGGAGCTTGCCAAGGAGCGAGTCGAGGTTCTGGCCGTTGCCCTGTGGATCGCCCGCGCTGCCGCCATCGCCCATGGAGATGTAGAGGAAGCCGTCCTTGCCGAACGCAAGCATGCCGCCGTTGTGGTTCGGGTACTGGTCCTTGACGGCCAGGAGGATGCGGCCCGCGGAAGGGTCGCCCCGGCCGTTCGCGGCCACGCGGTACTCGGCGACGGTGTTGTCCGAGTTCTGCGCGGTGTAGGCGACGAAGAAGCGGCCGTTGTCCTTGAACTTCGGGTGGAACGCGAGGCCGAGCAGGCCCTGCTCATTTCCGGACGAGCGGGTGATCTCCGTGATATCCAGGAACGGTGCGTCATCGAGCCTGCCCTGCTGGACCGTGCGGATGATCCCGGACTTTTCGAGGACGAAGAGGCGGTTGCTGCCGTCGCCCGCGTTTGTCACCAGGGTCGGGCGCGCCAGGCCCGTGAGCATCGTCTCCAGCTTGAGATGGACAGGCTCGGGATTCGCGGTCGTCGCCACGACGGTTGGAGTGCCGGGAGATGTGGCCGTTGTGGCGGGAGCGGTGTCCGCAGGATCATCGCCGGATGACGAATCCACGCAGGCGGTACTGAGCAGGGAGCAGGCCACCAGCCCAAGTGACAGCGCCGCGCGGCGAGTATTCAAACGGCGGCCCCCGGGTGACGAATAGGGAGCATCGTGGCACTTCTGCGGGTAAGTACGTGTAAGGCGAAGGGCGAATGGAACCGACGATCAGACTACGATGATGATGACGTGGTGGTGCGAGCCGCCCCTTCCTCTGCCGATAGTGGGGAGCCCTGGCGGCCCGGCGGAACCGGCGGCGCGACCGATTGCGAAGATTCGAGAAGTGTCGCCGGCGCTCGTTCCCGTTCCGATTGGAATGATTGAGCGGGCCGGGAGTGAAGCCGGTTGCGAACGCGACGATCTCGCTGCATAGGGGCGACAGCGACCGGCTGAATAGAAGACTCGTCAGGACGACGTGCATCGCCCGGGTGATCTCGCAGGTGAAAGGCCGGCTCCTGGAACAAAGGGCGACCCCTGATTCGGGAATCTTTGAGTCGTTTTTCCTTGATTCGTTTGCGACGATGCTTAGTGTGAAGCGAACGGTTCGCGGGAACAGCCTTTCGCGGAATCATCTGCCAACCCTGGAGCATTGATGATCGCTACGACGATGTCGCGCCGCGCTGCCGGCTTCGCGTTGCCCGATCGGGGCACAATCGGCCGGGATGCGATGGCGGGCGTGGTTGTGGGAATCATTGCGCTGCCGCTCTCTATCGCCCTGGCGGTAGCCGTGGGGGTCGCACCCATTGCCGGCCTCTACACGGCGGTGTTCGCCGGGGCGACTGCAGCAATCTTCGGCGGATCACGCTTCAACATCACGGGGCCGACGGCGGCGCTGGTGCCCATCCTGAGCCATGCAGTGCTGCGCCACGGGCCAGGAGCGCTGCCGATGATCGGGCTCATGGCCGGCATCATGCTGCTGGCGATGAGTGCGCTGAGGTTCGGGCGGCTGGTGCGGTTCATGCCGGGACCGGTCATCGTCGGCTTCACGGCGGGCATCGCGCTCTCGCTGGCGTTCGGGCAGGCGAACAACTTCCTGGGAGTGAGCGGAACGGATCCCGGCCTCGAGCACTTCCACGAGCGCCTCTGGGACACGATTCGCCATCTCGGGAGCATCGGCATCCCGACCCTGGGCGTGGGGCTCGGGGCGCTGCTCCTGATGCTGGCGTGGCAGCGAACGCTACCGCGCATCCCGGCGGTGCTCATCACGGTGGTCGCAGCGACGGGGGTCACCTGGTATTTCGGCGTGGACACGCCAACACTGTCGAGCAGGTATGGCGAGTTGCCGCGGAGCCTTCCTTCGCCAGGCCTGGGTTTCTTCGACCTCTCGATGACCATCGCGCTGCTGCCGGCTGCGTTTTCCGTGGCTGTGCTTGGCGCGGTGGAATCGCTGCTGAGCGCGGTGGTGGCGGACGGCATGGCGAGCGCCGAGCAGCGTCACAACCCGACGAAGGAACTCTTCGGGCAGGGGCTGGCGAACCTGGTCTCCCCGGTGATGGGCGGAATTCCTGCGACGGCGGCTATCGCCCGCACGGCGGCAGGCATTCGCAACGGCGCGATGACCCGGCTCACGGGTGTGTTCCATTCGGTCACCGTGCTGGTAGCGACACTTGCCCTCGGCAGCCTGGCCGGACATATCCCGCTGACGGTGCTCGCGGCCGTCCTCCTGGTGGTGGCATGGAACATCGCGGAGGCGCCGGAAGTGGCCAAGCTGTTGCGCCGGGCGCCGCGCGCAGATGTCGTGGTGCTGGTAGCGACGATCCTGATCACGCTGTTTTTCGACCTGACCTATGCCATCGGGTTCGGGGTGATGGCTTCAGCCGTGCTTCTGATTCGGCAGCTCATGTCGCTGCCCGCGGCGGCGAAGATGTTACCCGACGACGCAGGGATGGTCGGCGGGGTTTCGCCGGAGCTGAGCCGGATGATCCACGCGCGGCCGGACGTGGCGTTTTTCAACGCGGGGGGATTTCTTTCGTTCCACAGCGCATCGGCGTTCGAATACGAACTGCAGGGCGAGAACCGCCCGCTCATCCTGCGGATGAAGGATGTGCGGCACATCGACACCTCGGGGCTGTTGACGCTCGAGGGCATCATCGAACACCGGCACCGTCACGGGGCACGCGTGATTCTGACGGCGGTGAAACCTGAGCTATGGCCAATCCTGGCGCGGTTCGGCATATTCCGGCTTGTGGGCGAAGGGAATGTGTTCGAACACACAGCCGACGCCATCGCGGACATTCCGCCGCCACACCACGAGACCAGGGCACCCGGCGCGGACGACGACGCGGCTGGTGGTCGTGAATGGAGCGAATCCGCGTAGAATCCGCCTCAATTCAAGGAGGCGAGAATGGCCGCGGAACATCCACTACCGAGCGAAGAAGACGTCCAGGGCTATTTCCAAAGCTGCAGTAACTGGGGCCGGTGGGGCGCGGAAGACAACGCCGGAACCATCAATCTGATCACGCCCGAGGTGCGGAGGCACGCAGCCTCGCTGGTGAAGACGGGGCGCAGCGTTTCGCTCTCCTATCAATGGAACACCATCGGCGGGCCCGGGAACAACAACCCGGCCCAACACTTCGTGCGCGTAATGCCGCAGGCTTCGGTCGACTACCTTGGCATTTCGTACCACGGCTATTCGACGACGCACATCGATGCCCTCTGTCACATCTTCTGGCAGGGCAAGATGTACAACGGCAAATCGACGGAACGAGTGACGAGCCTGGGCGCGCGGGACAACGCTGTCGACGCGTGGTCGCACGGGATCACGACGCGCGGTGTGCTGATCGACATCCCCCGGTTCCGGGGCAGGGACTACGTGGACATCGGGGAACCGGTGCGGGGGTGGGAGCTAGAGGCGGCGGCGAAGGCCCAAGGACTCACGCCGCGCGCGGGAGACGCCGTGCTCGTCTACAGCGCGCGGCAGAAGTTCCTCGCGGCGAACCCTGGGGTGGCGCCGGGCGTGCCGCCTCAGCCGGGCCTGCACGTCGATTGCATCCCGGTGCTGAAAGAACACGACGCCGGACTGCTTGGATGGGACCAGCAGGACGCAAGCCCGTCCGGGTATTCGACGTTCGACGGGCGGGCGGCGGGCGGCCCGGTGCATGTGCTCTCGATTGTGTTCATGGGCATGCCGCTGCTCGACAACGCGTTCCTGCAGCCGCTCGCTGAGGCCTGCGCCGAGGAGGGGCGATGGGAGTTCATGCTTACGGTGAACCCGTTGCACATCCGGGGCGGGACAGGGAGCCCGGTGAACCCGATCGCGGTCTTCTAACGGGCAGGACCCATTCGCCGGGACACCTGTCCGTGCGGGGTTCGGAGCCAAACACGACGGAGAGGCGGGCGGAGGTACCTGCGGACCAATGCGCGCGTCAATGGCGGTGTTAGAGGGCGCCCAGGCCGAGGCGCGCGGCCACGACGACCAACGCGAAGGCAAGAAGGCGCGTGATGATGTGGCCTGGCACGTGGCGTGAGATCCGGGCGCCCGCCTGTGCGCCGGCGACGGCGCCGACCGCGAGGAAGGCCGCCCGGGCGAGGTTTTCGTCCCAGCCGATGTCCCCGTTGAGGATGTGCACCGTGGAACCTTCCGAGGAAACGAGCAGGAGGACGAGCTGGCTTGTGGCGGTGGCAAGGTGGACGGGAAAGTGGAGCGCGGCCGTCATCAGGGGAACGTGAATGAAGCCTCCGCCGACGCCGAGGAGGCTCGAGAAGAAGCCAACGCCACCGCTGATGGCGATGCCGACCCAGCCGCGGTAGCTGTACGAGAACGTGTTCCCGTGGCGGTCGCGGAGAGTACGGTGCACGATCCAGCGGCCTTCAGGTGGCGAGATGATGCGGTTCGGCGGACGCCAGAAGATGAGGAACACGCCCGCACCACCCAAAACAACGGCAAAGAGGAGGTCGAAACGGTCGCGGGGGAGGTGGCCAACGACAAGCGAGCCGGTAATGGCGCCCGGGAGAGTGGCGACGCCGAACATGAGACCACTGCGGATATCGATCCGCCGGTGGAGACCGAACGCAATGGAAGCTGAAGCCGCGTTCGCACAGACCACAAGAAGCGAGATCGAGGTCACGGTTGCGGGCTTCATATCCGGGTAGATGAGCAGGAGGACGGGGACGAGGACGAAGCCCCCACCGGCGCCGACAAGCGTCCCGAAAGCCCCAACCGCGAAGCCAAGCGGCACCAGCCAGGCGAATTCAGGCACGTGCGACTCCGCGCCACCGGGCGCCACGTTTGTTGACTGGCAAACTCAAGTATCGAAAGGGGCTGGTATCGGAGGGGCGAAGAATCGGATTGCGTGGGCACCGTGGGGTGTGCAACACGCCCATCGTATGCCGGTGGACGAGCAACGTCACGGCTCAATGCGCTTTACACACACGGGGATCAACGGGTGCTATAGTTCGCTTCGCACAAATCACCCGCCACGAGGGGGCCCGCCATGCGTTTTTCGTACGACGCCGACGTTGAGAATTTTCGCCAGGAGGTCCGGGACTTCATCAAGGCTGAGCTGCCGCCGGAGGAAGTCCGGCTGAAGCGCGGCTATGAGGGCGGGTTCAAGTCGAACCAGGACGAGTACGACTACGTGATGGGCTTCCAGAAGAAGCTCAGCGACCGCGGCTGGCTGGCGATGGCGTGGCCGAAGGAATATGGCGGGGGCGGCGCGAGCCACATGCGCCAGCTCGTGTACAACGAGGAGATGGCCTATCACGGCGCGCCGAGCGGCAACATGGGCATCCAGTGGGTGGGGCCGAGCCTGATGCTCTATGGCACGCCGGATCAGAAGGAGCGCTTCATCCCGCGGATTACCGGCGCGGACGACTGGTGGTGCACGCTCTACAGCGAGCCGGGTTCCGGCAGCGACCTCGCTTCGCTCCAGACGCGAGCGGTCCGCGACGGCGACGAATACGTGATCAACGGCTCGAAG
>CAYYSD010000184.1:0-5658 GCA_964474285.1 uncultured Anaerolineaceae bacterium | reverse complement strand
GCGCGCCCTTTCCGACACCGTCTACGCCGTGGAGGCACACCGGTGAACGAGCAACGCCTGGACGAACTGGTTGCCGAAGCCCTTGTCACCGGACAGGTGCCCGGGGACGCGTCCGCCGAAGAGCGGGAGGAGATCGAGGCCGTCCTCAAAGCCAGCGGGTTCCTGGCCGCGGCGCGAACACAGGTCGAACGCGAAGCCACCGCGGTGATGCCCGCCGCCCGCGCGCGGTTCGAACGTCACCTCGCGGCCAACCGGCCTCTGCCGCCCATCGCGCCGGCAAGAAATGTTCGCAGCGGGTTCCTCTCGCGCTTCTTCGGCCCCAACCGGACATACGCGCTTCTCGGCTCGGCGGCCGCCGTTGGCGTGGTGGCCCTGCTTGCCCTTGTCCTGGGCCAGGGGTCGTTCCGCGGGGTCGAAACCGCCCACGCACTCGAACTCACCCCCGGCGACTACGTCCAGGCCACCGGCGTCGTCGGGGAGCCCGACGCGAACGGCAACGTCACCGTCATCTCCGAAGGCGGCTCTTTCGTGATGTCGCTCTCCGATTCGACCTCCGTCATCGAAAACGAGGCCACCGTCGATGTTTCCAGCGTGAAGCCCGGCGCCACAGTGCTTGTTGGTGGTGTCGTCGGCGAGAATCGCGTGCTGGCCGCATCGACCGTGGCGCTTGCCCGCGAAACCACGACTCGCCCGCGCATCCTCCGCCTCCGCGAACTGCGAGACCTCCGCGACGGCCTCTCGGGCAAGGTCACCCTCCTGACGCTTTCGAAGGACGGCACCCACGGCATCGTCCACATCGACGCCGGGAATGGCGAACGCTATGCGGTGCCCGTCGACGGCGGTTCCGCCGCCGAACTCATCCGGCGCTTCTCCACGGCCCTCGGCGCTCGCGTCACGGTGACACCGGGACCGGGTTCGACGCCCGGGGTGTTCGCCCTGAAGGTGCAGGAAGCCCTGCCGAACCCGCCCAATCCGCCGCGCCAGCCCGTGGCCACCGCCACCCTGGAAGCGACCGCAGCGCCGGCTTCGACCGCGGCGCCCGAAGGGACCGCGGTGAAATCGCCCACCGAAGTTGTGCGCCCCGCCGAAACACCGCCCTCCGGCGTGCGCTTCGTTCGCATCGAAGGCGTGATCGTGGCGCGCGAAGGTACGCTCGTGCGCATCCAGACGGAACGCGGGATTGCGGTCGCTCAGCTTCGGCGCGATTCCGTCGTCCTGCCGGGTGAATCGGGCCTCACGGCGGAGGCGCTCCTTCGCGGTGATACCGTGGTCGGACACACCGTTGCGATCTCGGGCGGACTCGACCCGGCCACCGGGCGCGTCAGCATCGATGTCGCGGTATTGGGCAAACGGCCCCCCGCGCCCCAGCGCGGCGGTCAATAGGTCAGCGAAACTCTCGGAGCCATGCGATGTAGTCCAGGTTCGGCACTTCAACGCCATTCCTGCCGAGGATCGTCGCGATCCCTGCCCGGTGTTGCACGGAGTGCGTCACCACTTGCATCAGCGCCTGTTCCACCGTGAACGACCGCTTGAACCAGGGCACCTCGACCTGCTCCTCCAGCCGGCCGATGAGGCCCGGGAGGGCGTCCCGGAAGTCGTGGCGTTCCGCCTCCCAATCCGACAATGTCTGTTCGAAGGTTCGTTCGCCCGGCCGCATGAGCTGCGCGCCCGTTGTGATCTGGAAGAACGCGCGTTCCACCCGCGTCAGATGGTGCAGCAGGCCCGCGGCGGAGCCGCCGATCTCGGCGTGGTCCTCGTCCCGAGCACGGTCATCGAGCTGCCCAACGAGACCGAACACGGCCTCGTTGGCCGAGTCGTTGTAGCAGAACAGGTCGTTGAAGCTGGTCACATGCGCCTCCACGGTGCGCCGCCCATCATAGCGGCTGACAGCGCGGCGCGGCCCGGTCTCGCTTGCCGCTCCGGCTGGCAACGATCATCATGTGCCGGACACGCCGCCAACGCGAGGATGCCAGATGGCCGCCAATTTCAGCTCAGCGCGCCCCGTCGAGACGGACAAGCAAGGCGCATTCCTTCACGATCGCACCAACCGCCCCGAGGCTCCGGCCTGGACGCGAGCGGAGCTGGCCAGGCGGTTCGCACCCTTCGCGCTTTATCTGCTCTTCGCTGGCGGCTTTCTCGCCATCGCCTTTCAGACGTGGGCCGCCTGGGACAATCACCGAGCGTGGCATGTCGCCATTACCACGCCGCTTTGGGTGCTGGGCGGGATGGCCTTCGCCCATGTGGCCCTGCGCGGCGGCTTCAACCTCCTCGCCGGGCCGGTCGTATTCCTCGTCCTCGGCCTCATCTTGCTCTGGGCCAACGTCTACCGCGGTACCCTCGTCGATGGCGATGATGCCGGCCGCGACGCCCTCACCATCATCTCGGCGATCCTCTTCCTGATCGCCGTCCACTGGTTCATCATCGCGGCCGCCTGGCTCGAACTGAAACGGCCAACCCGAGCGCCCGCGCCCGAGATGTAACACCGGCAACACAGGGGAGCCGCCCCATGGCGATCAGCAACCAGGCCCGCTTCGAACGCGCCATCGCGGCCATCGACGCGGCAAACGCCGCCGATCCAACCAGCCTCACCATCGCCGGCGTGGCCCGCCCCAAAGAACTTGTGCATGCGGAGATGCTCACGCGCTGGGTGACGCTGCTGCGCCCTGATGCCTCCGAGGAACTCCTCCTCGCCGCCCGCGCCCATCACATCCGCCGCTGGCAACGGCCCCGCTCGACCTACCCCGAGGGGCGGAGCGGCTATCTTCGCTGGCGCACCGGCCTCGCAACATTCCACGCGGAACAGGCCGGCGCGATCCTTGCCGAAGCGGGGTACGAGTCCGCGACCGTCGCGCGCGTCCAGTCTCTCATCCGCAAGCGCGGCCTCGGTACCGATCTCGAGACCCAGGCGCTCGAAGACGGTCTCTGCCTGGTATTCATGGAAACGCAATTCGAGCAACTTAGCGACCGGGTGCCGGACGACCGAATGGTCGATGTCCTTCGAAAGACATGGGCGAAAATGAGCCCCGCCGGGCGGGAATTCGCGCTCGCCCTCGAACTCCCGGCCCACCAGCGCCAACTCGTGGAACGGGCGCTCGCCTGACGTCGGACCGGAGGCAGACGCCGGACGCACGACAGGGGTCAGCGCCCGATGGGAACGACCAGGTGGATGTCGTCGGGCTCCTCGGCGAACAGGCGAGGATGAACCGGATCGGCGAGCTGGCAGCCTCGCCCGAGATAGAATCCGACCGCGGAACCTGTCGGAGTGGCCGAGACATACATGGAACCGGCGCCGGCCTCCATCGCGATGTCGATAGCTGCGTCCCAAAGGACGGAGGCGACGCCGCGCCGCCGGTGGGGCCGGCTGACGTGGAGAAAAGCAAGCCAGGCCAGGCCGGGTTCGAGCCGTCCATCGACGACCGCCACGCCGAGCAGTTCGGCGTCGTCGAAGGCGCCCAGGAACTCGCCGCCGTCCACGACACATTGCCGGCAGAACGCGACCCTGGCGGCAACGCTGCCGGGACCATGGCCGTCCGGGTCCCACGGGGGGACTTCGACCACGTCCACGGCGCGCTCCACCAGCCGGCCGTCCTCGACGCTATACAGGGTGTCGACCTGCTCAGAGCGGTCGATGGCGGCAATGATTTCGATGTCGCCGATCCCCAGCACACGTACGTCCACGGAGCCCAGTGTGCCATCGAGCGACGGCCCCCTCAACGCATTTTCGAGCTGGCACCGGCACTAAGAGCGTCGCGGCATCACCGGAAACCCGCCGCCATCCACGTAGATGCGCTCATTCGTCACGTAGGCCGCAGCCGGGCTGCAGAAGTAGCGCACGACATCCGCGACATCTTCCGGCTGGCAGACGTGGCCGAACGGCGAGGTGGCGTCGAGCTGGCGAATGTCCTGGACGCCGCGCGTCGCCCGGGCAAGGCGCTTCCCCATCTCTGTCTCCACCAGGCCCGGCGCCACGACATTAACGTGGATGTTGTGGTCGCGCTCCTCCTTCGCGATGGTCGCCGCCAGCGCTTCGATCGCCGCCTTGCCCATGTTGTAGGGCGACCCCCATCCACCGAACACGCGTGTGGCCGCGCTCGAAATCATGATGATGTCCCCGCGTTCCCGCGTGCGCATATGGGGAATGGCGAGCTTGGACATGTAGAACGCGCCGAAGGCATGGGTGCGGACCACGCGTTCCATCTCGGCGGGGTCCGTGTCCGCGACCGACTGCCCGCGGCTGGCGATGCCCGCGTTGTTCACGAGGATGTCGATCCCGCCGAAATCCTCGACTACGCGCGCTACCATGCTGCCGCAACCGTCCCAATCCTCGACAGACGCCTGGTAGGCCTTCGCCTTACCCCCGGCGGCTTCGATTGCCTTCACCGTCTCGTTCGCCGCCGCTTCGTCGTTGCGATAGTTGATGGCGATGGTCGCGCCGTCCGCCGCGAGGCCTTCGGAAATTGCGCGGCCGATGCCGCGGCCACCTCCCGTAACGATGGCGATTCGCCCTGCGAGTGACATGTGAGTGCTCCTCCCGGCGGTTCGCCGGATTCTACCGGCTGCCCGCCGATGGAGCGCTGGAGCCGGTTGTTACCTAGTAGCGCAGACCCGTGCCCGTCGCGATGGCTACCGTCTTGCCGTCGCGCTTGTAGACCGTCTGCGTGCGCGTCACGAGCATGGGCCCGAGGCTCCCGACAGTCTCCTCGATCGACTCGATGTGCGAGGAAACGTCGAGCACGTCGCCCGCGAAGATGTCGTCGAAGTACTCGAGTTCCGTTCCGCCGTTGAGCCGCCGGTTCATCGGCTTGCGAGGCTCAGGCTGCGCGAGCCCGCCGCGGGCGGGCGCATGCGGGTTGAAGACAGGCGTCCCGAGGTAGCCGGGAGGGCAGGGCAGGCCGCGGTAGCCGGCCGCCTTCGCAGCCGCCTCGTCGTAGTACACGGGGTCGGTATGGCCGACGGATCGCGCGAACATGCGGATCCACGTCCGGTCCACTTCGTTCGTCCATGGCGCGGACTCCTTGCCGATGAGGGCGCGCATTTCGTCGGTGATCAGGCCTTCGGAATCTGGTCCGGGCATCAATGGCCTCCTGCGTTTTGGTGATCTTGCAGGGCGCACGATACCGGGGTAGGGCCTCAACGGTAAACAGCTCGGAACTTTGCCGATAGGCGCAAACGTTTCCCGTTCGTACCCTCAACACCTGGCCACAAAGTGCGACCCTCAGATCACAGGCATCTTGAGACGCGCGGAGGCCCCGCGCTGGGGGATGGGGATGCGTTTGAGCAGGCGTGCGTTGCTGGCCGCGATCACGGGGACAGCCTCGCTGTTGGCTTCGCTGCCAGGCCTCGGGACGGCAGCGGGTGACCCCTGGGCAGACGTCCAGTCCGAAGTGGCCCTCGGGCGCATCGATGCGAGCGTGCGCGATGACCTCGCCGCCCACGGCGCCGTCGAGGCGATCGTTGCCTACGACGACAGGCTCGTGCTCCCCGCCGTCGATGCGGAAAAGCGCCAGCGCGGGGCCACCGACGACGACGCCGCCGCCCTCAGCGAGCGCAGCCGGCGCTACGCGGCCCTCAAGGACGCCGCACAGTCACACGCCGGCCCTGGCGCGAACGTCGTCACCGACTTCAGCCAGGTGGGCGGGCAGCTGGTGCGCTTCACCT
>CAYYSD010000183.1:0-5759 GCA_964474285.1 uncultured Anaerolineaceae bacterium | reverse complement strand
GCGATGGTCAGCGTTCCAACGTATGACCCCGGCAGCCTCACCGAGGCGCTGCAGCAAGACCTCACATCGCCGTTGCTGAACCGCGCAACCCAGGGCCTCTTCCCGCCCGGCTCGACCTTCAAGACGGTGACCGCCGCCGGCGCCCTCGAAAACGGCGTGTTCAAGCCCGACACGATCGTCACGTGTCCCGGCGAACTGGTCTTCGACGGATTCCCTGTTTCCTGCCGGAACGTCTCGCAGGGGGTGGGCACCTATCCTTTTCGTGACGCCTACGCATTCTCCGTCAACGCCATCTTTGCGGACGCCGGCGTGAAGCTCGGGTGGGACCGCCTGAACGCGACGGCGCGCAACTTCGGCTTCGGTTCGGCACTGGACTTCACGCTGGATACGGCGCCCACGCAGATTCACGGGTCCGGGTCGGGCGAAACGACATCTCTGCTCGCGAGCACCGGGTTTGGGCAGGGTGAGCTGCTCGCCACGCCGTTCCAGATGGCGCTGGTCGCGGCCACCATCGCGAACCGGGGGGTGCTGCGTCAGCCGTTTCTCGGGCTTCGCGCGGTGGAGCCGGGGTCGGGCGATAGGGTTGCGGACCTGCGAGACTCCGCTGAACACCGTGTGGTCTCCGCCGAGACGGCTGCTCAGGTGCGGGACATGATGGTGGCCGTCATCGACAAGGGACAGGCGAACGGCGTGGCCATTCCGGGGGTGAAGGTTGCGGGCAAGACCGGCACGGCCGAATCGGGGCGGGGCACCTCGCACGCATGGTTTATCGCGTTCGCTCCCGCAGACGATCCTGTGATCGCTGTCGCCGTGGTCGTGGAGGATGGCGGACAGGGCGGCGTGGTCGCGTCTCCTATCGCGGGACAGGTCATCCGCGCGGCACTTGGCCGATGAGCGACGAACGCCCCGGGCTCGAACGCATGCTCGACGCAGTGGCCCGAAAGGTCTCGGGCGCGGGCCTGCACCCCATCGAGTTGCTCCAGCGCGTGAATGCGGGCTTCGAAACGGCGGTGTCGGGGGACGCCGGCCCGAATGTCGCCGAAGTGTCGCTTCACCCTGACGATTTTGCGCGGTTTCGCCCCGCACTCACAGAACTTCGGCACGAAGTTGAGGCGGCGATGACCGCCGCCGCCGGGAGGTTGGGTGCCCGGATCAATGGCGATATCCTCGTCTATGTGGCGGAATCGACGGGCGTTGCCGTGGGGGCGCCCTCCGTGTACTTCCGTTTCGCGGACACGACGCACCGTGTGGTCGCGGTCCCGGCGGGCGCCACCCGCCGCATCATGCACGTCCGGGACATCAGCCTCGTCGTTGAAGGCCGGCGCATCCCGGTCACGCATGCGCCGTTCACCATTGGGCGGGCGGAGGGCAACGACCTCGTGCTGCCGGGCCTCGCGGTGTCGCGTCGCCACGCGGAGATTGAACGCGCCGCGGGAGGCGGATTCGAGCTCGTGGACCTTGGAAGCAGCAACGGGCTGTTCGTGAATGGAGCGAAGCAGGCGCGGGTGCCTGTCGTCCACGGCGGCTCAGTTGAGATCGGCGACTTCAGGCTCCGTTTCGAGGTGGCGGATGGATAGCAGCGGCGAACTCCTGGCGCTGCGGCTGGCGCTCATCGCCATCATCTTCGGCTTCATCCTTGTGGCGGCGTTTACGATGCGTGTTGGGCTACGCGGTGAACCCCGTCGCGCCCGCGTGGTGGCGGCCGGTGCGGCGCGCCTGCTCGTGGTCGGACCTGGCGAGACCGGGCTGGTGACCGGCGACGCGTTCGAGCTTGCGGGGGAGATGACCATCGGGCGGGATCCGGCGGCCGGCATCGTCCTGGCCGACACTTCCGTTTCGGCGACGCATGCTGTGATCTGGCGCGCGAACGATGGCTGGCGCATTCGGGACAATGACAGCACGAACGGGACCTTCGTCGGAGCACGGCCGGCAGGCGCGCGAGGCCTCCTGCTCCGGGGGGGCGAACAATTGACGCTTGGTTCGGTCGTCCTCCGCTTCAGCGCCGGGTGAGGAGGGTCAAGGGATCCGGCTGGCTTCTGCCCGGTTGCTGATGCCCAGCAACAGTCCCGTCAGGGCGAAGTTCACCAGGAGGCTGCTGCCGCCGTAGCTCACGAACGGCAGGGTGATGCCTGTGGTCGGAATGATGCGCAGATTGCCGGCGATAATGACGGTTGCCTGGATGCCGATGAGCATCGCGATGCAGCATGCCATGAGGCGTGTGAAATCGTCCGTCGCGCGAAGCGTGACATGGAACCCCGCGACGACGAACACAACATAGAGCGCGACGATGCCAGCGGCGCCGGCCATGCCAAGCTCTTCGGCGGCGGCGGCGAAGACATAGTCGGTGGGCGCAGCGGGAATGCTGTCGGGCTGGCCCAGCCCGAGGCCCTCGCCGGTGACGCCACCGGCTTCAAACGCGTAGAGGCTTTGCACCGTCTGATACCCTGCGCCGTCGGCCTGCGCGTAGGGGTCGCGCCAGACATCGACGCGAGCCTGGACGTGGTCGAAGGCGAAGTATCCCGCCACCGCGACCATCACCAGCATCAGCGCGCCTGCCAGGACGAACCGGAGCCGCCCTGTCGCCACGTAGAGGGCGCTCAGGGCGAGGAGGAGCAGCAAAGCTATCGAGCCAAGGTCCTTCAGCAAGGCAAGGGCCATGAGCGCCGTGAGGAACGCGACGGCGAGCGGAATCAGGTAGGGCAACGACGAGTAGTCGCGGCCCCCGAACCGGATCCGTGGCGAGGCGAGGATGCCGGCGGTATCGGCGAGGTACCCCGAGAGGAAGACCAGGAGGGACACCTTCAACAGCTCGGTCGTCTGGACTGACTGGCCGGCGATGATAATCCAGAGCCTGGCGCCGTTGATGGTTTCTCCGAAGAGGCCGGCGGCGAAAAGCAAGAGCGCGGAGGCCAGTGCGGCGGTGTACTTCAGGGCGTGCAGGCGTCCATAGAGCGGCGAGAGGGCCGCGACAAGCACCATGACAAGGACTCCGGCCGAGATCCAGTTCGCCTGGTCCCCGGCTACAGACGGCTCAAGACGGGTGACCAGGGCGAGGCCCACGGCCGATAGAAGCGCTGCCGCCGCGTAAAGATGCGCGGAAGTGCGCGGCGCCACCACGCGGAGCGCCAGGTGTCCGAGCACTATCGTCGTGACAAACTGTGCGAGAATTCGATCGGACTGGCGTGGCATGGCGAATTCCGCGCTTTCCAGCGCTCGCCAGGCGCAGACGGCGAATCCGACACTCGCGCAGAGCAGCGCCAGTTCAAGGTTTCGTCGCGATGAGCCGGGACCGAGGCCAATGTGGTGGAGCGTCAATTCGCGTGAGTCCTTCGGATGTCCTGAACGAACGATACCGCCTCGAACGGCTGCTGGGCACAGGCGGGATGTCCGAAGTGTGGCTTGCGGAGGACATGCGCCTCGGGCGGTGGGTCGCCGTGAAGGTGCTGCGCCAAATCGGCGACGATGGCGAACTGGCGGGCGGACTCCAGGCGGAAGCCCGCATCATCGCCCGGCTCCAGCACCCGAACATCGTCGCGGTGTATGACGCCGGCGAGTTCGAAGGCCATCACTACCTGGTCATGGAGTACGTCCACGGCTATTCCGTCCGTCAGCTTCTGGAGACGCAGGGCCGCTTCACGGAGACCGAAGCGGTGCTCTATGGCAAGCAGGTAGCGGAGGCGCTCGCCTATGCGCACCTGCAAGGGGTGATGCACTGCGACATCAAGCCGGAGAACATCCTGGTCAACGAACACGGCGTGGCGAAAGTTGCCGATTTCGGGGTGGCCGAGACAGTCACGCGGACGTTGACGCCGCAACAGGCGCGCGAAGTCATGGGAACCGTGGCCTACCTCGCTCCCGAAGTGTTGCAGGGCTCGGCCGCGACCCCGGCTTCGGACGTCTATTCACTTGCGCTGATGGTCTACGAAATGGTCGCCGGGCGGTTGCCGTTTGCCGGGGCGACCCCCGCCGCGACCGCCGGACAACGCCTGGCTTCGTCGCCGCCGCCGTTGCGGAGCTTTGCCATGAGCGCCTCGGCTGAGCTCGAGGGAGTCCTTGCTCGCGCGCTGAGCCGCTCGCCTTTGGACCGTCCGCAAAGCGCGACGGAGTTTGCGACGGCGTTGTCGCGGGTTCCAAAGCGGACTGTGGGTGGGCGTCCGCCAGCCGTCGCGCCTCCGGGGCGGCCGCCACGGGCCCTGGAACCGAGGCGACGGAACCCCACGGCGCGCGTGAAGGCTTCCGGGCCGCCGCCTCCACGTTCCAATCCGGGATTCCTGGCGCTGGCGCTCATCGGCGCCGGACTCGTGGCCGTCGGTGCCGGCACTGTTGTCGGCATCGTCCTGGCAACGCGCGGTGGGGACGACGGCGGAGGTAACACGCCGACTCCCCCACCATCGCTTTCACCCGCGGTATCGCCGACGCTGCCCGGGACGCCCACGCGGCCGGCGACGGCTACGCCGACGAACGAGCCGACGCTTACCCCGACCCCGCAGGTGACCCCGACGGCGACCCCCGGCACGCCGGCGAGGACGCCTACGGTGGGCCCAACCCCCACGCGGACTGTTGGTCCTTCCGCATCGCCTTCGCCGCAGGGGAATCAGACTGTGCCGGCCTCGCCGACGGTCCGTCCCTAGCGAAATGCCCTGAGCTTGCTCACGAAGCGCGCGAGGTTCGGCTCAACTCGCTCTCGTGGCACATCCTCGAAATGGAACCTCGCGACGCCGTGGTACTCGCGTTCCTCCGGCACGATCGGCGTGCCGGTGTCGGTGTCCAGCACGTACCAGAGACTGACGTCCGTGTGAACCGGGGTCTGTGCGACGGTGCCGGTGATGGTGAGGAACGAAGGGAGTCCGTCGCCGGCGAAGATTGCCTCGAGGCCCAGCTCTTCACGCGCCTCGCGGGCGACGGACTGGGCGGGCGTCTCGCCGCGCTCTACGTGTCCGCCCGGGGGCAGCCAGAGGCCGGACCTGCGATGGTCACCAAGCAACAGGTGGCGCCGGCGGAAGTCGATGGGGACGAAATAGGCGACGAGATGGGTGAGCGGCAACCCGGAGGCATCCCGGCTGAATTCTGCCCCGGAATCCAACCAGGCGAGCGCCGTCGCGATATCAGCGGCTTCGCGTTCGTCGTGCGGGGGGATAGCCTGGATGGTACGCCTGAGTTCGTCATGCATGGTGACCGGCTCCGCCCTGGGGCACAACAGCAAAGCCCACCGGGAGGGGTGGGCTTTGCTGTGTCTCGTGGCGGGAAATCCGCCGGGTTAGTTGTTGCTCGGCGGGGCTGCCATGCCGGTCGTGCCTGCCTGCGAAGCGTCGACGCGGTGGCACCACACCCAGTGTTCCTTATCGGCGGTGCCCACGTTGCGCCAGTCGGGACGCCGGGTGCGGCATTCGTCGATGGCGATGGGGCAGCGCGTGTGGAACACGCAGCCGGATGGCGGCCGCAGCGGGCTGGGGACGTCACCGAGGAGGATGATGCGCTCGCGCTTTCGTTCGATTTCGGGGTCCGGAATCGGAACGGCGGACATGAGCGCCTTGGTGTAGGGGTGGAGCGGGTTCTCGAAGATCGAGTCCCGGTCCGTGAGCTCCATCATGTGGCCGAGGTACATAACGCCCACGCGGTCACTGATGTGGCGCACGACGGAAAGGTCGTGCGCGATGAACAGGTACGTGAGGTTGAACTGGTCCTGCAGATCCTGGAGGAGGTTGATGATCTGGGCCTGGATGGACACGTCGAGGGCAGACACCGGTTCGTCGCAGACG
>CAYYSD010000182.1:0-5836 GCA_964474285.1 uncultured Anaerolineaceae bacterium | reverse complement strand
AGGACTTCTGAGGCAGCACCTACCCCTCGGTAGCACCTTCAATGAGGCAGATCGGAGGCTTGAAGGGCGCAACCCGGCCGGGTAGGGTGGAATCGTGAAGACGACTGTGGATATCGCGGAACCGGTTCTCGCCGAGGCTGAACGCGTGGCAATCGAAGAACAGACCACGCTCAGTTCACTCATCAACGAGGCGCTAAGGAAGCTCATCGCCTCCAGGCCGGAGGCGCAGAAGCCTTTCGCACTCAAGGACAAAAGTGTTGACGGGAATGGTCTTATGCCAGAATTCCAGGAGGCGACCTGGCAACAGCTTCGTGACGAGATCTATCGCGGCCGCGGTACGTGATCGCTGTCGACACCAACCTCCTCGTTTACGCCCACCGGCGCGATTCGCCTTTCCACCAATCAGCGTTCGCGCTCATCAAGGAGCTTGCGGAAGGATCCGTTCCATGGGCAATCGCATGGCCGACCCTCTATGAATTCTTCTCCGTCTGCACCCGTCCGAGAATGTACGACCCTCCGTCGTCGCCACTACAGGCCGTAGAACAGATTGACGAATGGCTGAAGTCGCCCTCGGTCGTATTGCTTTCCGAGGGGCCGTCCACCTTCGCGCGTCTGCGAGTTCTGGTCCTGGCGGGAAACATCGCTGGTGCCGCAATTCATGATGCTCGCATCGCCGTGCTCTGCCTCGAAAACGGTGTGGAGGAACTTCTCACGGCGGACCGAGACTTCTCGGCGTTCCCTGAGTTGAGCTTCCGCAACCCTCTCTAACGCGAGTAGTCGCGCGTTCGGGACAGAAAGGAGCGGCCATGGCGAAGTTCGGTGGATACATCCGGTCGGTCGCGCTGATTCCCGGCGTGGAGCACCCGGAGTCGGAGTACCCATTCGACTTGCCCGCGGTGGCCGCCCTGAACGAGGGCCTCAAGCTCGACGCCGCCGTCACCTTCATCGTCGGCGAGAACGGCAGCGGCAAGTCCACGCTCATCGAAGCCATCGCCGTGGCTGCCGGCTTCAACCCCGAAGGCGGAACGAAGAACTTCAACTTCGGCACCTACAACTCGCATTCATCGCTCTCAGACCACCTGCGCTTGCAACGCAGCGCCGTGCGCGAACGCGACGGCTTCTTCCTGCGCGCGGAAAGCATGTACAACGTCGCGTCCGAGATCGACCGGATCGGCGGGGACGTCCTTAGCTTCTACGGGGGCATTTCGCTCCACGAGCAATCGCACGGTGAATCGTTCATGGCCACGATGCTCCACCGGATGGGCGGCCATGGCCTCTACATCTTTGACGAACCGGAAGCCGCGCTCTCGCCTGTGCGCCAGCTCGCCTGCCTGTCGCTCATGCACCAGCTGGTCGGGCGGTCGTCCCAGTTCATCGTCGCGACGCACTCGCCCATCATCATGGGCTACCCGGGCGCGACGATTTACTGGCTTTCGGAACGCGGCATCGAGCGCGTCCCGTACGAAGAGACGGAGCACTACACGCTGACGAGATCGTTCCTCGACCCCCGGGAGCGACGCGCTATGCTCGACGTGCTGTTCGCCGAAGAAGACTGAATCGGGGCGCAGCTGGCCTGCTATGATCGCGCGATGACTGACCGGCCGTTCCCCGCAGCGTTCGTCCCGCACTCTGCCCCGTTCGAAATCGCATCGGCGGAAGGCGCTTACCTGGTAACGCCCGACGGACGCCGCATCCTCGATGCGGCAGGCGGCGCGATCGTGGGGAACATCGGTTACGGGCGCCAGGAAGTCGCCGATGTGGCGGCGAACGCGCTCATGGAGCTGACGTACGTGGTTCCGCCCTTTGGGGCACCTTCGCGGGCGAGGCTGGTAGAGCGGCTCGTGGCCAACTGGCTGCCGAAGGGCCTAACCCGGGCGACCTTCACCAGCGGTGGCTCAGAGTCGGTGGAAGCGGCGATACGCCTGGCGCGGCAGCACCATCTCGCCGCCGGCCGGGCGGAGCGCTGGAAGGTGATCGGGACGGACCTCTCCTATCACGGCGTTTCGCTCGGGGCGCTTTCCGTGGGCGGTCACGCGACGCGCCGGAGGGGGATGGAGCCGCTCCTCATCCCCTTCCCGAAGGTACGAGCGCCCTACAGCCTGGAAGGATCGCTGGGCAGACTCTCGCCGGACCCGCGTGAATCGGCTCCGGACGCGCTCGAAGAGGTCATTCTTCGCGAAGGCGCCGGCACCGTCGCGGCCTTCATCGCGGAGCCGGTGGTTGGGGCCTCCGGCGGGGCGTTGCCGCCTCCCGACAGCTACTGGCCGCGTGTGCGCGAAATCTGCAACCGCTACGGCGTTCTGCTGATCGCGGACGAGGTGATGTCGGGATTCGGGCGGACCGGCAAGAAGTTCGGCGTGGACCACTGGGACGTCGTTCCGGACATCATGGTCGGCGGCAAAGGGCTCTCCGGCGGCTACGCGCCTATCGGCGGCGTCTATTGCACCGAAGACGTAGTAGCGCCCATGGCTGCCCGCCACGAAGACCTGATGTTCTACACCTACCAGGGTCACCCGGCTTCCTGCGCCATCTCAGACAAGGTCCTCGAAATCATGGAGCGCGAAGAGCTTGTCGCCCGTGCAGCCCGCATGGGCACGCAGCTCCGCGAGGCCCTGCGCCCGCTCGAACGCCATCCACATGTCGCGGAAGTGCGCGGCAAGGGTCTCCTCCTGGGAGTCGAGCTCGTGCGCGACCGGGAAACCCTCGAACGGTTCCCGGCAACCGCGAAGCTCTCGAGCGCTGTTTCGGCAGAAGGTCTCAAGCGCGGGGTCTTTTTCTATCCCGGCGGTTCCGGTGTCGCGCAGGATGTCGTGATGATGGGGCCGCCCTTCATCATCAACGGCGAAGACATCGACATCATGGCCGGCACGCTCGAGGAGTCGATCGACGCCGCCATCGCGGCATTGGGCTGAGGCTCAGGCGGGCTCGATCGCGGGCGCGAGCGCGGTCGATTCGTCGAGGCCTTGCCGCCGCCAGAGATAGATCACCGGCGGCAGGATGATCGCGAACCACACCGCCGTGAACAGGCACGCGTCCGGCACCGAGCGTTCGTCTGCGATGAAGCCCAGGATGGGCTCGAAGAGCGCGAGCTGGAGGCTCATGGCGAGCGAGGCAATGCTCAGCACTGTGGCGCGGATGTCGCTCGGCGTGCGCGCGTTGATGTAGTTATCGAACATGGGGCGGAAGACGGTCTGGACGAACGCCGGGATGGCGAAGAGTGCGAAGGCCGCCGTGTGATCGAACAGTCCGAGGCCAGCGAAGGCGGCAATCACCAACGCCGAGCCGCTGATCACCAGTCGCGCCGGGCCGGCGCGCTGTCCCAGCGCGAAGGCCAACAGCGCAGCTACAACCGCGACGAGGCGGAGCGGCGCCTGGAACACCCCGAACAGGGCAGTCGCGACTTCGTGTTCGATGAGGAAGGGTTGAATGAGCACGACCGGCGCAAAGCACATGGTCATGACCAGGGCGCGCAGGATGACGCCGTAGCGCACCTGGACCCGGCGCCAGGTGAACCCGAACGCCTGCTTCATGTCGTGCCAATAGCGCCGGTGGCCGTGAGCGTACGGCGGCTCGTGCATCGTCAGTGCGACGGCCATGCCGGCGAGCGGAATGATGGCGCTGGCCTGGACGGTGGGGGTGAGCCCCCAGAGCGACGCAAGTGCTCCACCCAGGATCACGCCGGTCAACCCGGCCGAAACGGTCACGGCCTGCGAACGGGCGACGATTCGGGGGAACTCGTCCTCGTCATCGACTTCCTTGAGCGTGTCGTAGAGGAGCGCCTGGTCGACTCCGCTGGCGAGCGCGGCGGCGAGCGCCCAGAGGAGGTAGTCGAAAAAGAGCATCCAGTAGTTGGTGGTGAGCCCGAACCCGAGAAACGTGAGGGCGTAGGTCAGCTGGCCGAGAGCCATCACCGGGCGGCGGCCAAAGCGATCGCCCAGGGCGCCAAGGGGCGCCTCCAGGAGCGCGATGGAGAGCCAGAATGGCGTATCCATCAGGAGGATCCACTTCAGCTCGAAGCCGCGCTCGACCGTGAGGTATTTGATCCAGATCCCGGCCCAGAGGAGGAAGTCGGTGCAGAAGTGAAAGAGGTAGTACTTGCGGATGTTGGCCCGGGCGATGGCACGGGCTGCATCACTCGCCATCGGGGAACCCCTCCTCCCGTCAAGTCGCGCCGCGTTTCAGCCGCATGTGTCCCCGTGGCGGCGCAAAAGCCAAAGGACCCGTCTCCGCGATGCGGCGACGGGTCGTGGGCGGGCGGCGGCACCGGGTACGGACCCGGAACCTCTCAGGAACTGAAGTCGACGAGCAGTCCGAAGACACCTGCTCCGATGGGGGCATCGGAGCTGCCGCTCGAGAGCGTGATGAAGCCCAGGATGAGCACCATCACGGTGAAGCCGATCGTTGTGCTCATCACCACCTGGGTGGAATCGGCTCCCGTGGCGGACTGGACTGCGTAGATCATCATCACGAAGAGCAGCGCCAGCGGGACAAGGGCGAACACCGGCCAGAGCACCGGGATGAAGACGAGCAGCGAAAGCGACAGAGGTACGGCGGCATAGCCACAGGTCCGAAGGAGCGCCTGCAAATCGACGGCCACCTTGTACATCTGCGCCATGACGACATAGATGACCAGCACTGCCACTGCATACATCGCGGCCATGAAGATGGAGCCGAGGATGAGCGTGTTCAGCAGCTTGCTTTCGATGAACTCCCGGTAGCTCTCGCTCGGGACGAGGTTCCAATACAGAAAGGCGCCGAGCCCGGCGAGAAGGCACGAGATCCCGGCGACAATCAGCGCCGGGATGAGTTCGCGCGCATCATCGCGGACTTCGTCGAACACGCTCGTATCGAGACGTGCGAGCCGCATCACCCGATTCAAAATGACGTTCGGATCCATAGAGCGCCCTCCTGGTAGCTGGCACAAGATTGCGCCGTCAGAAACGTTCCTGCGGCAGTCCGGCGAACTATAGCACAGGATGCAAGCCTGCATACATGCATACGCGCTTTAACCATTTAAACGAATCTAGAGCGGACGTTTCCCGGGCATTCCGGGCCGCCTTGGGAAGCGCGCATCCGTCCCGGCGGCCTTGTCGATGAGCGCCACGCGGATGACCTGGCTGACCCCCGGGCGCATGCTCACCACGCCGCGCAGGGAACAGCCCAGGGCTGCCATCGCCGTCCCGGCGGCGAGGATCTCCGCGTCGAGCTGGCTGCCCTTTGGCAGCGCGATCACGCCGCCGGGGGCACAGAGCGGCGCCGTGTATTCCAGCAGCTCGCGCAACTCCGCGACGGCCCGGGCCGTCACCACCTGGGCCGAATCCCGCAGCGGACCCCGGCCCGCCTCCTCGGCGCGCAGGCCGTGGACCGTAACATTCGTGAGCCCGAGTTCCGCGGCTGTCATCGCCAGGAAGCGGGCCCGCTTCTGAAGCGGTTCGACCAGGTGCACGTCGGCGCCGGGCGCGACTGCCGCGATGACGAGCCCGGGGAACCCGCCGCCGCTGCCCACGTCCACGACCCGCTCAGGCAACCGTGCCTCAATGGCGATGCGCCAGAGTTCGAGCGATTCCGCAAAGTTGCGGCGCACCTGGTCCTCCGCGCTGACGGCGGTCGTGCGGACGGCCTCGCGATTCCGCTCGATCAGCTCCGCGTGGCGCTGGAGCAACGGCAGCCAACGGTCCGGTGAATCGAAGCCGGGGAACATCGCGGGCAGGCCGTTCCATGAAAACTGCAGTAAAGGGGAGCGCATAGGCCCTCAGGATGATACGATTTTCCATATGAGTGACGACACCAACGCCAGCACGGCACGGCGCGGCAGCAGCACGACAACGCTGCAGGC
>CAYYSD010000181.1:0-5838 GCA_964474285.1 uncultured Anaerolineaceae bacterium | reverse complement strand
CTCCCCGGCCCCGGCGTCGTCCCGCTGTCGGTGAGCCAGGCCACATACAACCAGGCCATTGCCACGAACGGAAGTGTGACCCTCAAGGAGTACTCCCAGAACAACGGCGCCCCCAACAGCAGCTACCAGCTCATCGACATCGATGGAAGCGGAGCGTCGGACGTGTGCGCCTTCCTCAAGGGCGGCTCGACCACAGGCATCACCGACCCGGTCGACGCTCAGTCGGGCAACGTCTCGAGCCTGAGGGCATGCCTCGACGAACGCATGAACGCCGCCGCCCAGAGTCGTTCCTACGCAGGATCGCCGGGCGACCCGAGTTCAGGTCCGTGTCTGACCTGGGACGACGTCACCTACACCAGCGGCGGAGTCTTCTACATCGAGCCGCGCTGCAACCCGTTCATTGGCGCCATGCGCAACGGCAACGGCGTCCAGCCAACGTCGGTCATTCTCATTCCAGTCGTTACCGGCTACTGCAACGGTCACTGCGACCTGGACATCGTCGATGTCCCGGGCAGCGGCGGCCTCCGCCAGTTCGCCTACTTCGTGATCGACGTCACGACCGTGCAGACCGTCAACGGCGTCGGACCGACCTGCACCCAACAGGGCGGCGGAAACAACACGCCGTTCCAGAACCCCAACGGGAATGGCAACGGCAACGGCAACGGGGGCGGAGGTAACGGTGGCGGCGGTGGAGGTGGCGGTGGCGGTGGCGGCCAGCCACCGGGACAGTGCTGGATCACCGGCCGGTTTGCCCTTTCCCAGCATCTCCCCGTGGGCGCGAGCGGACAGCCAATCGGCGAATACAACGGCGCAGTCGTCAAGGTGGTACAGCTCACCGAATGACACGCAAAAGCCCATCGAACACGATCCACTCACCAAACCGGAGGCCATGCCATGAATAGAGCCGCACCATTTTCCCTCGGAGGAAGCAGCCGCCTCGGTCTGTTCCTGGCTGCCGGCCTCGCCGCCGTCACCGGGCTGCTGGTCTTCGTTTCGCTGCGCGACAACGGTGACAGCGGAGTCCGGAGCATCTCCGGTGGCGGCGAAACCACCGTCGTTACGGCCAAACAGGACATCCCTGCCCGCACCGAGATCAAACCGGACATGCTCGAGATCACGCGTGTTCCGCAGGACTCGTTGCTTCCGGGGGCGTTCGCCAGCCGCGACCTCGTCAGCGGGCGCGTTGCGCGGATCCCGATCTACAAGGGCGAACAGCTGGTCCAGGAGAAGGTCGCGACCGTCGAGTATCGCGCTGAACTGGGCCTCAGCTACGTGGTGCCAGACGGCCAGCGGGCAATGGCGGTGAAGGTGGACAAGGTCGTGGGGGCAGGCGGGCTCATCCGCCCCGGTGACCGGGTGGATGTCGTCGGTGTGATGGACATCAAGTACGAGGACCTCAATACATCGCGCAACACCACGATTACGCGCGCGTTCCTCATCGCCCAGAACGTCGAGGTGCTCGCGGTCGAACAGAAACTCGTGAACCAGGTGGTCTCCGGGACAACGAGTGCCGAGTCGAAGAAGAATCCGGCGCTCGTTGATCAGCCAGACGCTCAGCCGGACGGCACCGTGGTGACGCTCGCCCTCAATCCCGAGCAGACCCAACAGGTTCTGCTGTCAGAAGAGAAGGGCAAAATCCGGCTGGCCGTGCGGGCGCCGGGCGACGAATCGGTCGCGGATGTCTCTGCGGCGGCGCCCTTTGCCCTGCTCGATCCCGAGCTGCAAAAGCTCATCAGCGATGCGCTCAAGGTGCCCGGCCGCTAGGCAGGTTCGACCAGGAAGCGGATGGAATTGGAGAATCCTATGCCCCGAAATCCCCTCGTGATGGTTATCGATGAAAACGCCGCCTTCCGCCAGGAGGTGCAGGCGATGCTGACGCCGGCGCGGCTGGCCGTGGTCGCGGACTGCGGCTATGGCGTTGAAGCGGCGACGTTGGCCGAAGAGACGCACCCGGATCTCGTCATCTGCGCGATAGAGGACCCCGTCGCCCGGGCAATCCAGACGATCGAAGGCGTGCGCAGCATCCTCCCGGACACGCCGATCATCGCGTATACGGGCAGCACCGATATCAGCGTGGTGCGCCAGGCGATGCACGTCGGCGTCAAGGACCTCCTGGCCCAGCCGCTCAAATCGGGCGAACTGCTGGCGGCGATTGAACAGGTGATGAAGGGAACGGAGCTGAACGCGGCCGTGCCCGACGCCCGCCCCGCGCAACGGTCGGCTGCAGGCAGCGTGTTGACGGTGTTCGGGGCCAAAGGGGGCATCGGCAAGACCACGATAGCGACGAACGTGGCAGCAGCGATCGCCCGGAATACCGATAACTCCGTCCTCGTCATCGACCTTGACACGCGGTTCGGCGATGTTGCGATCATGATGGACATCGAGCCGCGGTTTACCGTGGCCCAGCTCGCCGCGACCGCGCACACGCTTGAGCGCGAAATGTTCAAGAACTCGCTCGTCCGCCACGAGTCCGGGGTGTACGTGCTGCCTTCGCCGAAGCACCCAAATGAGTGGCGGAGCGTCCAGGCGGAGGACATCAAGGAACTGGTCCGGTTCGCCGCCCGTATGTTCGACTACGTGATCCTGGATACGCCCGGCGCCTTCAACGACATCGTTGGCACGGCGCTGGAAGCCGCAACGCAGGTGCTCGTGGTGACGAGCGTCGACATGGCGAGCATCAAAGACACGTCGTTCATCCTGGATCTCCTCGAGAGCGAGTCGTTTCCCCCGGAACGCCTCATGCTCACGGTGAATCATGCCAACGGCGCGAACACCATTCGCGCGAACGACATCGAACGCGTGCTCCGCCACAAAGTGTTCTGGGAGATCCCTCACGATTCTGAAGTGACGCTGGCAACGCAGGTGGGCAAGCCTGTTGTGATGGCGAAGCCGAAGTCGCGCGCGGCCACCAACCTCGTCGGCCTGGCCGAGAAAATCGCCGGCAAACCCCAGCCCGTTAAGCACGAACGGAAGAGCCTTCTTCGCCGCCTCGTGCCCGTGGGAGCGCGCTAGACAGGACCAGCGGGCGCCCGGCCCTGGGTGGGCGCCGCGGAAGGATTGAGAACGACATGCCACAACTTGGACGAAGCGACGGTAGCTCCACATTCAAGTTCTCCACGGCGCGCCAGGACGGTGTCACCGGCCTGATGAGCCCCACGCCCCAGCAGGTGCTGAAGCCTTCGACCGGCCCCGATCTCCAGACGATGGTCGCGACGCTCCATGCCGCGATGATCGACCGGCTGGATCCCGATAAGCTCCGCGCCGCTGACCAGCGGGAGGCGCGCAACCTTGTGGAGGAGGCGGCGCTGGCGCTGCTCGTGAGCGGCGAATACCCGGTCTATGGCGAAGTGCGCACGCGTCTCGTCTCGCTCGTGGCCGACGAAGTCCTCGGGCTTGGTCCGATCCAGCCACTGGTGGACGACCAGTCGGTTTCTGAAATCATGGTGAACGGACCGTCGTTGATCTACTACGAGCGGAACGGTGTCATCCACCTCAGCGACCTCAACTTCCGCGACGACGACCACGTCCGCCGCGTCGCTGAGCGAATCCTTTCGTCGATCGGGCGGCGGGTGGATGAAGGGACCCCGATGGTCGACGCCCGCCTGATGGACGGGTCGCGCGTGAACATCACCATCCCGCCCGCAACCCCGGAATATTCCACCATCACCATCCGGAAGTTCCGCACCGACCGCTATCGAATCGAAGAACTCGTGCATGCGAAGACGCTCGACACCCGCATCGCCGAGTTCCTGGGCGCCTGCGTCACCTACAAATTGAACATCCTCATCTCCGGCGGCACGGGCAGCGGAAAAACGACCTTCCTGAACGCGCTCTCCGCCTACATCCCCCGCAATGAACGAATCGTCACGATCGAGGACCCGGTCGAACTCGCGCTTCAGCAACGGCACGTCATCAAGATGGAGGCCCGGCCTCCCGACATGATGGGCAACCATGCGATCACCCAGCGCGACTTGCTTCGTAACTCTCTGCGCATGCGCCCGGACCGGATCATCATTGGCGAAATCCGTGGGTCCGAAGCCTTCGAGATGCTGCAGGCGATGAATACCGGTCACGAAGGGTCCCTGAGTACCGTCCACGCGAACAGCCCTCGCGACGCTCTTGCGCGCGTTGAGAACATGGTCCTCATGGCCGGCATCGACCTGCCCGTAACGGCCATACGCGAGCAGGTGGCATCGGCATTGCACCTCATCGTCCAGCTCCAGCGCTTCCCCGATGGCTCGCGGAAGATCGTCCGGGTGAGTGAGGTTACCGGCATAGAGGGTGGCACAGTGACAATGCAGGACCTGTTCGTCTTCAAGCCGGAGGGCATGGACCCGGATGGCCGGGTTCTCGGCCGGTTCCGTCCCACTGGCCTGCGCCCCGCGTTCTCGGAGTTCCTGGCCCACCAGGGATGCCAGCTTGAGCCCGCGCTCTTCCTAGAAGGAGCACCTCGATGACGCTTCAGCTGTTGGCGACGTTTACGGGAGCGCTGGCCGTCTTCATCGGCATCGGCGCTCTGACCGGACAGTTCTCGTTTTCTCATCGCCGCCTCGCGGCGCGGGCGATTACGCTGCAACGGGGAGACTCGGAGGCCGCGCGCAAGTCGCCGCGCACGATCATCCTCAAAGACGACGCCCTTGCCGGGAGCAGGGCCCTGAGCTCCCTGCTTCGCCGCTTCCGCTGGGCCGAAAACCGCGCGATCCTCCTGGAGCGAGGCGATGTGCCGCTCAAGGTGAGCGAGTATGTTCTCGTTCTGCTTGCCGCTGCCCTGGCCGGAGGCGGGCTGATGACGTTCTTCAGCGGCCTGCCGGTCGCGGGGGCGGGCGCCGCCATCCTGGCCATCATCGGCGTGGAGTTGTGGCTCAAGGCGCGAGTGCGCAGGCGGGCGAGGCAGTTCAACAAGCAGCTGCCGGTCGCACTCCAGGTGATGGCGACCTCGCTCAAGTCGGGCTTCGGCATCATGGACTCGGTCAACACCGTCGCGCGCGAGATGGACGCCCCCCTTGCCACCGAATTCGAACGTATTCTCGATGAAGCGCGCGTCGGCAGTTCCTTCGAATCCGGGCTGACAGCGATGGTTGATCGCCTGGATAGCGACGACCTCCGCATCGTGGCCCGCGCCATCGATATTCACCGGCGCGTTGGGGGCGACCTCGCCGCAATCCTGGAGACGGTGGCGGCGACCATGCGCGAGCGAGAGGAGTTGCGCGGTCACGTGCTCGCGCTCACCGCGCAACAGCGCATGGGCGGGATGATCGTTGGCGTGCTCCCCATTTGGGTCGTCGGCTTCTTCCTGGTGGTGGATCCGGAGTTCATCTCACCGCTCTGGGAAGAGACCGCCGGGCGAATCCTCCTTGGGCTGGCCGCCGCGATGGAAGCGGTCGCCATCGTCGCCATGAACCGTATCCTGGCCATCGAGGTTTAAGCATGATCATCTTTGCGTCACTCGCGGCCGCGCTGGCGGTCTTCGTCACCATCTACACCCTGAGCAGCCCCGCGAGGCCGCGCTCCGTTTCCACGCGCCTCGACCGGTACGACCGCGGGACAGGTGCCGGCCGCGAAGAACGCCTGGCGGCGCCGTTCACGGCGCGGGTGGGTGCTCCCTTTCTCGGCCGTTTGCGCAGCGTCGCCGGGTTAGTCCTGCCCCAGTCGATGATTACCCGTTTCGAACGCCGTCTGATGCTGGCGGGGGAACCCATTAGTCTGCACGCATTCCTCTCTGCGCTCGCTGTGACCTCCATCATCGCGGTCGGGGTCTGGTACCAGGCGTTCGCGAGCGAACTCACGCGCAACCAGCTCATCGCGATGGTCGTGGGAGGGGCTCTGGTCGCGGTCTCG
>CAYYSD010000180.1:0-5850 GCA_964474285.1 uncultured Anaerolineaceae bacterium | reverse complement strand
GTCGGGCTGGGCACCGTGAAGATGTACGCCCGCCACGAAATGCTCGAAATCGTCGTCCACGAAGGGCGCGCCGCAGGCATCGTCACGCGAGACCTTGTCACCGGCGAGATTGAATCGCATTCAGCCCACGCCGTGGTCCTTGCCACGGGCGGCTACAACAACATCTTCTACCTCTCCACAGGGGCGAAAGGATGCAACGCCAGCGCCGTCTGGCGGGCGCATCGCAAGGGCGCCTACTTCGCCAACCCCTGCTACACCCCGATCCACCCGACCTGCATCCCGGTCAGCGGAGACCACCAGTCCAAGCTCACGCTCATGAGCGAATCCCTTCGCAACGACGGGCGCGTCTGGGTTCCCAGGAACAAGGACGACAAGCGCCGCGCGCGCGATATCCCCGAGTCGGAGCGCGACTACTTCCTCGAGCGCCGGTACCCTTCCTTCGGCAACCTGGTCCCCCGCGATGTCGCCTCACGCGCAGCCAAGGTCGCAGTCGACGAAGGCTATGGCGTTGGCGAGCTCAAGAACGGCGTCTTCCTGGACTTCGCCGATGCCATCAAGCGCTTCGGGCGGAACGTCGTCCAGCAGCGTTATGGCAATCTCTTCGACATGTACGACAACATCGCCGGCGAGAGTCCCTACGAAACGCCGATGCGCATCTACCCCGCTGTGCACTACATCATGGGTGGACTCTGGGTCGACTATAACCTGCAAAGCAACCTCCCCGGCCTTTTCGTTGCAGGCGAAGCGAACTTTTCCGACCATGGCGCCAACCGGCTGGGCGCAAGCGCGCTCATGCAGGGACTGGCCGATGGCTACTTCGTCCTTCCGTCCACGCTGACGGGCGAACTCGCGAATCAACTCAACCAGGCACCCCTGCCAACCAGTCACGCGGCCTTCAAAGAAGCCGAACAGGCGGTCCAGGAGCGCCTCAACACCTTCCTCAACATCAAGGGCACGCAAAGCGTCGACTCGTTCCACCGCCGCCTGGGAAAGACCCTCTGGGAGTTCTGTGGGATGGCCCGAAACGCCGAAGGCCTGAAGCACGCGCGCCAGGAGATTGGCGCGCTGCGCGAACAGTTCTGGGCCGACCTGCGCGTGCTGGGCAGCGGCGTCGAACTCAACCAGTCGCTCGAACGTGCCGGTCGCGTCGCCGACTTCTTTGAATTGGCCGAGCTCATGTGCCAGGACGCCCTCCACCGGGAGGAGTCATGCGGCGGCCATTTCCGCGAAGAACACCAGACGCCCGATGGCGAAGCTCTTCGCGACGACGACAACTTCGCCTATGTGGCCGCGTGGGCGTTCAACGGCGTCGGCCAGGACGCGACGCTTCACAAGGAGCCTCTCGAGTTCGAGTACGCCCACCCGGCGCAGAGGAGCTACAAATGAACCTGACTCTCAAAGTCTGGCGCCAATCCGGGCCCAACGACACCGGTCACTTCGAAACCTACGATGCGCCGAACGTCAGCGAGGACATGTCGTTCCTGGAGGTGCTGGACGTCGTCAACGAGCGGCTCAACACCGAAGGCAAGGAGCCCATCGCCTTCGACCATGACTGCCGCGAAGGCATCTGCGGCACCTGCGGGATGGTCATCAACGGCATCCCCCACGGTCCGAAGAAACTCACCACGACCTGCCAATTGCACATGCGCAACTTCAAGGACGGCGACCACATCACGATCGAACCGTGGCGCGCCGCCGCCTTTCCGGTGATCAAGGACCTCGTGGTCGACCGGTCGGCCTTCGACAAGGTCATCCAGGCGGGCGGCTGGATCACGGCCCCGACCGGCGCCGCCCGCGAGGCCAACCTGACGCTGGTGCCGAAAGCCGTCGCCGACATCGCCTTCGAAGCCGCCACGTGCATCGGCTGCGGCGCTTGTGTGGCGGCCTGCCCGAATGGGGCCGCGCAGCTGTTCACCGCCGCCAAGTTCACCCACCTCAGCACCTTGCCACAGGGCCAACCGGAACGCTGGAGCCGCGTCGCCTCCATGGTCGACACGATGGAGGAACATTTCGGCAGCTGCACGAATTACGCCGAATGCGAAGCTGTCTGCCCGAAGGGCATCAGCATCAACACGATTGCGCGCATGAACCGGGACTACCTGAAGTCGCGCTTCAAGGACCCGCGGTCGCTGGCGAAGATGTCGGCCGAGGACGAATAGGACGCAGGGCGGTGGTATGCTGCGGCCCATGAGTGGGTCGCCGGCCATCAACCAATCCACCGCGCAACCCGCCCCGGTGAAACGCCCCCGGCTGCGCGAAATCCTCGACCGCATCGACGCCGCCGGCGCCCTGCGCATCCAACGGACACAGCTGGAGCGCATCGTCGCGGACACGCGCCAGGGAGCCAGCACGGCCGATGCCACGCATCGTTCTTGATACCGGTGTCGTCATCGCCGGGTTCTTCCTTGACGGCCCCGAACGGCAGCTGATCGAAGCGGCGAATTCAGGCCGGGTCGAACTCATCACCTCAGATGCACTCGCGTCCGAGCTCATGCGAGCCGCGAGCCACCCGGACTTGACCGCGCATCTCGCCGCCGCGACGACGCTCCCCGTCGACCTCGCCTCCGAATACGCCCAGCTCACCTACGTCGTGGTCATGCCCAAGAGCCGTGTCAGCCTGCCTCGACCCGAGCACCCTGCCGCCGCCTGCGCCGCCACGGCTCGCGCCGACTTCCTGGTGACCAACGACCCGGCACTGTTGAGTACCGGCTCTGCTGCAAGCATCCCCATCCTCTCGCCCGAAGCAGCACTCAGGCGCGCCTGAGGGCCGCCGTTCGCGCGCACTCGCCTACAATGTGCGGAACACTTCGAGGACGGACCACCCGATGCGATACATCATCTATGGCGCCGGCGCCATTGGGGGCGTCATTGGCGCGAACCTCATCCTGGCCGGGAAGGATGTCCTGCTCATCGCCCGCGGCCAGCACCTCCAGGCTATCCGCGAACGGGGCCTGACACTGAACCGCCCGCAAGGCAAGGTTGTCGTGCAGGCGGCAACCGCGGGCCATCCATCCGAGATTACGTTCACCACCGACGATGTCGTGGTCCTCGCCATGAAAGGCCAGGACACCGTCGCGGCCCTGGACGCCCTGCGTGACGCGGCAGGCAGCGCCGTGCCTGTCATCTGCACCCAAAACGGGGTGGTCAACGAACGCTTCGCCCTGCGCCGCTTCCAGACCGTGTATGCGATGGTGGTCATGCTGCCTGCTACCCACATGGAGCCCGGCGTCGTCCAGCAGGACTCCGCGCCGTACGCAGGCATTCTCGACTCCGGCCTCTATCCCACAGGCGTTGACGACCGCATCGCCCAGGTTTGCCGGGACCTCGAACAGGCAAACTTCAGCGCGAAACCGGACCCGACGGTCATGCGCTATAAGTACACGAAACTCCTCATGAACCTGAACAACTGTTTCCAGGTTGTCTGCGGGCCCGGCGCAGATGGCGCTGAGCTGCTGGCCGCGGCGCGCGCTGAGGCTGTCGCTGCATACCACGCTGCGGGCATTGACTTCGCCACCGATGCGGAGTTCATGGGCCGCCGCGCGAACTACATCACGGTGAAGCCGGTCGAGGGCGGCATTCGCGCAGGCAGCTCGTCCTGGCAAAGCGTCGAACGCGGCACCGGCTCCGTAGAGGCCGACTACCTCAACGGCGAAATCGCGCTCCTGGGCCGTCTCCACGGCGTCCCCACCCCCATCAACGCGGCCCTGACCGACCTGGCCAACAGCATCGCCCACACCGGCCAGAGGCCCGGGAGCGTGTCTCTGGAGGAACTCTGGGACGTGGTACGCGCGCGCTCCTAATCGAGCAACAGCCGTCTGTTCACAGGCTGGCGGTACGTTGGCGCGTGCCAGGCGCCATCGTCTGGACCGCTGCAGCCGCCCCGTTGCCCGTTCTTCGGGTGAGGTGCTTTCCGCCTCGGACCGGGTCTGCCCACCTGGTGGACATGCCGGGAGAGCCGTGCGAGCCGATCAGTTGTGTTCAGATGTCCCCGGCGCGATCGCCGGAACACTCGCATCAGGTGATGATTCTGCGGACATGCCGATGGAACCCTCGAGCCCCTTCGGGCGTTGTAGTCGGTAGCCATCATTTTGGAGAATGCGATGTGGGTTAGGAGAGTCGGGAGGTGGAGCGCGGGCCTTGCCGCTATTGCGGTGTTGGCTCTCGCCGTTGCCTGTGGCAGCGAGGGAACACCGGATAGCTCGCCGCCAACCCAACCCCCATCCATGACCCCCACCGTGCCCACCGAGCCGACCTCGACGGTGCCGACAGCAACGCCGACTCGCGTGGCTTCGCCCGCGCCGGGGCCTACCGGCATCGCCGGTCTCGACACAACACTGCTTCTGATGGCGACCCGCGACGCTGAGCGCATCTTCCCGCGCGTCATCTTCAGCGAGGTTGCCTGCGAGACCAACCCAACCGGTGCAGGCGCGCCCCCGCGCTGCGAGCCCGGTGAAGCACAAGGCACGAAAGTGAAAGTCATGCCCTGGTCCTCATGCGAAGGACAACATGCGCGGGCCGCCCAGGCGAAAGACCTGGTCGCCAGCCACATTGCCCAGCTGAACCTGTCGCCGGTGGCAGTCGTCCCCATCGAGGGCAAAACGCAGCTTGGCTACCAACCGGGCGATAAGTACGGCATCGTCTTCGCGAGCTTGACGGCCGGGGCTCCTGCGGTCATGTTCGCGACCGACACCGAGGGCCGGATCACCCGGATCTATCGCGGGTGTGCAGCCCTGGCGGATGAACTCATCGAGCGGGCCGGCGGGCCAGGCGTGGTCATCTTCCCGAAGCAGCGGTGATCGTCCCGCTGGGGTTCGGGACGCTCCGATGGCACGACGGCCGGGGCGACTGAGCTATCGGCCGCCACCCGGTAAGGCTTCGGCCGATGGCTCCCCAGCAGCCTGTGTTGGATGCTGCAGGTGCATCTGCGGGACCGGCGCGCGCTTGCCGCGAAATGCGGAAGCGAAGATGGCCATCGTCGAGACCGCGGCAGCGGCGAAGAACGCCGTGTGGATGCCGTCAAGCAGCGCATCCGGGGGCAGCTGCTTCGTGGGGACTCCGCTCAGGCCGGCAGAGGCGGACGCCACCCCGACGAGAATCGCGCTCGCCATCGCCACCCCCGTCGCGTTCCCGATATTGCGCGACGTCGCGACGCTCGCCGAGGCTGTGCCGAGCATGTTCTTGGGCACACTGCCCATGATTGCGCTGCTATTGGGTGACATGAAGATCGCCGTCCCGATGCCCACCAGCATCAGACGCGCGACCACCCACGGCGTCGGGGTATCGAGTCCCAGCGTGGCCAGCGACAGCAAGCCGGTGCTTACCAGCGCGACGCCAAGCATCGGCTGATACCGGAACGCGTACTTGTCGGAGACGTAACCGCTGACGGAGGAGAGGAGGAGCATCATGAACGGGACCGTTGTAATGATGAGGCCGGCGTGGGCGGTCGAGTAGCCACGCACCGTCACGAAGTAGAACGGCATGAGGAAGGTCACGGAGGCCTGGCCGGTGAAGTTGAGGGCAAGGCTTGCCGTCGAGACGGCAAACGATCGGACGCGGAAGAGAGCCAGCGACACCACCGGGCTCGACACCTTTGATTCGACCAGGAGGAAGAGGACGAGCGACAACACGCTCAAGGCGAACAGTCCAAGGATGAAGGGCGACACCCAGCCCACCGACTGGCCCCGGTTCACGGCGAGGAGGGCAGAACCGAGCGTGAGGAAGATGAGAATCGCTCCCGGGAAGTCGATCTTGCGCGGTCCTTCGGCCCCGGCAGTCTCTTTGAGCGTCAGCAGCCCGAGGGTGAAGGCGATAATCCCGATCGGCACGCGCACGTAGAAGATGCCGCGCCAG
>CAYYSD010000179.1:0-5852 GCA_964474285.1 uncultured Anaerolineaceae bacterium | reverse complement strand
GGGACATGGAGCAGGAGGTCTACCTCCCGCTCCTCCGCTGGGCGACGGTGCCGGAGATGCTCGACCCCCTCGACTACAGCCGCCGCGAATGGCACGAGAAGCGCTACCGCAAGGACGAGCCCGCAAGCCGGATCATGGATGACATCGCGCGCATGCGGGACGAAGAGCTGCTCATTTACCGGGATATGAACGACATGACCTGGACCAGGTACAGGACGGATACGCGCTGGGGTCCGCTGACGTGCCAGTGGGTGGCCGAACTGATGTATCGCCATGCGCTGGACCACCTGCAGGGCATCATGGCGCTCAAGCAGGACCTCCACCTCGCAGCGTTGCAGCCGTCTCCGCTGGTGGTGGGTGGATATATCGGAGGAGGAAAACAGCCCTGATGCCGCTGCGAACGCTGATTGCCATCGACCCCACGGGGGCGAACCTCGACGCCGCCTTGAGTTCGCCCGCCGACGCCATCGTACTGACGCTGACGGACGCGCGCTTCCCGGTGGACCTCCTGCGCACCTCCGCCAGGCTTTCGATTGAGAAAGCAGTGCGCGAAGGTAAGCGCGCCCTGGTGGCGGTGAACCACCCGCGCACGCGGCTGCTGCGAGACGACATCGCGGAGATCATCGGGCCGGACCTCGGCGGCGTGATCCTGCCGCACACGGTGGAGCCGCAGGATGTGCGCGACCTTGCCGTGGTGCTGCGCGAACTCGAACTGAAGCACGGCATTGAACCCGGCGACATCGCCGCGTTCCCGCAGATCGATACGGCCCGTGGCCTGTTGCGGGCGGCGGAGATCGTCCAGGCTGCTCCGCGAGTCGGGGGTCTCATCTTCCACACGAAGCGCTATGCCGCCGACACGGGCGCGCGCGACGAGGAGAAGGGCGAGCGTCTTGCCTACGCGCGCGGGGCGGTGGTGGCGGCAGCAAGGGCGTTCGACCGGCTGCCCATCGTGGCAGCCACCCATCTTGAAGCGAAGTTCGTGGGCCAGTACGGGTTTGCCGGCATTCTGCTGCCACCGGACGGCAATGCGACCGTGAGCAACGTCGCCTTCGCGGTGAATGAGGGACAGGTCGCGCGCGCCCGAGAGGAGATCGAGGCGTACGAGAACGCGCGCGCAGAAGGGGCGTGGGTGGCGAGGCTCGGAGACGCCATCATCGATTCGCATGCCGCCCGGAAGGCACGACAACGCCTGGACTGAACGCGCCGCGCTGGGCGTGCCCCGCCTGCGGACGGGAGTTCGCGCGCGAAAACCAGGGGCACACCTGCGCGCCGGGCGGGACCGTCGACGACACGTTCCGGCCCTACCCTCCCGGGCATCGCGCCGTGTTCGACGCCGTGATGGGTGTGATCGACGAGCTTGGGCCAGTTCACGTGGACGCGGTCGGGGTTGGCGTGTTCCTCAAGCGGTCGCAGAAGCTGGCGGAAGTGCGGCCGATAGCGAACAGCGTGAGGCTGTTTCTGGCGCTTCCGGAGGCGATCGAGCACCCGCGCATCGCCCGCAGATACCGGCCGGGCGCCGAACGAACCTGGCACAACATCAAGCTCGTAACGCCCGCCGACGTGGATGAGGACGTGCGGCGCTGGATTGCGGTCGCGTACGAGATCGCGGAATAACGAACGCGCGAACGGACAATCCATAACGTATCCTTTCCGGGCCGGCGAGGGGTTTACTGGCGATTAATGGCCTCTGCCCGATGGTTGGCGAGCGGGCAGCCTCGGGCGCACCGCAACCCCCTGGAGGAACCTGTTGCAGCCAATCGAAACGAATGCCGAAGGGCTTGTCGAGCCGGATGTCGCGTGCGCGCGGCTTGAACAAGCGCTGTTCGAAACGCGCCGGGTCATCGTCGGGCAGGAAGTACTCCTCGAACGCGTGCTGGTGGCGTTGCTGACGGGCGGACATCTGCTGATTGAAGGCGTTCCCGGCCTGGCGAAGACACTCACGATCCGCACAATCGCGGACGTGCTCGGCGGGACGTTCCATCGCATCCAGTTCACGCCAGACCTCGTGCCCAGCGACCTGGTCGGCACGCGCATCTTCAGGCCGCAGACGGGCGGCTTCGAAACCGAGCTCGGCCCGGTCTTCTGCAACTTCCTGCTCGCGGACGAAATCAACCGCGCGCCTGCGAAGGTCCAATCGGCGCTGCTCGAGGTGATGCAGGAGCGGCAGGTGACCATCGGGCGTGAAACGCACCCGGTGCCGCGGCCGTTCCTCGTCCTCGCGACGCAAAACCCGATCGAATCCGAAGGAACGTATCCATTGCCGGAGGCGCAGCTGGACCGCTTCATGATGAAGGTGGTCGTAACCTACCCCGAGTTCAGCGAAGAGATGACCGTGGTTCAGCGTTCGCTGGGCGAACCCCCGCGAGCCCACCAGGTGCTCACGCCGGACGACCTCAGCCTGCTGCAGAAGACCGTGCAGGCGATCTACGTCGACCCCCACATCATGGAGTACGCCGTTCGGCTGGTGACCACCACCAGGCAGCTCGAGCCACACGGGCTCGGCAGCCTCGCGCCCTATGTCTCGTGGGGGGCGAGCCCGCGTGGCTCGCTGAACCTCATTCACGCAGCGCGGGCGACAGCGCTGCTCCGGGGACGGTCGTACGTGCTCCCGCAGGATGTTCAGGAAGTGGCGATGGACGTGCTCCGGCATCGCATCGGGCTCACCTACCAGGCCCTGGCGGAGGAACAAAGCCCGGATGTGATCGTGGCCGCCATCCTGCGCCGGGTGCCGCTCCCGCGCATCGACCTCGCTCGGAGCGAAGAGACGCGGGAGCGTTCCGCCTGAGCAGCGGACGCGGCCCGCTGACTGTGGTGCGCACGCCCGACCGGCCCGGTCCAGGGCCGATACCAGAGTCGTTGTTGCGAGCGATGGACATCTCCATCGGCCGCCGGATCGAGGGTCTTCTGGCCGGCGACTACCGTTCGCACATCCCCGGCATCGGCACGGAACTGGCCCGGATTCGCCCATACGACATCGGTGATGACCCGAGACGGATCGACTGGAACGCGACCGCACGGACTGGCGAAACGCACGTCCGCGTGCAGGTTGCAGAGCGTTCGCTGGCGACCTGGCTGGTGCTCGACTCCTCGCCCTCGATGAACTTTGGCACGGCGCTGCGACGCAAGACGGACACGCTGGAAGGTGTAGCGATCGCCATGGCCCACATCGCCACGCGTCGGGGCAACCGGCTCGGTGTGGCAACGTTCGGCGGTTCGCGGATGGAGATCCTGCCGCCGCGCCAGGGCCGGACGGGACTGCTCGCGCTGCTTTCGACCGTACGCCGCGAACCGGAAGCCGATGGCACCGACGGCGTATCCCTGGGGGAGGCGTTGGGTCGGCTTTCGACGGTGGCGCGGCAGCGCGGGCTGCTCGTGCTCGTTTCGGATTTCCGGCGCACGGGTGAATGGCGGCGGGCCGCCATCGAGGTATCGGCGCGGCACGCGGTCCTGGCTATCGAAGTCCGGGACCCGAGGGAGCAGGAGCTGCCCAACGCAGGCGAACTTCACCTGGTTGATCCCGAGACCGGCCGACATCTGCGGGTTGATACCGGGGACCGGAGGCTGCGAGCCCGGTTTGCAGAAGCGGCCGCGCAGGAACGCGCGGCACTCGCGGCCGAATTCCTTTCGGCGGGGATCGACCACCTCGTCCTCTCCACGGATGGCGACTGGCTGAGGACGCTCGCCTTCCACTTTCGCAAGAAAGGCGGCCTGCTTTGAGTTTCGAGTGGCCGATGCTTCTCTGGACCCTGGCGCTGGTGCCGGCCGGGATCGCCCTGTACGTGTGGGCGCAGCAGCGGCGGACGCAATACGCGGTTCGCTTCACCAACCTGGATCTGCTGGCCAACGTGGTGCAGAAGCGGCCGGGCTGGAAGCGGCATGTGCCCCCGGCGCTCCTGATCGCTTCGCTGGCTGCGCTGCTGGTGAGCCTCGCCCGGCCTTCGGCGGACATCAAGGTGCCGCGCGAAGAGGCGACCGTGGTGATGGTGATGGACGTCTCCGGCTCGATGATGGCGACGGACGTCGCGCCCACTCGACTGGCCGCGGCACAGGCAGCGGCAGACTCCTTCCTGGACGACGTGCCGGAGAAGTTCCGGGTGGGTATCGTTTCCTTCTCTGAATCGGCCACACTGGCGCTGCCACCGACCACCGACCGCGAACTTGCGAAGGATGCCGTTGCGCGGCTACGGGCCCGCGGCGGCACGGCGATGGGCGATGGGCTCATGCTCGGTGTCGACGCGACCCTGGAACCTGCGATCGACACCCCGGCTGTGCCCGGATCGGCGCCATCGAGTTCGACGGCTGACCCTGCCCCGGACGACCGCGAACGCGCTCCGACGGTCATCCTGTTGCTTTCGGACGGTGCGAACACGACCGGTGTGGCCCAGCCGATGGAGGCGGCGGCACGGGCGAGGGAACTCGGCATCCCGATCTTCACCGTGGCCCTCGGTACCCCCGACGGAGTCGTGGACGCGGAAGTGCGCGGCGGCGGCACCCGGCGCGTGCGCGTCCCCCCGGACGAGGCGACGCTGAAAGACATCGCCAACGAGACGGGCGCTGAGTTCTACGCGGCGCTTTCGAGTGAAGAGCTGCAGAACGTCTACAAGAACCTGAGTTCGAAGATCGGCTACGAGACGGAGAGGCGGGATGTTTCGTGGGCGTTCGCGGGCGCGGCTGGCGTCCTGCTGCTGGCGGCGGCGGGGCTCTCGATCGCGTGGTTCAACCGCTTCCCGTAGCGCAGGCGGGAGCGCCAGCCCAGGTGTGAAGCCCGGAGGCCCGGCGGAGGCTTGCCGGGCTTCGGTCCGGACCACCGGAATTGATCGCGACCGTGGGATATGCTTCGCGGCAATTCTCGGAGGTTCGAAATGAGCAGCGTGTCTCGTACACACGTCCTGGCAGCTCTCCTGTTTCTGCTCGGGTTGGGCGCGACGGTACCGTTCGCGTCGTCGTTCGCAGAGGACGGAACCCAACCGGCGACCCGTTCTGCACCCTTCGGAAACGCCTTCAGTTACCAGGGGCGGCTCGACGGCGCCAACGGACCCGCCAATGGCCCCCACGACTTCCAGTTCCGGCTCTACGACGACCACGACCCGGGCGCACCGGATGTGCAGGTCGGCACGACGGTGGCCACGAACAACGTGATGGTTGTGGACGGCCTTTTCTCCGTCTTGCTGGACTTCGGTCCGGACGTGTTCAACGGTCAGCCGCGGTTCATCGAGGTATCCGCGAAGGAGACGGCGGCGGGGGGCTTTGACGTCCTGGCGCCGCGGCAGCCTGTGACCCCGGCTCCCTACGCGCTCTTCGCCAACACGATCTATGCGCGGACCGTGGTGGTCCGTCCCGGCTCGACGGCTGCCGAGGGCGGGCAGGCGCTGCTCGCCGCACTGGCTGGCATCACCGGCGCGTCGGCTGCCGAGCCGTGGGTGCTCAAAGTGGAGCCCGGCGTCTATGACCTCGGCTCGGCCAGCCTCACCGGGAAGCAGTATGTGGACATCGAAGGATCGGGCCGGGGGTCGACCACCATCCAGGGGACAGGAGCGAGCGTTGTCCTTCCCGCGCCGAATACGGAGGTCCGCGAGCTGAGTGTCAGAAGCACATCCGCCTCCGCCGGGATGAACGTCACCAGCGGGACGGGCGTTCGAATCACCCGCGTTAACGTCGAGATGTCGGGGACTGCCGTCGTCGGCGTCGACCTGGTTGGGGGCAATCCGATCCTCGAGAACGTCACCGTTGTCGTCACCGGTGGCACGTTGCCGACCGGAATTCGGATGAGTCAGTCGGACGCCGTCCTGAGCCAGGTCGTCGTGCAGTCCACGGCGACAGTGGCGGACGCTCGCGGCGTCATCTCCGAGAGC
>CAYYSD010000178.1:0-5878 GCA_964474285.1 uncultured Anaerolineaceae bacterium | reverse complement strand
CGGCGGCGGCGGCGGCAGCTTCGGCGGCGGCGGCGGCGGCTACGGTGGTGGCGGCGGCAGCTTCGGCGGCGGCGGCGGCAGCTTCGGCGGCGGTGGCTACGGCGGCGGACGCGACGGTGGTCGCGGCGGCCGTGGTGGTGGCGGCGGCCGGGGCGGCGATCGCGGTGACCGTGGTGGCGGTGGCGGCGGTGGCCGTCGCTGGTAGATCCTGTTCAGCAGGCCTGAAAGTCAGCTGAAGCAACACAACCAATCGAGGCGCTCCCGAATTCGGGAGCGCCTCGTGGCTTATACTGCGCCGGGTGGGGGCCCATAGCTCAGCGGTGAGAGCAGCCGGCTCATAACCGGTCGGTCCTGGGTTCGAATCCCGGTGGGCCCACCATCTTCGCCGCGCTTCCAACCGTTTCATTCCACCGAGAGACCTCATGCGAACCGGGTCCGTGTGGTACCGCACTACAGACCGTGCAGCCGTGGGCGCCGACCGGTAGGTCGCCCAGACTTCGTTCGGGGTTGTTTGAGCCATGCAAGAACAGCCTACCGGAACGGTTCACGCAAAGACCAAAAGGGCAGGTGGTGGTGGTGGCTTGCGCTGGCCGGGTTGGTTGTTGGCCTGCCTTTGTTCGCGTTGGTGATGGCGGCTCTGACGTACAAACCAGACTTCGGCTTCATACACAGCTGCAAGAATCCAAGTGCCGCAAGCATTGATGCCTCGTTGCCCACCTATCCCGGCGCGGTGCTAGTGGCCAAGGAGCACTGCGACGGCATGTTCTGGAGCGAGGACACCTACTACTACGCGACGGGCGACAGTCCCGGGGCGGTGGTGGCCGCCATCGCGAAAGCTTGGGGCACGTGGAATCACGAGGAGTGGAACCCGCATCTCACCGCCACCACGGTCGAGATGGAGTACCACCACGAGGACGTCACCCGCAAAATCGTTCTGACCATTCTTGGTGAGAAGCTCCCGCCACCCGGCGATGACACGCAGCGCCTGAAGGTCGCGAACACCCCGAAGGGGACCCAGACCTTCTTCATGGTCCAGCAGGACTGGTCGATGGCATGGTAGGACACCGCCCGATTGGCGCGGCCGCTACTTCCCCTCCAGCCAGGCGTTGAACTTCGGATCGCGCCGTTCGCGGAAGGC
Source organism: uncultured Anaerolineaceae bacterium (assembly GCA_964474285.1). Classification (GTDB taxonomy): domain Bacteria; phylum Chloroflexota; class Dehalococcoidia; order Tepidiformales; family Tepidiformaceae; genus JACRBT01. Next base: position 4,740 of record CAYYSD010000178.1, on the reverse strand, counting down.
CGCCACGCCTTCGCGCGAATCCGGGTGATGGTCGGAGATGGCCGTCTTCGCGGCGATATCGTCGAGTGAGTGCGCCCAGGTCATCTCGGCTGCGTTGTAGATGGTGCGCTTGAGCAGGCGCATCGCCACCTGCGGTCCGTTCGCCAGTTCGCGCGCCAGTTCCATGGTCCGATCCATCAGGTCAGCGGGCTCCGCGAGTTCGTGCACGAGACCCATTTCGAGCGCTTCTTTGCCCGTCACGATGCGCTTCCGCATGAGGAAGTCCATCGTCCGGGCCACGCCGATGAGCTGGACGAGAAGGAACTGACCGCCTTCATCCGGCAGCAGCCCGAATCGCAGCGTGGCGCTGCCCAGCCGCGCTTCAGGTGTCGCGATGCGGAAGTCGCACGAGAGCGCCAGCGAGAGGCCCGTCTGAATCGCCACGCCGTTGATGGCCGCGATCGTCAGTTTGTCGAGGAAGCGCACCATGTCGTTCAACGGCTGGGAAAGCGCCCGCAGCCCCTCATAGGTACCGATCGCGTTGTGATGGCCGCGGAAAATCGGCGGCACGCGGGCTTCCCCACCACCCTCCGGACGCCGCCCCGTGATGTCGTCCCCCGCCGAAAACGCGCGTCCACTGCCGGTGAACACCACGACCCGGACGGCGTCGTCCATCTGAGCCTGCATCAGCGTCTCGACGAGGTCCCGCTTGATGTCCTGCGTGAGCCCGTTCAGGCGTTCTGGCTGGTTGAACGTGATGACGGCGATGCCGGGATCGTGCATCGCGAGTTCGAAACCTCGGAACTTTCCGGTCTGCATCTCGCCTCCAGGCGCCGCAGTGCGGCGACAGACGCATCGTGGCGGGCATGGAAGCCGAATGCAACGTCCCCGGGCGGTTGCCAGATGCGCTCCGGCTGCGGACACTCCACAACGTGACCAGTCTCGCGGCGGAAACCCAGGCCCGGTTCGGCTCCCTCCAGTTCTGGCTGCCCGATGGCACGACCTGGCTCCAGCCCCTGGAGGAATCCACGGTCGTCATCGGAAGCGGCAACCGGAGCACGATTCGCCTCGAACACCCGACGGTCTCCGACCGCCACGCGCGCCTCCTCGTCGTTTCCGGACGTGTCCTCATTGAAGACCTGGGATCCACGACGGGAACGACAGTGGCGGGAGAACGCGTCGAACCGCACACGCCCTGCCTGATCGAAAACCGCAACGTGCGCCTCGGCGAAGTCACGCTGCGCTACTCGCCGTCAGGCACGCAGCCAAGGGCGCACGTCCCGGGCGGCACGCCACACCTGCCGCCTCCCGAGGATCTCACGTCCACTATGGTGCCCACGCTCGGGATCAACCCGGCCGGAGCGACCGTCGACCCGGGCAACTCGGTCTCCTTCACGCTCATCGTGCGAAACCGGAGCCACATCGTGGACGAGTTTGCGCTGGGCGTCACCGGCGTTCCACCAGAGTGGATCACGGGCCTTGGCGCGGTGAGGTTGATCCCCGGCGAGCAGCGCGAAGTGACCATGCAGGTCCAGCCGCCGAGGGCCACGACCTCTTCCGCAAAGGACTACGCCTTCACCGCCACTGCCACGTCGGCCAGTGGAAGCCAGGAAGCGACTGCGAACGGACTCCTGATCGTCCGTCCCTACTCCGAAGCGCGAATCCGGCTCCACCCTTCCACCTCGCGGCGCGATTTCGAAGTCGACCTCGAGAACCGCGGCAACGCTCGCCGCCAGTTCACGATCGACGCTCGCGACGAGGAAGACACCGTGCGCTTCGCCCTCGAGAACGGAACGCCGGTGCTCGAAGCGGGCGCCCAGCTTCGTCAGCGGATGCGTGTCTCGCTGCGGAAACGCCCGTGGTTTGGACGGCCGTTTTCGCGCGCGTTTCAGGTCCGTGCACTGCAGGCCGACGGTCCGCCCCTTACGGACGCCTTTGCGATGGGACAACTCCGCGTGAACCCGCCCCTCCAGAAGTTCGTCGCTCCGTTTTCGTTCCTGGTGTTTGTCGGCCTCGTCGCGTTGGCGGCCGCCGTTGCGGTGATCGCGCTGCGGGACCGCGACGAGAAGCGCGAAGCCGCGAAGGCCGAACAGACCGCGGTCGCCGGTGCCGCCGCTGCGACGCAGACCGCCGAGGCGAAGAAAGCCGCGGCCGCGGCCGCTGCTGCTGCCGCCGCCGCCGCCGCCGCGACTCGGCCTGCCGGTGCTGTTGTCCTCCCGGGCGGAGACGATGACGTTCACCTCTGCGACCCGGGCTCCGGGACCCCAACCCTTGCGCCCGGCGCCGGACAGCCGCCGGGCACGTACTTCATGCAGAACGACCCGCGCTGGAGTGCCAACGAATACGCTCATGACAACGATCCGACCTTCCCGGCGGACTGGTGCGGCAGGACCATCGCCCAGTGCGGATGCGCCATGACCTCCGTGGCAAACGTGCTCAAACTCTTCGAACTCACCACGTTGCCGGAAGGCCAGGCAGTGGACCCGGGCACGCTCAACCAATACTTCAACGGTAATTCCCGCAAGACGACAGCCGGTTGGGTGAGCCGCGGATACGTCTACGGCGATGTCGTTTGGACCGCCGTCAACGAACTTTCGGCGGCGGTGGCGAAGCAGTTCCCCGGTTCTCGCCAGGTGGAGTTCGCCGGCGCGGGCTCCGGGAGCAACGAAGAGATACGCGCGGAAGTCGGCCAGGGTCGCCCGATCATCCTGGAAGTGCCCGGCCACTGGATCGCTGCCGTGGGCCTGGACGGCGACAAAATCCGGATCGCTGACCCCTTCTACCCGGACCGCACCACCCTCGACGCCTACGCCGGCAAGGTGAAGAGCTCTATCCTGTTCAAAGCTGCAGACGGCGATTACAGCGCGGTCGTCTTCACGGTTCCGGCGGATGACCGCATCCGCATCACCGACGCACAGGGCCGCATCGTCGGTAACCTTGGCGAAAGTGATCCCAGGGAAGCTGTCAGGAAGGCCCAAAACGCCATTCCCGGCGCCACCGTGACCTATCGCGACGCATGGCGGGACCCGACGTGCGTCAATAAGGACCCTCACCCCGAAGCCGGCACGATTCAGATCGTGATCCCCGGTGCACAGGCGGGGCAGTACAAAATTGAAGTGGTCGATGCCTCCTCCGTGACCGAGTCCAGTAGCGTCGCGGTGCACACGTTTGAAGCCGATGGCAGACACGGCCTTGACCACCATGACGACGCCACCGGAGGGATGGTAAAGACGATTACGCACGATGCGAACGACGGTGATACAACCGTCGACATCATCCCGCACGGCGACGAAGACTCGGGTGCCGCTGGAGCCTCCGGGACGCAGCAGCCATCCGGTGGGGCAGCCATCCGGACCGCCACGCCTTCGGTTGCGACAGTCCAGCCGGCTTCACCCACATCGCCGGTGCCTTCGCCCACAGCCCCCGCGGTGGGCACGCTGCCCGCGGGCGGCGTCGCGACCGTTCGTCCCCATCGGGTGAAGCGCTCCCGAACCCGCCGTGCCGTCCACGCGCGACCGGCCTGAGCCTACCGGCCCCGCGGCATGCCAGGCACCGGGAGGTGGATGTTGAAGGCCACGCCCGCAATGCGCACCGTGGCAGCCACGACCAGTCCGAAGAGCGCAGCCGCGCTGCTCGACGATGATTCGAAAGCCCAGACGGCGAGTCCGCCAAGCCCGGCGGCCGTGGCGTTCACTTCCGTGAGCAAGACCTGCGGGATCCGGTCCGCGAAAATGTCCCGGATGACGCCGCCGCCGGCGGCTGTGAGCATCGCCATCAAGACGACCGCCGTCACGGGCAGGTCGGCCTGGATCGCCGCCAGCGCTCCCGCTACCGCAAAGGCGCCAAGCCCTCCGGCGTCAGCAATGGTCATGATCGTCCTCGGGATGGCTTCGCTGCGCCTCCAGACAATGACGATCGCCAGCGCAGAAGCGCCCACTGCCCAGAAAATGTAGTCCTCGCGCGTCAGCACCAGCGGCACGCGGCCAAGCATCGCGTCGCGCATGACCCCGCCGCCCGTGGCCGTAACCAGACCCATGACCAGCAGCCCGAAGATGTCGAATCGCCTGCGGAAGCCCGCCTCCACGCCGGAAAACGCGAAGGCAACAATGCCAACCCGGTCGAGCACACCCACGATATCTGAAGCGCTCAGGTCCACGCGCCAAGGGTAGCAGGCGCGGACTTCCAGTCCCCGGCGTTGGCTACTTGTTCTTCGGGGCGTTCAACCAGCTCATCATTGCGCGCATTTCGCCGCCCACCTTTTCGACCGGGTGCTCCGATTCCAGGCGGCGCGTGGCGAGGAAGTGCGAACGTCCCGACATGTTCTCCAGGATGAACTCCCTGGCGAACGAGCCGTTCTGGATCTCCGTGAGGATCTTCTTCATCTCGGCTTTGGTCTGGTCGGTGATGATGCGCGGTCCGCGGGTGTAATCGCCGTACTCGGCGGTGTCGCTGATCGAGTAGCGCATGTTGGCCAGGCCACCTTCGTAGATGAGGTCCACGATGAGCTTGAGCTCGTGCATCGTCTCGAAGAACGCGCTCTCGACCTGGTACCCGGCTTCGACAAGCGTCTCGAAGGCCGCCTTGATCAGCGACGACAGCCCCCCGCAGAGGATGACCTGCTCGCCGAACAGGTCCGTCTCGCACTCCTCGCGGAACGTCGTCTCGAGGACGCCAGCGCGCGTGCCGCCAATGCCCTTTGCGTAAGCGAGGGCGACTTGCTTCGCCACCTCGGACGCGTCCTGGTGGACAGCCACGAGGCAG
>CAYYSD010000177.1:0-5999 GCA_964474285.1 uncultured Anaerolineaceae bacterium | reverse complement strand
AACGTACGATGCGGCTATGCCTCCTGTTTCGAAAGCCGTGATCGTGGCCGCTGGTCTTGGCACCCGTATGCTGCCCGCGACGAAAGCTGTTCCCAAGGAACTGCTCACGATCGTTGATAAGCCGCTCGTGCAGTATGCCGTCGAAGAGGCCGTGGCGGCCGGGATGACCGAGATTGTGTTTGTCATCGCCGAAGGCAAGGAAGCGCTGATTGAACACTTCAGCCCCGGTGGACGGGTTGCCGAGCACGCTCGAGCGCGAGGCGACGAGGCAATGCTCGCGACGGTTGAGGGGACGGCGGGCGGCTCCCGTATCCACTATGTTTACCAGGATCGCCCGCTCGGCATCGCCCACGCCATCGCTTGCGCGCGAGAACACGTCGCTGGTGGGGCGTTCGCGTTGTTCTTCCCGGACGACCTCATCCTCGCGCAGGTGCCCGTGATCGGGCAGCTGGCGCAAGCCCGGCAGGCGGGCGGCGGCGGGACGGTCATCGCGGTGCAGGACGTTCCCCGCGCTGAGGTTTCGCAGTACGGCATTGTGGACCCGGCCGGGGAGGGCAACCCTGTGCCGATCAGGGGCATCGTGGAAAAGCCGTCCGTCGAGACGGCGCCGTCCACGCTCGCCGTGGTCGGACGTTACATCCTGGGGGAGACCATTTTCGAACACATCGACCGGATCGAGCCAGGCCCGCGCGGAGAGTTCGAGATCACCGACGCGATCGCCCGCCAGATAGCCTTCGGAGAGAACGTGACGGCGTTTCGCTACGAGGGACGCCGCTTCGATGCCGGCCGGCCGCTCGGGTACCTGACCGGGTCGATTGCGGCCGCTCTCGAACGAACGGCATTGCGCGAACCCCTTCTTCGCGAACTGCGGGCCATTACGAACATGGAGGCGTGGTGATGCGCTTGCTCTCTATCGGCCACCCGTTGCCGAACGTGGAGATCGACAACTACACGCCGTTTAGCGCGCCGAGCTACCACGATTACGATGTCCTGCTCGTGGACCCGGAGTCGATCACCCGGCAGGTGAAGGAACTTGTCAGCGGCGGGTCTTTCGATGCCTTTGATGGCCGCCCGGTGGTGAACGCACCATCGAGCGCCGAAGCCGTCTCCGGCGCGGAACTCCTGAAACGCCGCTTCGATGAAACGCAGCGCTTTCTCGAAGGGGGAGGGCTGGTCGTGGTGGTGGCGCGGCCAAACGCAGTCCAACCGGGCCTGCTCGGGTTCGAAGGGTGCGATCGCTACTCGTGGCTGCCCGCCCCGGCGGGCATTTCCTGGAACTCGCCGCTCATCCGGCCGGCCGACGGCAAGACGGTGCGGGTCACGGCCGAGGGCAACAGCTTCGCCCCGCTGCTGCGCGAATACCGTGGACAGGTGCGCTTCCGGGCGGTGTTCGATGATCGCCAGGGTCCGTTCCGGGAGAACGCAACGGTGATTGCGACGGGCGGAGCGGGTGTCCCGATCGCCGCGGAGTTCCGGGTCCTCGGGGGCACGGTCCTGTTCCTGCCCGCCTTCGCGGACGATGTCACGCACAATCGATCCGAGGTGGCGCAGGCGATCGTCGACGCGGCCCGGCAGCGGATGCACGTGCTGCCCGCCGAAGCGCCCTACTACGTTCAGACCATGGCCGTTCCGGGACTGGCCGAGGTGGAACGAGAGCTGGGTGAGGTTGAGCGGGCCATGCTGGAACTCACAAGGAAGTCGGAAGCGGCCCGCGAACGGCAGAACGAACTCGCCAGCCACCGTGACCTCGTCTGGCAGGATGGCGCCGCGTATCGGGCCGCGGTGAGCCGCGCGCTTGTGCTGCTCGGGTTCGCGCCCATGAGCCAGCCTGGCGAACCGATCGAGATGGAGGCCGACGGGGCGCTCGTCTACATCGAAGCCGAGTCGAGCCGCGGCGAGGTGGTCGAGTGGCCCTACATCCGGCTCCAGCGGCGGCTGGAAGAGCGACTGCTCAAGCGAGGCGACCAGCTCAAGGGCATCGTCATCGCCAACGGATACCGGGAGTCGCAGGCGGAGTACCGCCAGCAGCAGTATACGGATGCCCTGCGCATTGCCTGCGAAAACTACCGCTATTGCCTGGTTACCGCCGATACGCTCTTCGACCTGTCGATGGCCGTGGTCAAGGGCGCGAGCGACGAGGAGATCGGCGGCATGCGCAGGAGGATCCTGCGCACGAGCGGTCTGCTCGACCGCGAGCGTGCGCTGGGCACTGCCGCCGAAGACGGCACCGCCAGCGGGGTCTTCTGATCCCCGGCCACACCTCACCGCACACGCAACAACCCCGCGGTAGACTCAGTCTGTGATCGGCGAAGTCATCCCCTTTCGATTGGTCTCGGGTGCGGGAGTGGACGTGCTCGACCAGACACTTCTCCCCGCGATCGAACGCTACGTGCGAATCGAGACGGTCGAGGTGATGGTCGAAGCCATCCGCGCACTGCGCGTCCGTGGGGCGCCGTTGCTGGGCATCATGGGCGCGGCGGGGATGGCGATTGCGGCGACCCGGGACCCCTCTGATGCCGGGATCTCAGCGGGCGCCGAGGCGCTCATCACGTCGCGCCCGACGGCGGTGGACCTGGGCACGCGCGTGAACCAATCGCTCGCACTCCTTCGCGGTGCACGGGAGACAGGAAGGGCAGGGGCGGCCTGGGAGTTCGCCGCGGATGTTGCCCGTGAAAGGGTCGCAGAGGACCGCGCGATGGGGGCGCATGGCGCGCCGCTGCTTTCCGGGGGTGTGCTCACGCACTGCAACACGGGCTCGCTGGCCACGGGCGGGATCGGAAGCGCCCTGGGGGCGATTCGAACCGCGTGGGAACAGGGGCGCATCACGATGGTCTACGCGACTGAGACGCGACCGCTGCTGCAAGGGGCACGGCTCACGATGTGGGAGCTCACGCGCCTGGGGATCCCGGCGACCCTGCTGCCGGATACGGCGGCAGCGGCGCTGATCGCATCGGGCGCCGTTTCGGCCGTAATCACCGGGGCGGACCGCATTGCCGCAAATGGCGACAGTGCGAACAAGATCGGGACCTATGGTCTGGCCCTCGCAGCCGCGCGGCACTCGGTGCCGTTCTACATCGCCGCACCATTGAGCACGCTGGACCTCGTCTGTCCCGATGGCGGCGCGATCCCAATCGAATACCGCGCGGCGGAGGAAGTCGGTGGGTTCGACGGGTGGCGATGGACCGTGGCGGCGGCGGCCGCGTTCAACCCCGCGTTCGACGTAACGCCCGCGGACCTCATCGCCGGCATCATCACGGAGGCGGGCATCGCTCGAACGCCGTTCGAGCGAGAGTTGGCCGCGCTCTCGCCTACGAATCCCGCTACACTGACGTAACCCAACCACACCAGGGGTTTCCGTGGCGCAGACCATCGACCTCGCGATCCTTGGCGGTTCTGGCTTCTACGCGATGCCCGGGCTCACTGATGTCGAGGAGATCGCGGTGGATACCCCGTTCGGCCCGCCAAGCGATGCGCTTCGCGTGGGCACACTGTGCGGTCGCCGGGTGGCGTTTCTCGCGCGCCACGGGCGCCATCACTCGCTCCTCCCGGGGGAGATTCCCCAGCGCGCCAACTTCTGGGCGTTGAAGTCCCTCGCCGTTCAGCGGGTGGTGGCTGTATCGGCGGTGGGCAGCCTGCGGGCGGACTACCCGCCGGGGGAACCCGTGGTCCCCGACCAGCTCATCGATCGGACGAACGGTACGCGGCCGGCGACGTTCTTCGGCCAAGGCGTCGTTGCGCACGTTCCCATGGCCGAACCATTCTGCGGCGAACTGCGCGAGTCGGTGCTGGACGCGGCTCGGCAAGGGGGCGTGGTGCACAACGGGGGCTCGTACGTGGTCATCGAAGGGCCGGCCTTCGGGACCCGTGCAGAGAGCGAACTCTACCGCGCGTGGAACGCGAGCGTCGTGGGCATGACGGCCCTGCCCGAGGCGAAGCTCGCTCGCGAAGCGGAGATTTGTTACGCCATCATCGCCACGCCCACTGATTACGACTCCTGGCACGCCAGCCATGAGAGCGTGACCGCGAGCACCGTCTTCGAGGTGCTGGCGAGGAACGTCGAAGCCAGCCGCGCGACCGTCGAACGGCTCGTGGAAGGGCTCCCGGCGAGCCGCAGCTGCACCTGTGGGACGACGCTCGATGCAGCGCTGGTGACGCCGCCCGATCACCTCACCCCGGACGTGCGCCACCGCCTCGCGCCGATCCTTGCACGCCGTCTTGGCGAGGGAGCAACCTCATGAGCCTGTTGGTAGCCGGTTGGGTTGCCCTCGACGAGATCGAGACGCCGTTTGGGCGAGTCGAAGGCGCGTTGGGGGGCTCGGCTACGGCGGCCGCCCTTGCTGCGTCGCTGTTCACCGACGTCCGCCTTCTCGCTGTCATTGGTGATGACTTCCCTGACTCCGAGCGTGTGAGGCTGGAGCGGCCCCGGATCGACCTCGCGGGGCTGACGACGGTGCCCGGTATGACGAGCCGCTGGGGCGGCCGCTATCACTACGACATGAATACGCGCGACACGCTCTACACCGAGCTCGGGGTGAACGCAACGTGGGACCCGGTGCTGCCGGCGGGCTGGGAGCTCTCCGGGACGGCCTTCCTGGCCGCGGCCGATCCCGTGCTCCAACGCCGCATCATCCAGGCGCTGGACGACCCGCGCGTGACGATGGTGGACACGATCAAGTACTTCATCGATAGCGCCCCGGACGAGCTCCACAAGACGTTCAACGTGGCGGACCTCGTCTGCATCAACGAAAGCGAAGTGCGTGAGCTGGCGGGCACGCCAAGTATCGCGAAGTCTGCCCGGCGCCTGCTTTCGAACGGTGCGCGCGGCGTCCTGGTGAAACTTGGCGAGTATGGCGCGACTTTTGCGAGCAACGACGACTACTTCGTTGCGCCCGGGTTTCCGCTGGAGGACGTGATCGACCCCACGGGCGCGGGCGACGCCTTCGCGGGCGCGTTGATGGGGTACCTCGATTCGCAGCCACGCATCGATCTTCACACCATGCGCCGCGCGGTCATCTACGGTTCGACGGTGGCTTCGTTCCAGGTGGAGGGTTTCGGGCCCGCGCCGCTATTGAATCTCGGCCGCGACCAGGTGGAACACCGCTACCGGCAGTTCGTCGAACTCACGCATATCGAAGCCGAGACGCTCTGATGGCCGAGCGCGACGTTCGGTGGCAGGCGGCGGCGACGAGGAGGCTGGACTTCGTCGTGAAGCGCCTGACCGACGTCGACCGCGTCCGCGAAATCTTGCGGCCGCGCATCGAGTACACGGCCTACGCCCTCGGCCAACTCGAGCCGGGGCTGGTGGAACGAACCCGCTGGTTCCAGGCGATCGGCGACACCGGGATGGGAGTGGTGCTCCACAGCCGGGGCGGACTGGGCGAGGCGACGTTTGTGATGGGTGACCCGGACGCCGTCGCAGCAATCCTTTCCGTGCACCCCGGGCCTTCGCATACCTACGCGACCTGCCAGCCGCAGCACCTCGCTGCACTCAAGTCGCTCTACCGCCTGGCGAGCCAGCAGCCCATGATCCGGATGGGCGTGACGCGCGACGCATTCGCGCCTGCGAAGACTGTGCCCGTTGCGCGGCTCTCGGGACTGGATATTCGCAAGGTGAACGCCCTGTACGCGACCGAGGGCGGCCCAAGCTACTACATCCCCGAGCACATCGACAGCGGCGTGTATTGGGGAGTCATCGTCGAGGGGCGGCTGGTCGCGGTGGCGGGCACGCACGTGGTTTCGCGGCAAGAGGGAGTGGCCGTCGTGGGCAACGTGTTCACACACCCGGCCCACCGTGGCCGGGGCTACGCCACGGCCGCGACGAGTGCCGTGACCGCCGAATTGCTCCAGTTCTGTGACCACGTCGTGCTCACGGTTGACCCGAACAACCGGCCCGCTGTCTCCGCCTACAATCGCCTGGGGTTCCGAGAAGTGTGCCAGCTGGTCGAGGCCAGCGCGGCCCGGCGGGATATCTCCGGGCTGGGAGCGGCCTGGCGCAGGCT
>CAYYSD010000176.1:0-6044 GCA_964474285.1 uncultured Anaerolineaceae bacterium | reverse complement strand
GGCCCTCTTCATTCACGAACAGCAGGCAGTGGCAGTACTTGTAGATCTGCATCTCATCGCAGGCACAGATCCAGGTGCGTCGCTTCGCTTCCTCGTCGCGAGGGAGGTAGAGCCCCTCCGGCCAGGTGCCATCTTCCGCCTTTGACGGGTAGAAGTTGCACGGGCAGATCGGCCGCCCGTACTGGTCGATGTTTGCCGCCAATCCCAGGACAACACCCTCGGTGATAAAGCGATCCGGGTGGAGGTGCGTGCCGGACTTCTCAGCGAATTTCTCCGCGTAGTTCCACATCTTCTTGATGGATTCTGGCTTCGGGTCTTCCATGCGGTGGTCCCCCTCGATGTGCGGCTAGCGTACCCTGCCCGCGGCCCGGGTGTCGCGGCCGATTGACCGGCCGTAGCCTCGCCCGATTTCTGTACCCCAACCGGCCTCGCGCGAACAGCCCCCAGGGCCCTGTCCCGAGCCCACGCCGCCATGCGAACCTGTAGCTACTCGCCTTCAAGGATGCCTCATGGAGATTGAATCGCTGTTCGGGCTGCCTGCCCATCCGCTCATCGTGCACGCCGCCGTGGTGCTCGTGCCGGGCGCTGTCCTCGCACTCCTCGCGACAGGATGGAGACCTTCCTGGCGCCGTCAGTTCGCGATACCCGTCCTGCTCATAGCCCTCGCCGGCGCGTTCGCCGCAATCCTCGCAGCGGGCACCGGCGAACCGCTTGAGGACGCCGTGAAGGATGCGGCCCGCGCCGCCGGGTCAGACGCGCGTTTTGGAGATCACCCGGAGCAGGGCGAGTCCGCACGGCTCTGGTCGGTCCTCTTCGCCGTCGCGGTGATCGCCTACACGTCGGTTGCTCTTTCGTGGCCGCGCAAGAAGCTGCCGGCATGGGCCCCCCTCGCCAGCTACGGGCTCGCGGGCGTAATTGGCATCGCCGCCACCGTGATGATGCTGGTTGCCGGCCACTCCGGGGCGAAGCTCGTCTGGGAGGACGTTGGCTCCTTCGCCGCCGGCCGCTGATAACGTCGCGCCGACGCTGTTCCGTTGCTACTCACTCCGGCTGATGGCAGCCGTTGCCGTCACCCACCAGCTCTCGTCGCCGTGCTTCACCTTCTGGTAGAGCCACCACTCCGCCCCCCAGAGGTAGATGCGCGACGCCCCCGTCTTACGAGCATAGCCGATGCTGCGTTCGAAGCGGTCGATGTCGAGATTCCGCGCGGGGTTGTGCGGCCCATAAAGCCGCGGATCGTCCTCGGCCCATGGCTCGGCCTGCATCTCCGTGATCCAGAAGTCCTTGCCGCGCTCCCGCGCCTCCCGGCCCTGGTGCGCGTAGTTCGGCCCGAGCGGACCGATCTCGAGGATGGGCAGCACGATCGGACGCCTGAACAGGCTGTCGTTGCGGAAAGGATAGATGCTCGCCGCAAGCACATCGGCGTCTTTGAGCGCCCACTGCCAGCGCCGGTCGAACACGAAATGCTGGCCGTGGTTGATGCTCACCGGCCGCTGGAGCGGGTCAGCTGACTTGATTGCCTCGATCTCCATGCGCACGAACGCGGGGCTGATCGCCCAGCCTTCCGCACGGCCGGATTCGACGTACGGCTCGTTGTCTGCGCCCCACGCCTCGATCGCTGGCGAGTCCGCGACGTGCGCAACCACCGCCTCGATCATCCGGAGCGCCCGCGGACCCACCTCGGGGTTGTCAGAGACGCGTTCGCCTGGTTCGAAGGTCACACGGCTCGTGAGCCACGAAGGTATGTAGAACTCCGGGTGGCGCTGCGCCTTGATCCCCACGGTCAGCAGCACCCGCGCCGCCAGCCCTTCCGCCGCCCGCAGCTGGGCATCGATCACGCTGAAGTCATAGTGGCCCTCCTCCGGCTCCACTTCCGACCACTCGACCGAGAGGCGAACGTGCTTTGCGCCGGTGCCTTCGATGAGCGTCGCCAGCGTGTCCGCACACCACTCGGCGCGGCCGGGCCTGGAGTCGGAAACGTACCCGGCCTCTCCCAGCGCCGGGTCTTCGAGCAAAAGGAACTCCGCGTAGTTGCAGCTGAAGTTGAACCCGAACTCGGGGTGGCCCGCGGCTTCCACGTGCGGCCAGCTCAAGCGGATGGAAAGTGCGCCCACCCCGAGCACCAGGAGCCAGCACCCGATCGCGCCCGCAGCCAGGATAGCCACCCAGCGCCTCCGCCCCCAGGCCCACGGGCCGGCCGGTTGTCGCTGGTGTTCGGTGGGCCGTTCCAGAGTCATTCCGAACAGGCTAGCGCCCGCCACCCTTCTGGCAGAGCGGGGAACTGCCCGAGTCTTGACGTGGGGGTTCGACGCAATTAGCACTCTGTTTGCTACACTGCTAACTGCAATGCCCGCAGGACAACGTGACCTCTACGAAGTGCTCGGCGTCGAGCGCACCGTCAATGCGAACGACCTGAAAAAGGCGTTCCGTGCGAAGGCGATGGAGTTCCATCCCGACCGGAATTCCGCGCCCGATGCGGCCGACCGTTTCAAAGAAGTGAACCGCGCCTACGAGGTGCTTTCCGACCCCGAGAAGCGCTCAGCCTATGACCGGTTCGGACACGCTGCGGTGGATGGCGCAACCGGCGCCGGGCCGCAGGGCTTCGAAGGCTTCACCCACTTCGACGGCTTCGGCGACATCTTCGACGCGTTCTTTGGCGGCAACGGCCGCGGCGGACGCGGCGCCGGGCGGAGGCGCGGACCCGCCCGCGGCGCCGACCTGCGCTACAACCTGCGACTGACATTCGAAGAGGCGGTCTTCGGCACAGACAAGGACATCGAGTTCCAGCGGCTCGAACGGTGCGCCGAGTGCGGTGGAAAGGGCGCGGCGGCCGGCAGCGAACTCACTACCTGCCCGGAATGCAACGGCCAGGGCGAAATCCGTCGCGCGCAGCAGAGCATCTTCGGTCAGTTCGTCAACGTGACGGCCTGCGGACGCTGCCAGGGCGAGGGCCGCATCATCGAAAACCCGTGCGCCACCTGCCGCGGGTCCGGCCGGACGAAGGCGACGCGCAGGATCAGCGTCAAAGTGCCCGCGGGCGTCGACGAAGGCGCCCAGATCCGCCTCACCGGCGAAGGCGAAGCCGGAACGCGCGGCGGCGAGGCGGGCAACCTCTACGTCGTCCTCTCCGTGGCCGCCCACGAGCGCTTCGAACGCATCGAAGACCACATCGTCCTCGACCTCCCCGTGAACATTGCCCAGGCGACGCTCGGCGCGAAAGTCACCATCCCCACGCTCGACGGCGAGATGGAGTTCGAAGTACCTCCGGGCACGCAAAGCGGCGAGGACTTCATGATTCGCGGCAAGGGCGTCCCGCATCTGCGTTCCACGGGTCGCGGCGATATGGTCGTCCGCGTCACCGTGGTCGTCCCCGAAGAGCTCACAGACGAGCAGCGCGAACTCCTCACGCGCCTTGCCGAGACCATGGGCACGCCCATCTTGCCCAGGCGCAGCAAGGGCTTCTTCGAACGCATCCGCGACGCCGTGGCCGGGTGAGCGGCTCGCCCTTGCTCTGGTACGAGATCACCGCCAAAACGCCCCCGTCCGATGTCGATGCTGTCTCCGCGGTCATGTCCGAGACGGCTCCCGGCGGCCTTTCGATCGAAGAGCCCGTGGACATCCTCGGGCCGGAGATGGGCTTCCGTGTGCGCGCGAACGAGCCTGTGCTCATCCGCTGTTACGTACCCGCGAGCGAACTCGGCGCCATCCTCACTGAGGACCTGCGCCGTGCCATGCAACAGTTCCCATCCGTCGAACTGACCGCGAAGCCGCTCTACGAAGAGGATTGGGCGGTGAGCTGGCGGCAGTTTTTTGGAGTCGTCGATACGGGCGGACGCGTCATCATCGTGCCGACCTGGATCGAACACGAGCCTGCACCGGGCCAGCTCGCGATTCGCCTCGACCCCGGGCAGGCCTTCGGCACCGGCCACCACGAGACCACGCGCCTCTGCCTCACGGCCCTCGAGAAGTACATCACTCCGGGGATGACGGTGCTCGACGTTGGCACCGGCTCGGGCGTGCTCTCGATCGCGGCAGTGCTCCTGGGCTCAGGGCCGGTAACCGCCATCGATATTGACCGCGTGGCCGCCGAAATCGCGCGCCAGAACTGCGACGCGAACGGCATCGGCGCCGAGGTCAGCGTCTCGGCCGGCACGCTCACGCCCGACCACCCGGGCCGCTACGACCTGGCCGTCTCGAACATCAGCACCGCGGCGAACACCGGCCTCGCCCCGGCGTTCGGAGTGGTGGTGAACCCGGGAGGGCGCCTCATCCTCAGCGGCATCCTGTCGGTCGACGCGGACGCAGTCATCGCGGCGATGCGCGAACAGGGCTTCGAACTCACGGATGTCCGCCACGAACGCGATTGGTGCTGCATCGAGATGTCCAGGCAGTAACCCACGTCCCCTTCGCCCGGGGAAAAACAGAAGGCCGGCACTTTCGTGCCGGCCTTCTTGCGTATCGCCGAATGTACCTAGCCGCGCGGGAGACCGAGGCCGCGCGTCGCGATGATGTTGCGCTGAATCTCGCTTGAGCCAGCGGCGATGGTCGCCGGGACCGTGCTCATGTAGCTCATGGCCGACATCAGCCCGGCTTCGCTTTCCATCCCGACCGGGCGGCGGAGTTGACCCTTCATGCCCGTCACGTGCATTGACGTGTAGGCGATGCGCTGTGAAAGCTCCGAGCCATACATCTTGCACATTGAGGCTTCCATGTTCGGCACGCCGCCCTTGGCCTGGATGCTGATGACAACGAACGAAAGCAGTTCGCAGATCGCCGTCTCGATGGCACGGTCCGCCACTTCGTTGCGGTAGGCGGCCGACACCGGGGCGGAAGCGCTGGATCGTGCTTTGAGGTACTTCGTCAGGCGCTCAACGTTGTGGCGCGCCGTGATCGCGCGAGCGATGTTCGAGCGCTCGAAGTCGAGCGTCGTGGTGCCCACATACCAGCCGCGGTTCTCTTCGCCGATGCGGTTGCGGACCGGGACGCGCACGTCTTCGAAGAAGACTTCGTTGAAGACGTGGCCATCGGCCATGTTGATAAGGGGGCGAACCTGCACGCCCGGCTGCTTCATATCGAGCAGGAGGTAGCTGATGCCGCGGTGCTTCGGGGCGTCTGGGTCTGTGCGGGTGAGAATGAACATCCAGTGCGCGCGGTGGGCGCCCGAGGTCCAGATTTTCTGACCGTTGACCACGTAGTCATCGCCATCGCGGACGGCACGGGTCTGGAGCGATGCGAGGTCCGAACCGGAACCCGGCTCGCTAAAGCCCTGGCACCAGTTCACTTCGCCGCGGAGCATCGGCGGGAGGTGCTCCGCCTTCTGCTCTTCCGTGCCGTGGAGCATGATCGTCGGCCCGACGAGATTGAGCATCTGGCGGCTTGTCGGCGCGCCAACTTCGTGGAGTTCCTGGTTCAGGACGAACTGCTCGAGCACCGACATATCCGCGCCGCCGTACTTCTTCGGCCACGCAGCAGCGATCCAGCCATTCTCGGCGAGCTTATCGAGCCACTTCTGCGTCTTCGCCTCGCGGGCGGCCATGCGGTCACGGTCGGCCGCGGTCGGCTGGGCGATGTCGCCCGCCTCGGACGGCTCCTCGCCATCTCCCGACCAGTTCTGCTTCACAAATTCCTTGACGGTCGACCGCCACGACGCAAGTTCCGGGGTATCGGTGAAACGCATCTTCTACCTCAACTGATTACTGATGCGCGCGATTCTACTCCATTTCGGGCAGCCGTACATTGCCGGTAGTTGCATGGTGAAGTTCCCGTTTCCCCATTGCCCGGCCGTGGACGAACCATTGCCGTTGCTCTACCGTCTGCCGAGATTCCCCAACCACCTGGAGGACCCCTATGCGCTTCAGCATCTGGCCCGGCGCCGGAAATTCCTGGAACGACACTCTCGCCCTCGCACGACACGCCGAAGCCAGCGGCTGGGACGGCGTCTGGTTCGCCGACCACTTCATGCCCAACCAGGCGGACACGAGCGGCCCTACCGCCGAATGCTGGACCGTGCTCGCGGCCCTCGCGGTCGCCGTGCCGCGCGTCCG
>CAYYSD010000175.1:0-6131 GCA_964474285.1 uncultured Anaerolineaceae bacterium | reverse complement strand
CGAATACTTTGGGCGCGTCATGGCCGTCACCATGATGGCCTTCGGCGTGAACTCGATGGTCGCGTTCCCCGTCGGAACGCTGGCAGATGCCATCGGCGAACGGCCCACCATCGGGCTCCTCGGCTGCTGCTGCGCGGCCATCGTCTCGGTCGGATTCGTAGCCTCGCGCGTCATCGGCCTGCAGCCCGCGGGAATTCGCGCGCCGGGTCGGGCCGAAGGCTGATTTGCCGTTGGTGCGCTGCGCGCCCCGCCCTTACGCTTTGATCACGCTATGGACTCTTTCACTCACAACGGACGGCTGAGCGGCCCACTCTTCGACGAATGCGCGGAATGGATCTGGGAACAGCTCCAGGACGACGGTTTCTACCTCGCCGGCGAAGTGGTGGATCTCATCCTGCAGACCGAACGCGAACTCGGTGTGCACGTCAAGGACATCGACTCGATCGCGCAGGTCGTCGACGACGAATTCAAGCTGCGCGGCATCGGCGGTAACCCGAACCCCATCGACCCTGGCGTGATCCGCCTGGTGCTCCAGTGGGAGGACGAGTTCCTCGGGTACGCCGGTATCGCGCGCGAAGAGAGCTAGCCCCCGGGATTGGTGAACCGATCCCTTTCCCCTGTATGGTACCCTCGGTAATCGTTTCTTGGAGATACCATCGGATGCCCGGTACCCCGACCACGCCGTACAGCGCCCAGCAACTCGCCCCGGTGCGCGAATACCTGGTTGACCAGGCCGCAAAGCGCTCCGTTGAAGAACTGATCGAACGCGTCGAACAGGGGCGCGCCCGGCTTGAAGAAGCGGTGCGGGCCGTGCCGGCCGCCAACCTCGATGTACCTGGCGAAGGTGAAGACGGCGAACGGTGGACCGCCATCGACACACTCCAGCACATCGTCTCCTGGAACCGCACCTGCGCGCAGCAGATTCTTTATGTCGCCCTCAGTGGCGAGCTTCCTCCGCCCGGGGACGCGCCTGCCCTGCCAACCGGAATCGAAGAGCTGCTGACGCTCAACGCGGAGACCCTCGATTCGCTCTACGCGCACGTGCGCGAAGCCGAGCCGTCGGCATACCTGGAGATTCGCTGGGAGCACCCGTTCTTTGGCCAGCTCAACTGGCGCGAATGGCTCCTCTTCCTCCGCGTTCACTGTATCGACCACGCCGGCCAGCTCACGCAATACCTGTCCTGACCAGGCGACACTTCTTGTCGCCATCGCCCGCAATACTCCATGCAGGGCGCGAAAACGGGTAGGATAGGCTCATGCGAGTTATCCATTTCGCCGATCTGCACATCGGCTACGAGACGTACGGCCGTCCCCTCGCCGGGAAGCCGTGGACAACGCGCATGCAGGATTTCCTCGATGCGTTCGACCACCTTGTCGAATACGCGATTGGGGAGGGCGTCGAAGCGGTCATCTTCGCCGGCGACGCGTACAAGTCGCGCGAACCATCCCAGACGCAGCAGCGCGAATTCGCGGCACGCATCCGGCGCCTGGGCGAGGCCAACATCCCGGTGTTCCTGTTGGTCGGCAACCACGACCTTCCCAACGCCGAAGGCCGCGCCCACGTCCAGGAGATCTATCGCACGCTGCAGGTGCCGAACGTGTACATCGGGGATGAGAGCTGGTTCGCCGGGAGGAACTTCGCCCCGCAGATCATCGCTACTCGCTCTGGACCGCTGCAGGTGTCATGTTTGCCCTGGCCCCGCGAATCCCGCCTCATCGCCAACGACGACTCCATCGCCGACATGTCCATCGACCAGGTGCAGGCGGAAGTGGAGAAAAAGCTCGGCGCGCTCATCGAAGCGCAGACCGCTGCCCTCGACCGCGACATCCCCGCCCTTCTCACCTGCCACGTCTCCATCCTCGAGTTCCTCAACCCCGAGAATCGCGGCAGCGAGCAGTGGATGACCGTGGGCAATGCGCCGACGATCATGCGCAGCGCGCTCCAGGAGGGTTCGTTCGACTACATCGCCCTGGGCCACCACCACCGGAACACGGATCTCGGCATGCACACACCCGCCTGGTACTCCGGTTCGATGCAGGCCGTCGATTTCGGCGAGGAAGACCAGCCCAAGGGCTTTATGGTGTTCGATATCGACCCCGGCGCGCGGCGCGGTTATCGCGTGGGGGGCAGCGGGCTCCCCCGGCTCGAACTGGTCCCCCAACGCCGCTTCGTCACGGTCGAGGTCACACCGAAGTCGGATGACCCGACCGTCGATGTCTGCCGCGCGATCGAACGTGAAGGTGTAACAGACGCCATCGTTCGGGTGAACGTGCACCTCACCCACGATCAGCTCCGCGACTTCCGCATCCCGGAAGTGCGCCGTGCCCTGGACGGGGCACACTTCGTGCAGGGCATCCGGCCCATTCTCCCCGGCGACCAGCGCACACTCCTCCCGGCGGGCGTGCAGCCGGACGCGTCGTCGCCCCTGGAAAGCCTGGACACCTACTTCAAGCTCAAGAATGTCGACGACGCGCGCAAATCCCGGCTTCTCGCGGCGGCAGCGGAGCTGGTGAATGAGGTGGAGGCCGCCCATGCCAGCTAACGGAGGCGCCAGGTGATCCCGCGCCGCATCCACCTTCGGAACTTCCTCTCCTATCGCGAATGCACCGTCGACTTCACGGGCCTGCACCTGGCCGTGCTCAGCGGCAAGAACGGCGAAGGGAAGTCAGCACTCCTCGACGGCATCACCTGGGCGCTCTGGGGACAGGCTCGCGGCAAGGTCCTCGATGACGCGATCTACCAGGGCGCCGACGAGATGCTCGCCGAGTTCGAGTTCCTGGTGAACAACGATACCTTTGTCGTGCTGCGGAAACGCACTCGATCGAAGTCCAGTTCCGTGACGCTCTATCAGCTCCGGGAAGACGGCCAGCGCACCACCCGCACGGGAGGGGTCGCACGCGAAACCCAACTGGAAATCAACCGGCTCCTGCGGATGGACTACGACACCTTCTGCAACAGTGCCTTCCTCGCCCAGGGCCGCTCCGACCAGTTCACTCGCCAGGGTCCGAGCGAACGCAAGGAGATTTTCCGCACGATCCTCGGTCTCGAGCGCTACCAGGAATACGCCGACGAAGCCCGTCGCCGAAGGGGAGATTCCCAGCGAACGCTTGAGATCACCCGACGCACGAACGAAAGCGACGCAACGGAAGTCGAACGCCTCCCGGCGATCGCGGCAGCCGTGACCACTGCCTCCAGCGAACGCGCAGTCCTTGAAGCCAGGATCGAAGAGCTTGCGAAGGAGCAGGGCGAAGCCCAGCAGGCTGCCGGCGAATTCGCGGCCCGCAAACGCGAACTCGAAGGCGCCACCTCCCGTGCGGCTGCGGCCCAGGTGGCCGTCGTGACGACGCGCAACCGCGTCGCCGACCTCTCGCGCGCGCTCACCGAGGCATCCGAAACGCTCTGCCATGCACCGGCCATCGAAGCCGAATACCAACGTCTGCAGGATCTTCAGCACCAGGAGAGCCAGTGGAACGACCGCCTCCGGCAGTCGGCAGCGTGCCGCGAAGAGCTCAACACCGCGCGGTCCACCATCGACCAGGAGAAGGTCCGGCTCGAATCCGAGCAGGATCTCCTGCGGGAACAGATCGCCACAATTCAACCGCGCCTGGCGCGCCTTCCGGAACTCCGCCAGCGGGAACTCGCGCTTGCGGCTCAGGCAAAGGCGCTCGAAGCGGACCTGGCCGAGGCACTGCGGCTGGAGGGGGAAGCGTCGGACTGCGGACGCGTGGAGGCGCAGGCCACCGCCCAGGCGCAGGCCGCGATGGAACGGGCGACCAGGCTCAAGGAGCATGCCCTCATGCTGGGCGACTCGCCCGTGTGCCCGATCTGCACCCAGCGCCTCTCACCGGCGGATGCGAAGCGCGTCCTCGACGAGAATGCCGCCGAACGCAAGGCGCTCGGTGACGACTGGCGCAAAGCAAACGCCCGCGCCGTGGCGGCCCGAGAACAGGCAGCGGCGGCCGCGGAACGCGCCGCTGAGATTCGCAAATCGGCCGCCTCGCGCGATGCCGCGCTGGCCACGGAGAGCCGCGAAGTCAACAGCCTGCTCTCCGTGGCACTCGAAAACGAAAAGCTCCTGCCGGGCATACAGGCCCGCCTCGATGAGTTGGTCGCCACGCTGGAGGCGCAGAGCTATGCGGTCGAAGCACGGGCCCTCGCTGAAGCTGCATCATCCCGCCTCATCGAAATCGGCTATGACGAAGCCGCGCACCGTGCCGTTTCCGAAGCCGTCAGGGGACTCGCCGGCGCTGCCGGACGCTTCATGACGCTTGGCCAGGTGCGCGAACGCGCCGCGGCGCTCCAGGAACAGCTGACCGACGCCGAAACAGCGCAGATGGCAGCCGTCGCGCAGTCAGAGGAAGCCATCGCCGCACTTGAGGCAGCCCGCGCTGCTGTCGACGCTATCGAGGATGTCGGGCCACGGCTTGCCGAAATCACGCGCGTGCTCAGCGATCAGCGCCGCCTCCTCGAAGAGCTCGCGCACAACCTGGGTGCGCTCGAATCCGAACGCACCCGCCTGACGGCACTCAACGCGAAACTCGAAGCGAACCGGGACACCGAGCGCACGCTGACCGAGGAGGTCGACGTCTTCACCTCGCTGACGGAGGCGTTCGGCCCCTCCGGCGTGCAAGCCCTGCTCATGGACCAAGCGCTCCCCGACCTCCAGCGCGACGCAAACGCGATGCTCGATCGCATGACGGGCGGGAGAATCCAGGTCGCCTTCACCACGCAACGCCCCAAGAAGGACGGCGGCGTGATCGAGACGCTCGACATCATCATCAGCGACGACCTCGGGATGAGGCCCTATGAGATGTACAGCGGAGGCGAGCGCTTCCGCGTCGACTTTGCCATCCGCATCGGCCTCGCCAGGCTCCTCGCCGCGCGCGCTGGCGCCGCCCTGCCCACCCTCATCATCGATGAAGGCTTCGGCAGCCAGGACTCTGAAGGGATCGACCGCCTCATGGAAGCGATCTACACCATCCGCGACGACTTCCGGCTGGTGCTCGTCGTGACGCACATCGACGAGATGAAAGAGCGCTTCAACCAGCGCATTGAGATCACGAAAGACCCTGTTCGCGGCTCAACCGCCACCGTCATCTGAGGCCCCGCTCCACCGCCTATCCGTAGCCACATTCCCCATTCCCCGCGCTTTGCTAAGATGATCTGGCTACGCAGGGGTGTAGCTCAGTTGGTAGAGCAGTGGCCTCCAAATCCACCGGTCGCGGGTTCGAGTCCTGCCGCCCCTGCCAGGTTTCGCTCGCAGCGAACGCAGGCGCCCGTTATCCCTCGCGCGGCTTGCCGCAACGATGGGCGTCCACGTAGCATGGTCACCTGTGCCCAGGTGGTGGAACGGCAGACACGCTGTCTTGAGGGGGCAGTGCTCTTTTGGGCGTGTGAGTTCAAATCTCACCCTGGGCACCATCAGCAATAGTTCTTCGGGGCGCCATGGCCAAGTGGTAAGGCAGAGCTCTGCAAAAGCTCCACCGCCGGATCGAATCCGACTGGCGCCTCCATCTCCCCTCTCAGCGCTCCGGCTATGACCTCAGTCGTCACCTCGTAAGTCAGAGAGCCCAGCCTTTCGCGTTCCGCAGCCGGATGCCGGAGAAGTGCACCGTGCTCTCCCACGCCCCCCTCAGGGGACGCAGATCCGGCATCACCCGCAGCTCAACGTCCGCCTCCGCCATCGCCGCGATGAGGTCCCCAATCGCCTCCACACGTTCCGGCCGTACCGTTTGACGCGAAACCATCATCCACGGGTCTTCGTCACTCAGCGGCCCAAACGTCTCCGCGGCGAAGCTGTAACGGTACACCGTCGTCGACCGGACGGTCTCCAACCACCCGTGCTCGATACACGCCACCCGTCCCGTGATGTTGGGACCTGCCCACCGGACCCAGTCCTCATCCTTCGTTCGATCGTTCTTCCAGAGCAGCACCCTTGGGCAATCACGCGGAAACAGGTAGGTCCACGCCCGCTCCTCATCCACGGTCCAGACCATCGGTTCGACCTCCGGCCGTGACGATGGCGCCCGCGGCTCGAACACCGCAATCCCCGGCTCCTCGGAAAAGTGATAGAGCGTCATGGGTCCCGCATCCGATGATCGATTCCCAACGCGACGGCGAGCGCCCGGTC
>CAYYSD010000174.1:0-6164 GCA_964474285.1 uncultured Anaerolineaceae bacterium | reverse complement strand
CGACTTAGTGTAGGTTTAACACTAAGTCCGTAGCTAGAATCTGCCACGCCGAGAGCCGGCTGTCAATCGCTAATCCGATGACAACGCAGGTGTGCCGTGAAGATTGTGACGCTACTTTCGCGGCCGGGGCTTTATCCAGTTGCGCGAGAGCATGAAGCGCGTGGTAAGCCGTGAGAGCGAGGCCCCAAGGAAGATCGCCGCGATGATGAAGACCACGGTCGTCATGGTCTGATTTCCTGTATCGGCGGCGATATAGCCCGCGAACCAGCCCAGGTAGACGCCGATGAATATGCCGAACGAGAGGGCGAAGAATACCGGGAACGTGCGCCACCTCCATTGGGGAAGGGGCAGCAGGGCGCGCTGGACGGCGGGCGTTTCGTGGGAGGCGACAGGCGAGGGGTGTGCCTCGGGGTGGCGCTGCCGCCGGCCGCGGCGTTCCTTCGCGCTCATGACGGTTCTCCCATGTAGTCGAGCAGCGCACCGCGTTCGAAGAGGTAGGCGCCGCCGCGGGTCTTGCGATGCGGGATATCGCCTCGCTCGGCGGCCTGCACGAGCGTGATCACGTCGATCCCGCACTCCTCAGCGGCCTCTTCGAGGTCGAGGATGTCGTCGAGGGCGACGGGTGTGGCGGGGCGCAGGCAGATGTTGCAGCGAAAGCGCAACCCCATGTGGGACTCGTCGATCCAGACATCGCCGCAGTCCTCACCGGGGAGGTCGGTGCGCTGGTTGAGATGGAAGATGGCGCCGCACGAATCGCAGCGGGAAGCGGTATGGGCGGCAACGATACCGGCACAGACCGAACATGAAATTTCTGCAGTTGTCATAGCGTTCCGGGTAGCGGGCAGTTCGCGGCGTATTGTAGCCCGCACGGCCGTTAGATGTGCCTTCGGGAGGCACGCGAACGTCTTGCGGGGAGGCGTGAAGGCCCATATGATCAGGAAACATTAGCATTTCTTTATCCCGTGCCCCCGGGATGCGGATGCAACAGGGAGAGCCGGTGCCAGGTGCGTCGCTCGCGCTGGGGGAACTCGCAGAACGCCTCGGAGTGAAGGCGCTGCCCGAGGCTCTGCTGAACGAGGCCATGACCCACGCCTCTTATTTGAATGAGACCGATTCCACCGCCCCTTCGAACGAACGGCTGGAGTTCCTTGGCGACGCTGTCCTGGGGATGGTGATCGGCCACGAGCTCTTTTCGCTTTTCCCTGATTCGGGCGAGGGGCAGCTCACGCGGATGCGGGCCGACCTGGTCCGCGGCAGCACGCTGGCGGCGGCGGCCCGGCGATATGGGCTGGGGGACCACATGGTCCTGGGGCGCGGCGAGGAGGCGGCGGGCGGCCGTACTCGCGACAAAAACCTGGCGGGCCTGCTTGAGGCGATGTTCGGCGCGGTCTATCGCGCCCACGGCTATCGCACGGCCCGCAGTTTCATCCTGCGCACGCTCAAGCCCGAACTCGAACAGGTGCGGCGGGAGGGAGCGACGCTCGACGCGAAGTCGAACCTCCAACACCTGGTGCAGGCACGCTGGCACGAACCGCCGGAATATGTGACGGTGGAGACTGGCCCGGGTGGCCCCGTTCGGCACTTCACAGTCGAGGTGAAGATAGCGGGGCAGGTGCTCGGGCGGGGAGACGGGCTCAGCAAGCGTGCCGCTCAACAGCAGGCCGCGCGCGAAGCCGTCGAACGGCTGGTGGCGGAAGGGAAGACGGAGGCCGTGCCGTGTACCTGAAAAAACTGTCCATCCAGGGCTTTAAGAGCTTTGCGACGCGTACCGTGTTCGACTACGGACCGGGGATCACGGCGGTGGTCGGCCCGAACGGTTCGGGTAAGAGCAATGTTGCGGACGCCATCCGCTGGGTGCTGGGCGAACAGAGCACGCGACTGCTGCGCGCACGCAAGCAGGAAGACGTCATCTTTTCCGGGACGGTCGAACGCAAGGCAGTAGGGCTTGCAGAAGTCATCCTGACGCTGGACAACGAGGACCGCTGGCTGCCGTTGGACTTCGGGGAAGTGGAAGTGGGCCGGCGCGTGTACCGCAACGGCGAGTCCGAGTACCTGTTGAACGGATCGCGCGTGCGCCTGCGCGACGTCATCGACCTGCTGATGCAGGGGGATGTGGGCCAGAACAGCTACACGATCATGGGACAGGGCCTCGTCGACGAAGTGCTGACGATGTCGCCCGACGAGCGCCGCAATTTCCTGGACGAAGCGGCCGACGTGAAGCGGTTCCGGATGAAGGTGAGAGAGGCACAGGACCGGCTCACGGCAACGCGCATGAACATCGAGCGGGTCGAGATCGTGATTTCAGAGATCGAGCCGCGCCTGGCGCAGTTACGGCGGCAGGCGGAGCGGGCGAGCGAACATAAGAAGCTGACGGTCGAACTGGTCGAGCTGTTACGCGCGTACTACGGACAGCGGTGGAGCGAAGCTCACAACCAGCTTGCGCGCGCCCGCGCCCAGCTCGACCAGCGCATCGCGGAGAACGGTGAAGCGACGCGCCGTGTGGAGACGTTGCGCGAACAGATTCGGACGTTGGGCGACGAGATCCGCAAGCGACGGGAGGCCATTTCCCGGCGGGACACACGGCAGACCGAACTCGACGGGCGCTTTGCCAGCACCGAACAGGCGATCACGCTCGACCGGGAACGCCACGCAATGCTGGCGGCGCGTTCGCGCGAATTGGAGGAGGAGATCGCGTCGCTTGAAGCTGAACGCCTTTCGCTCTCGTCGACGGATATCGACGAAGGCAGGCGCGGCATTGAAGTGACGGAGGAGGCGGAGACGGCACGGCTGCGGGTGCGCCAGTCGCGCGAGGCGCTGGAGCAGGCGGAACGCGAATATGCCGCGCTTCGGAGCAAGGTTCAGGAATTGCGCGACGGCGCGGAGGCGGACGAGCGCCGGGCAGGCGGGATGGAGGCGGACGCCGCCGCCGCTCAGCGCCGCATCGAAGAGCTGGACCGTGAAGAGGTGCAATCGGTCGCGCGGCGGAAGCAGGTGCTGGTGGAGCTGATCGGGTTCGGGCGGCGCTTCAAGGAGTTGCGCCTGGCGCTGGAGGCAGCCGAAGACCGTGTCGAAGCGGCGCGGGCGGCGGCTATCGCGGCGCGCGAACGGCAGGCACGCGTACAGGACGAAGTGCGCACCTACGAAGAGGTGCGCACGGCCGATCTGCGCGAGTTGGACCATCTCGAAGGGCGGCTGGAGGCGTTGACGCGGGTGCAAGCCGAACACGACGGCGTGGCCGCGGGCACCCGGAACGTGCTCATCATGGGGCAGGCGTTGATCGATGGGATTGCTCCCGGCAGCCTGGGCGAGCCGGCTGAAGTGCACGGCGTGACGGGCTTGCTTTCGCGCCAGATCAAAGTACCGGCGGGGCTGGAGGCGGCCATCAACGCCGCCCTGGAGTACCGGCTCCACGCGATCATCGTGGACCGCGACGAGGACGCTCTGAAAGCGATCGAATTGCTGCAGCGGCGGCGGCAGGGCCGCGCTCAGTTCCTCTCGCTGGAATCCGTGCGGCACGTCTACCCGTTGAACCTGAACAAGGAGCGCGGCGTGCTCGGCGTGGCCGCGAAGCTGGTGCGGTGCGACAACCGGTACCGGCCGCTTGTGGACACTCTGCTTGGCCGGGTAATCATCTGCGAAGACCGGGAAACGGCGTCGCGGATGGTGCGACGGTCTCTCGGCTCGGTGGTGACCCTCGATGGGACCTATCTCGAACCGGGAGGCGTGATTGCGGGCGGCGCCAGCGGTTCGGAAGAGGGCCCCTTCCTGCGCCAGCGCGAGATTGAGGAGCTGCCGGAACGCATCGAAGAGCTTCGCGTGCGAACCGCGACGAGTGAACAGCAGCTGGAGCAGGCGCGGAGCGCGGTGGAACACGCCACCAGGGCCGCGCGCGATTCGGAAGCGGCCTACGATGCCGTTCGCCGCGACGTGGACACCGCCCGGCTAGCGATCGAACGGGAGCGCGACCGGCTGCATCGCCACCGGCGCGACATGGACGCGGTGCGTGCGCGGAAGGCGGACATCGCCCGGGAGCGCGATGCGAAGGAGCGCCAGATCACGCAGGCGGCGCTGGCCTCGACGCAGCTGCAGGCGCGGCGGGATGAGCGGCGACAGGCCATCACGAGCATCGAGCAGGATTTGGAGGCGGCCACGACCCGCCGCGAAGCCGCGTTCCAGGCGGTGAGTGAGGCGAGCAGCCGCATGGCCGCCATCGAGGGGGAACGCAAGACGCTGGCGGCGATGCGCGAACAGCACGAGAAGGCGATCGAGCGTCTTGGCGCGCAAGTCCAGGCGCGGAGAATGCAGGCCCGCAACCTGGAACTCGAGGCGAACGTCATCGATGAGCGCATCAGCAAGCTGCAGAAGCAGATGGAGACGATCGCTCTCGAACGGTCCCAGCAGACGGATGATGCTGCGCCGGACCGCGACGAACTCCACCGCTTCGAAGCGCACGAGCGGGCGATCCAGGATGAATACAACGACGCGCACGCCACGCTCTTGCGCGTGGAGCGCAGCAAACTGGACCTGGAAGCGGAGGTCGCCCGACTGGTTGAGCAGATCGATTCGCTGAGAATCGAGATGGAGCGCGAAGGGCTCGCTGCGGATCGTTCCGGGCGCGTAGTCTCTTCGGAAGAAGCGGCGGCGAGCGATTCGGAGCCAGCACAGCGGGCGGCGCCCGTCATCCAGGGAGGCGCGGCGGTTGACCTCGACGCGACGCGGACGCGCATCGAAGAGGTGCGCCGCCAGATTCGCCGCCTGGGGCCCATCAATGCCGAGGCGCCCGAGGATTTCGCCGAAAGCGAGGAGCGATACACCTTCCTGACGACGCAGATTCGCGACCTCGCGGACGCTGAAGCGCAACTGCGGGAGGTCATCGACGAACTGAACGGAGAGATCCGGACGCGCTTTGGGGCGACTTTCGAAGTCGTGAACAAGGCGTTCGGGGAGTACTTCACGGCGTTTTTCGGCGGCGGCAACGCGACGCTGGTGCTCACAAACCCGGACAACATGGCGGAGTCCGGCATCGAGATGGAGGCGCAGCCGCCGGGCAAGAGGGTGAAGACGCTGACGCTTCTTTCAGGTGGCGAACGTTCGTTGACGGCGGTGGCGCTCCTGTTCGCGCTCCTCTCGGCGAACCCGGCGCCGTTCTGCGTGCTGGACGAGGTGGATGCAGCGCTGGACGAGGCGAACGTGGGACGGTT
This sequence comes from uncultured Anaerolineaceae bacterium, assembly GCA_964474285.1. Lineage (GTDB taxonomy): Bacteria > Chloroflexota > Dehalococcoidia > Tepidiformales > Tepidiformaceae > JACRBT01. The sequence goes on along the minus strand of CAYYSD010000174.1, from coordinate 963 downwards.
CACGGATGCCCTGGCGAAGCTAGCCGAGCGCACGCAGTTCCTGATGATCACGCACAACCGGCGGTCGGTGGAGGTTGCGGACTCCATCTATGGTGTGTCGATGGCGCGGGACGGCATCTCGAAGGTGCTCTCGCTGCGACTGGCGGAGGTTGCGGAGAACTGAGCGGGAGGGGCGGCGATCGTTCGGGCGTGACCGGTGCTTCGACCGGCTCAGCGCCAGCGGGGGGTTGGCGTGAGGGCGGAGGGCTCACTGACTCTTACCGCGGGGGTGACGTACCATCTGGCAGATGGCACCGGCCCGTTAAGCCGGGGTCGCACGCTGGGGGCGCGGTGAGATTCTGGCGACGCAAACAGTCCGAGCCTGAAGCCGAAGCAAACGTCGATGTCGTCGAAGCGGAGGCGGCGGCCGAAGCGGCGGAGGTCCACGAGCAGACGGAACGCGCCCTCGAACGGACGAAGCGCGGCTTCTTCAGCCGGCTTGGCGGCATCTTCGAGCGTGCGGACTTCACCGATGACCTCTGGGACGAACTCGAGGAGATCCTGATCTCGTCCGACACCGGGCTGGAGACGACGGAGGAGATCCTGGCCTCGGTGAGGCAGCGCGTGAAGCAGGAGGGGGTGAAGCAGTCGGAGCGGGTGCGCGAGCTCCTGCGCGAAGAGCTCATCGCCCTGCTGGAAGCGCCCGCCGGAGAGTTGCCCGCATGGGAGCAGCCCGAACAACCTCCGCTGCTGATCGTGCTGGTTGTGGGCGTCAACGGGGCCGGGAAGACGACCAGCATCGCCAAGCTAGCGCACGCGTTCCGGCGCGACGGGGCGACGGTGATCCTTGGGGCGGCGGACACGTTTCGGGCGGCGGCATCGGACCAGCTCAAGGTTTGGGGCGACCGTGTGGGCGTACGGGTCGTGGCCCATCAGCCGGGCGCGGACCCGGGAGCGGTGGTGTTCGACACGCTGCAAGCGGCG
>CAYYSD010000173.1:5375-6232 GCA_964474285.1 uncultured Anaerolineaceae bacterium | reverse complement strand
CACGCGGGGGGCGAGTGTTCGGGCGGCTGCCGGGGTTCCCGCGGACATGTGCTCGTGCTGGGGTGGGGCGTTGGGGCGTGGTCGGGCATAGGCCGCAGCCGCCGAACGGCCGGGCGGATCCGTGTGGGTTTGGGCCCTGGGGGTGGCGCCGACGTGGCGAGCGGGGCGGGGGGATGGAGTTTCTGTGAGATTCAGCCGCCGGGCGGGAGCGAGGGGTTCCTGGGCGCGAACGTTTCCTTCCAGCCCTTGGGCGTGGGCTGCCGGATGTCCGTGTTGGGTAAGACCGGCAGAACGGCGCGGAGTATCCGTCTCAGGATCCGCGTCTATGCCCGGAGCGGAGGAGGAGGGTAGGGGACGTCAGGACTTGGACGCGGCCTTCCGAGCGGAGGGGTCCGCTCAGCGACGCGGGTGATGGGCCAATCCGCCAGCCTGGGCAGGATGCCGTGCAGATAGCGGCGCAACTGGACATCCAGGTGGCGGCAGGTCTCGACGATGGAGATCGTGGCGGCGATCTTGAGTCCTCCGCTCCCATCGCCCACGCGCAGCCAGTGTTTTCGACCCAGGGGGTGATAAAAAACGGCTGACGCCTTTGGCGATACCGTAGAGGCCGTCCGCAGCGTGACGAACAGCGCTCCGTTCATGGTGAGGCGGTCCCTGCTCCGGCTTTGGCGGCATCCTCCAGCACCAGCACCCAGTCGCCTGCGGTGGGTGGCTCGAAGGTGTGGCGCTGCTTTCCGGCCAGCTCGCCGACACGCGTCGTCTGGCCTGTGCGCGGGTTGAACCACGACGCAATTAGGCTCGATCCAGAAATCTTGCCGAGGTCGAGGGTCAACGCACGCTTCGAGGGTAGATAACTG
>CAYYSD010000173.1:1993-5365 GCA_964474285.1 uncultured Anaerolineaceae bacterium | reverse complement strand
TGACGGCGTAGTCGTTCGTGGCGAACGCGCCGCGACCCTCGACCGCGACGACGTTGTTCACGTCGGGCACGAACTTCCACCACGGTTTCGATTCGAGGAGCGCGCGCAGATGTTTCAGGCTGTTCGCACCGGGGAGTTCGAGCACTTCGCGCCATTGGGCCGGCAGGTTCCAGTTGGGCGAGCCGTAGGCGTGGCCAAAGCCGCCACCCAGCACCGCCCAGTATGCCTGCTTGCGCGCCTGCAACGCACTGCCCCAGTCGCCGTGCTCCCCCTCGTAGGTGGATTCGCCGAGGAAGAACGGGCGCACGGGAATCTTCGCGAACTCAGCATGGCTCACTTCGTAAATGTCGGGCTGGTGCTTGTTCCACGCCTTGTTGAAGCCGCGGAAGTAGGAATAAACCATCGAGACGTCGAGCCAGTGTTCATCGGCCGGCCAGACGTCGGTGCTCGAATGCGTCGAGGCGGCGTGATACGTGATGAGCTGGCGCGGTGCGGTGTCCTTCAGGCCGAGGCCGAGCGCGCGAATCTCCGCGCGGGCGTTGTGCGGATCGTTGTCGCCCCCGAGAATCCACAGCAGGTTGTCGAAGCTGCCGTAGCGCCTCCCCAGCCAGCGACCGAACTCGCGCGACCTCTCGGCTCCATTCGCATTGAGCGGCTTCAGCGTGCCGTCCTTCTCCTTGCCCGCCCAGCCTTCGCCGCAACAGCCCGACCACGCTGGCGCGATGGCGAGCAACACACCCTGCCGCCGCGCCTCGGCCACCACTCGTTCCACAGGCGCGAAGAACGTCTCGTTCGGTTGGGTGAAGTCCTGCTCCGGCGGCGTCCCGGCGAAGGGCAGTTCTCCCGCCCGATTGGTCATGCCGAGAAAACCGGTGAGCTGGACCTGGAGCGTGTTGAAGCCCTGTTCCCGACGGCGTCTGATATATTCCGTCGCCTCAGACTCGGTGAGTTTGGTGAACAGCATCCACGGTGTATCGGCGTGGTATAGGAACGGCGTGCCGCCCTGGTCCACCAGATGCCGGCGGTTCTCGCTCACCTTGAGGGGAAAAGCCGGCGCGGCTTGCAAGCATGCGATGGTGGCCATGCAACCCGTCGCGGTCAGGAGGTTCCTCATGGCTTGAGTTCGTTCAACAGTTTCACCGCCGCGGCGACGAGGCGTTCACCACAACCCGGCTCCAGCGGGCAGGTGGTGGGCTCGTAGTTGCCTTCCTCGAAAGCGCGGCGCGTGGGGATGTAGAAATCAAGATCGTTGGCCAGCGACACGACCATCGTGCGCCGGAACGGCGACGCGGCTTTGATGGCGATGCCCAGTTCGGTGAAAATCTCGTGCGGCAAGGTGACGAGCGCGGTGTCGGCGTCAAACCGCACGACCTGCACTTCCTGGGGGAGCTGACCGCCGTGTTGTTCCCAAAACTGGCGTCGGAAAACCTTCCGCCACGCATCCACGAGGGTGAGGAAGGACGCGCCATTGCCGTCCAGGGTCTCCATCAATCGGCTCGCTCCGGCATACTCGGCATCACTGATGGGCGCGACCGGCGCCCGGATCGTGACCGAGCGCACCGCCAACGAACCCGGCTTCACCGCGCTCGCGTAAGGCAGATTCGTCAACGCCACCTGCGCCATCGCGCGGCCGATGGCGGGCGAGACGTTCGTCCAGTGCTGCGGATCGGGGTTGAACGGGTTCAGGTGATTCACGTCGCCCGCGCAGCCTTCGCCAAAGATCGAAACGAACTGGGGGCCAAACGCCGCCGTGAGGTTGGTCTGCAAGTGGCCGGGAAAGTCCGCCCCGAACGGCGGCCCGCCATAGACCGCCGTGTGCATCGCGAAGACGGCGAGCGACCCCAGCGGCTCGCGCGAACCCGCGCGCCGTGCCAGCAGGAAAGGGAAGTCGGTGTCCACCGGGCCGGCTGGGCGAAAGATGTTCGTGTCGCCCTTGCGCGGAATCCAGCCGACCGAGCCGTCCTTCATCCAGTAGCGGCGATTGAACGCCACGCCTTCGAGTCTTGGGATGACCACGTCGAACGACGCGGGCTGACGATTCGACCAGGAGGCGGCGATGACGCCCGCCCATCGCTCGACGAGTTGCGCCCGGTAATCGATCGGTTCGTGCGGGTCCCGTCCCCCGTTCGCCTTCTTGGCGCGCTCGTGCAGGAACTCTCGCAACGGTCCGAGATACTCAGGTCCGCCATGCGTGTGCGTGGCAGTGATGACGATGTTGGCGACGGGAATCCCGGTGCGCTGGCTGGCTCGGGTGCGGGCCAGATCCGTCAGGTCACGCGGCACGGAACACAGATCGTTGCCGACGAACGCAAACGTGGTCGCACCTTCCTGCACGACCATCGCCTTGGTCATCAGCGGGTCGTTGACGCCGGTGCTGATGAGCTCGGTGTAATTCCCGGCACGCCGCCAGCCCACGGGCGGTGTGATGTCGGCGGAGGCGAAGCCGACGCGAAACTCGGCGGCGAGAGGAAGCGCGGTCGCGAATAAGACGACAACGGCGATGGCGTTCCGTGTCATGGGAGGACGATTCTCCCGAGCGTGAGCCAGCCAGGGCGGACGGGTTCACGGTCCGCGTTGGCGAAGCGAAGCGGACGTCCGCCTTGGAGCGGATTGGGGATGCCGAGGAGAAGGGTGACTTCGCCAGAAGAATTCTCTGCGAGATCAAATCCAACGGATCGGGTTTCAGTGGCGGTGGGCGACAACGTATTCAAGGCAAACGGAAGTTCAGCGACCGATTCGCCGCCCTCAGAACGAACCGCTGAGATCTGGACGGGCCAGTCGGCGTAGAACGGCGCGACGCCGCGATTCGTGATCGTCACGGAGACTTCCAGCCGTCGCCCGGTCAACGAGGCCGTCGCCTGCACGACCTGCAATTCGTAGCCGAGACTCCGAGCCGCCGCGAGGGCGCGCTCCCGTTCGTCGGGCGCGAGCGGACTGGAAGTGCTCGTGTCCATGAGCCAGGTGGCGTGGGTTTCGAGCACGCATCTCGCGAAGTCCTGGCCTTCCTTGCACCCCTGGGCTTTCCACAGACACGGCCAAAGCTCGGGCCGAATCTCGCCGCCGATGGGCGCGGACTTCCATCGCTCGATTGCGGCCGGGCCGGCTTTGCGCAGGGCCGCGAGATAGAACCAGTCCTCGTTCTTGCGGCCCGTCTCCAGCGTGGCCCACGCGAAGGAGTCATCGTGATAGCCGAACTTCCGCTGGCCGTTTGACGCATGCGCTTTGCTGTTTTCGCCCGCCGGATAGCGCAATAGAACCCGCGTCTTTTTGAAGGCAGCTTCGTAGGCGTCCATGACCTCCGCCTGCACCGCCTTGGACGCGAACCATTCCGAATGCGGATGACAGTGCCATTCTCCCCAGGTGCCGAGCAGG
>CAYYSD010000173.1:0-1983 GCA_964474285.1 uncultured Anaerolineaceae bacterium | reverse complement strand
CGCCGTGCCGACGGTGTTCGAGCCAGTGAAGGAGATGAAACCGATGCGCGGGTCACCGTCGTAACGCGCGCCGAGTGCTCCGATGAAGTGGGTGAGCGCCGCGCGAAGACGGGGGTCCTCGTAATCCGGCGTGTGATCGACCGCCGGCGGGAACGGCTGGGTGTTGGTGTTGGTCCAGGCCCGCACGTTCAGGCCGGCTTGCACGAGATACGCCGGCACGCCGCTCGGCTTGCGCGGGTATTCCATATAAACGCGGAAGACGCTCTGGCAACCTCGCGAGGCGATGTCGTTGAGCAGTCGTTCCAGCGGCACCCAGTTGAAGTTCGTCGGGCCGGTCATCATCGAGGCCAGCGACAGATAACTGAACTCCAACGAATGCGGAAACTCCCGCCCTTGGCCAGCGTAGGGGACGAAGCCCTTGAGCGGATTGTCGGCCGGTCCGGGCGCGTAGGGCGGGCGGAAAACGACTGGCCCGGCCGCCGTCACCTTCGGAACGAGATGGAAGAGCACGGCCAGCAGGACGGCCGGATGGGCGAGGAACCAGGGAAGACGCATGCGCGGCGGACTCATTTAGTTTTCTCCAGGAGCCGCAGAAACGCCTCCGTGATCTTCGGGATCGCGTTCGTCGCCAGGGGACTGGTGCGGCCGCGCCAGGTTTCGTAGGAACCGGCCGCGTGCGCCTCGGGCGGCGGGATGTAGCCATACCAGCCGTTGGCCATGCTGATCGTGAAGAGCGGCTTCACCGGGCTGCGTCGCTTCAGGTCGAGTCCGCTGATGGCAAAGATCTCCCCCGGCCACTGCGCCACGGCCAGGTCGCCGATGCGAAACACCTGCAACGGCAGCGCCAGCCGGTCGGGATACTCGGCAAGGATCAATTGCTCGCGGGCGTAGAACTCGGTCCAGGTGCGAAGCTTCAGGCGGTCGCGTCCGCCCACGATGCCGCGCGCGCGCTCCAGTTCCGCCGGGGACGGCCTCCGGACGCCGATCTCCAGCTCCGTGCTGGCGGCGGACAGTTTCAAGTCGTCGCGATACGTCAGCGACTTCACCACGCGATGCACTTCGCGCGCGACATCCTCGGCGACGATCCGGATTTGTTCGTACGGCTTCTGCGGCGGACGCGCCTTCCGGAAATCGTTGTTGTTGATGTCGCCACTGGTGCCGTTGCTCATGAGCGCCACGAAGGCCGTCTCCTGCTTCTCAGCGCCGAGCAGTTCCTTCATCCGATCGCAGAAGACGCCAAAGTAGTCCGCGCTCAAGTGGCCCGGGCCGACCCCGCCGACGTAATGCAGCGAGTAGTTTGCGAGCAACGAGAGCGGCCGGCCGTCGGCGTGTTGCACGCTCAAAACAAAAACCTCGGGATCGACCGGGCTGGAGAAATCACCGTCGACTGCGAGCTCGGGCGACGACCAGTTCATCTTCACGCGATCGCCGACCGCGCCCATCAGATTGGTGTAGATCACGCCGGGCCTGACGGTGACGCGCCGACAGAACACGTGTTGTGGCACGGAGCCGCTGCCCCACGCCACGCGCGCTGGCGCGAGGTGGCTCACGGCCAGGCGCACGGCGTCCGCGATGCGCCGCGGCAGCCATGCGCGATAATCCGGGTCGGGTTCGGTCAGATGAACGCCCGTGACGCTGCCCGCGCTGTGGGTGTGCGTGGTGGCGAGGGAAACGTGATTCGAGGCAATGCCCGTGTTCTGAAAGATGAACGCCTTTGCGGCATCGAAGACGGAGCGGTCGATGAGGCAGGCATCCACGAGCACCAAGGCCAGCCGCGTCGAACCGTCGTCGAGAACCAACGCCCGGGCGTGGAGTTCGTCGTGGACGTGGGTCGCGATGACCGGGGCGGTGCCGCCGTTGATCTCAATGCCCAGCGGCGGGGTGATGTTGGATGTAGCCGCGCCGGCGCGGAGTTCACCGGCGAGTGCGGAGCCGGCATCGAGGCCGAGCAGGCACCACAGCAGATACGGCAGACAAGCAACA
>CAYYSD010000172.1:0-6350 GCA_964474285.1 uncultured Anaerolineaceae bacterium | reverse complement strand
AGATCAGCGGGACGGGTTCGAGGTTGAATTCGCCCATGAACTCCTGGATGTGGTCCACGCGCCCGGTGATCGCCTTCGGCTCGCTTCGGGCGATGAAGCAGACGGCCTCCGCGATCGCTTCGATCGGCGACTGTGCTGCCTTGTTCTGGTCGTTCACGAGCTTGTGGAGGACCGTGCCTGGCGTCGCGACGAGGCCCGGCGAAATGGCGTTCACGGCGATGTTGTCTTCGAACACCTCCGAGGCATATCCCGTGGAGAAGCGTTCCATGGCTGCCTTGACCATGCCGTAGACGGTGCCGCCGCGCGCCGGCGTCGGGTAGGGCTGTTTCGGGTGCCGGGCGGCGCCGGAGGAGATGTAGATGACATGCCCGCGGCCCTTCGACTTCATCCCGTCGTACACCATCTGGGCGAGCTCCATCGGCCCGTGCACCTGGACTTCGAACATGAGCTTCGAACGCTTGTCTGAGAACTGGGTGATGGGCGTGTAGAACGTCACGGCGGCGTTGTTCACGAGGATATCGACCGGGCCGTAGGCAGCCACGGCGGCATCAATGAGCGCTTTGCGATCTTCTGGCTTCGAAACGTCGCACTTCACGGCGATGGCATCGCCGCCTGCCGCCTTGATGTGGTTCACCGTCTGTGTGATCGTGCCTTCCAGCGGGTGCTCACCTTCGTTCACCGTGCGCGCTGAGACGACGACCTTCGCGCCCTCCATCGCGAGCCGGCGGGCGATTGCTTCGCCGATGCCGCGGCTCGCGCCGGTCACGACGGCAACGCGCCCGGCCAGTGCACCGTTGGGATTGACTCTGGGATCTGCCATGTGGGGAGTTCCTGCCTTCGAAAGTTGTGCGCCATGCAGACTGCACTCCCTCGCCGGATTCCGCAACCGGATGCGGCCGCTGTCAGCGGGCGGACTCAGGGTCGTGTTCCGCCACCCAGCGTTCCGCATCGCGCTCCAGCACTCGCCGCACGTCGTGAAAGCTTTCGAACGGGTGGAGGCGCGGGTGCTCGTGGCGGAGCGACTCCAGGAGGGTGCTGCGCGCGAACACGGCCGAGGCCAGGCGCGCCGGGGCAACATCCGATGTGCCATCGCCGACGTAGGCGACGAAGTCCCCGGCGTCGCGAAAGGCCGCTGCGTAGGAAAGCTTGAAACCCTCCTCCAGCTCGATCCCGCGCGGGCTGTAGTAGCGCGTCTGCCAGCGATAGCCGTTGCGTGCGCGCGCCGTGTGCCGGGCCACGCGATCGACCCCGAGAGCATCGAGGACCGGGTCGACATATACATCGAGCCCGAGGCTCACGACGGTCGCCAGCCAGCCGTTCCAGTGGGCCCAGTCGAGCAACTCCATGAAGCCTTCGCGAACGATGGCCACTTCGCGCACGAAGCTGGCGATTTCTTCCCGCGAGACCGAGGGGTCGATCAGTGCCCAGCAGGCTGCGTTGGACTGTTCGACGGAGAGCCCCGCCGGCCGGTTCGCGCGCCATTCCGCCAGCACTTCGGGGGCGATGAAGCGCTCGGCGACCTGTTCGCAGGTGTTCTCCATGACGATGGTGTCGTCGAAATCGAGGCAGAGGATGTTCGCCATAGCGACGAGCATAGCCGCCGGGCAGCATGGCGCTACACTCGGGCGGTGGAACCCGAGCGCGCCCGCTTTCTGACTTCGCTGCGCGGGCGTGAAGCGCTTGAGGAGCTGCCTCCCGAGTTCGCGGGGCTACCCGTCCACACGATTGCCGACCGCCTGCGCCGCGTGTTCGCCCCGGGTGAGGCGGGGGCACTCGGCGAACAGGTCGAACTGCGCGCGCGTGCCCTGGCGAAGCTGGGGGAGACGCGGCTGCTGCTCACGGGCCCGGGGCTGGAGATGATGACCCACCCGCTCATCGCCGAACGGCGAGCCCGGCGGATCGCCGCGCAGGGCCTGACAACGTTCGACCTCACCTGCGGTCTTGGCGGAGACCTCCTGCCGGTCGTGGCCGCAGGCGTCCGCGCAGCCGGGCTCGAACGCGATGCGGCCACTGCTCTGCTGGCTGCGGCGAACGTGCCCGGCGCCGCGATCGTGCGTGGAGATGCGCGGGCCGCGCCGTTCAGGCTCGACGGCGGCTTCCTTGTGCTCGATCCGTCGCGGCGGGAAGGCGGCAGCCGGCGGTTCGACCCGGCGGCCTTTTCGCCCTCGTGGGACGCGTGCATGCGACTGCTCGATGAAGCGCGGGCCGGCGTGCTGAAGGCGCCGCCAGGGATCGACCACGCCCACATCCCGGAGTCGTTCGAGGCCGAGTTCGTCCAGGTGGGCCGCGTGCTGCGCGAGGCTGCGCTGTGGGTGGGGGGCGACGCCGAGCCGGGGCTGCGTCGCGCTGTCCTCCTGCCGTCCGCCGACGAAATCACGTCGCGTGAACCGGAAGCGCCCGCTGAGACGGTCGAGGCCGGCACGTTCCTGTTCGACCCGCATTCGTGCGTGACGCGCGCCGGGCTTGTGCGTCAGCTCGCGCATCGCCTGGGGGCGCGCCTCCTCGACCCGCATGTCGCGTATCTGACGGCCGACGAGCCCGCAACGAGCGCGCTCTCGCCCTGCTTCGAGCTGCTGGAGGCGATGCCGTTTTCCGTTTCGCGGCTCAAAGCGCGGCTGCGCCAACGGGGCTGGCGGCCGGACGAGATTCGCCGGCGGGCCTTCCCGATCGAGCCCGACGACCTCCGCAGATTGCTGGGGCCGCTTTCCGGCGACCCCGTGACGCTGGTCTGTACGACGCTGGCCGGGCGCCGGACCGTGTTCATCACACGGGCCTGGAGCCCGGCCGGCGAATGATGCGCGTCCGGAGGTGGGCTACGGGCGGGCCTGGTAGTACGCGTTCATTGGGTGGACGAGGTCTGGCACGCGTTCAAACGAGCTGAAGCCGGCCGCCGTGACGAGGTCGCGCATCTTCGGCTCGGGGAGGCCGGCCGTGCCCAGGGCGAGACCGTCCGGAGTGGAGGCGGACGACGACATGCAGAGCATGAGCGAAGCGCCGTAGAGCATAGGCGCCAATGGGTTCTGGAAGTTGTCCTCCCAGTTCGCGGCACTCTCGATGTCGGCGATGAACCAGATACCGTCCGGCTTCATCGCACGGCGAAGGGCGGCAGCGGCCAGGTCCGGGCGAGCCATGTCGTGCAGGCAATCAAGCGTCAATCCGACATCGAAGGTGGCCTTCGCCGGCAGCGGGTCGTTGTCGCTGTCGTGGAAAGTGACGTTACTGACGCCGGCATCCGCGAGGTGTTGCCGGGCACGCGCGAGCGCGAACTTCGAGTTGTCGTAGCCGTGGAAATCGCTCTTCGGGAACGCCTTCGCCATGGAGATGATCGCAACGCCGGCGCCGCAGCCCACGTCGGCAACCTTCGCGCCGGCCTCGAGCTTTTCCACCATCCCCGAAACCTTCGGCAGCGCCTCGCTGATGAGCGCGGTCTTGTTCCAGGGCGCGAACATCCGGTCGACCATCTCTGCGACAGCGGGCCCGTCCTGGTCATAGGTGAGACCGATGCCCGTGCGGAACGGCTCATCGAGGCGTTCATAGAGCGACACGATTGACGGCAGTGTGGCGAAGGCGCCGATGGCCGAGGCCGGATTGTCCTCATCGGCAAGCACCAGGGCGGCCTCGGGTGAGAGTTCGAAGCGGCCGTCGCCGCGGAAGTCGATGAACGTTGCGACGGCCTGCGCTCGCAACCATTCGGTCAGCCAACGCTCGTTGAGGCCCGTGGAGGCGGCGAGTTCTGCGGCGGTGAGGGGACCCTTATCGCGCATCGCTTTGTACAGTCCGAGCCGCTCGCCGAGGTAGATGGTCCCGGCTGTGACGGTGCCGATGAGCGCGCCGAACGCCGCTCCGGCCTTGGCCTCGATGAGTGCTGGGTTGAGTTCTGCGGTGGTCACGTTCTCTCCTGCGGCAGGTCTGCCGGAGCGTAGTCTTGGAGAGGGCCGCGGCGTTACACATCCTCCAGACTAATCAGTTCCCGAGTCCTTCCAGCCCCGGAATGCCCCGAGCAACCGTTCGCGCGCGGCCCGATCCACGTCTTCCTCGCGCAGTGTCCCTGTCAGCCGCACGGTCTGGCGCATCTGGGCGACGTAGCGCGCGCAGCCATCGCAGATGGCGAGGTGTGCTTCGAACCGGGCGCGATCGGCGGGCGGCAGCGCGTCTTCGAAGTAGGCCGTCACGAGTTCGACGAGCTCGCGACAGCTCAAACCGGGGAGGTCGCTCGCGTCACCCGTCCCCGAGGTACGTTTCGAGGGCCTGGCGAACTTTCGAACGAGCGCGGTGAAGAAGGACACGTTGGTTTGTCTCCGTGATGTTCAATGCGGTGCAGACGTCGGCCGAAGGCCAGCCGTCGATGTCGCGCATCTCGATGACTGCGCGCTGCGCCGCGGGAAGTGTTTCGAGAGCGCGTTGGATGCGAGCCCGTGTCTCCGACGAGAGCAGGCTCTCTTCCGGGAGGGCTTCGAAATCGAGCGGGATGGAGGCCCAAGCACCGGCGTGGTCGCCGCTGGCGAAGAAGCGGCTCGGGTCGACGGCGGGTTCGTCGTCGTCCTCTGTGGCAAGGGCAGAAAAGGGGACGCTGCGCGTTTCGCGCACGCCCCGCGTCCGGGCGATGTTTGTCAGGATACCGAACAGCCAGGTGCGCAGCGACGAGCGTCCTTCGAAGCGTTCGATGCCGCGCAGCGCGCCGAGCCAGGTATCCTGCACCACGTCCTCCGCCACTTCCCTGTCCCGTACAAACGCCATGGCGAAGCGCACCATCGACGCGTGATAGCGATCGATGAGCTCCTGGAACGCGCTCTCATCGCGGGCGCGGGCCCGCGTGAGGAGGTCCGCATCGCCAGTCGTGGGGCGACTCGGCATTGGGCTGGACATCGAGCCTCCGCCGGCGCAGCCGAAGGAATGCCACGCCGGATGCCGGAGGTTATGCCGGGACCATTGCCCGATGCAAGCACTTGCCGCCCCGGGCGCCACGCTCAAGGCGTCGCGCCCCTTCAGACCGTTTCCATGTGGAGGATCTGGCGTTCACCCGATTCCGTGCACGCCATCATTCGCGAGAACCAGTCCTGGAACGCGGGATCCGAATACTGCTCCTGGTCGCTCGCCATGAACTTCGCATAGGCGGCCCAGTCCGCGAACTCGGACTCAAACGAAATGGTGAACATGGGGCCGGTCGCGTCGGTGTAGATGCGCATCGCTCCACCCCCGAGCTGTTCTTTGAAGGTGGCCGACATCTCCTTGAAGAGCGCGACCAGCGCGTCCCCCTGGCCGTACCTGGCACGAAACGTGAGTCGTTCGACGAGCATGGTTCTTCCCCGGGCAAGCTTGCCTTGACGGTTCGTCTCGCTGGCGGCGTCGATCGTTACAGCCAGTTCAGAGTTCGTCGCGGAGGTGGGCCGTGGAGAGAGCGTCGGCGTATTCGTTCCAGCGCGATCCATCGTGCGCCCGGATCCACTGGATGCGCGCGAGCGGCCGTTCGCGCACGAGTTCCCAGGCGCGTTGGACCAGGTCCAGGTTCAGTACGGGGCCTTCCTTGCGCTTCCATCCGCGAGCCTCCCATCCCTTCGCCCACTTCGTGAGGGTGTTCACCACGAGCAAGCTGTCGCTGTAGACATCCACGGCGTCGCCGGGCCCTATCATTTCGAGCCCGGCGATCATCGCAGACAGCTCCATGCGATTGTTCGTGGTGCCAGGGTCGAAGCCGTGATCCTGGGCGACAACGGTGTTGTCCCGCACGTAGACGGCGCCCCAGCCGCCAGGCCCGGGGTTGGGCTGGCAGGAGCCGTCGGTGAAGACGCCGGTGGCCGGGCCGGATGTGTAGCGCAGGAGGACTTCGGCGAGGGGCAGGTTCATTGTCGCGGTGGCGGAACGCTTCGCGGCAGGGGCAGACGTGCGGGCCGGACGGGCGCGCGCCGGGCGGCAATCCATGCAGACGCCGGGCTGCCAGTTGGGATACTTCGCGATGACGGCCGGAGGCAGCGAAAACGCTTTTCCGCAGGTCCCGCAGGTGAACGTGTCAGCAGCCATCGCCTGAGTATAGGCGGGGGAGCGCGTTCGGCCCCGCCGCGCGGCATGCGCCGTGCTACTATCCCGCGCATGGAAATCAGCGAGATTCGGGCCCTCACGTTCGATGTCTTTGGGACAGTTGTCGATTGGCGCGGCAGCATCATTCGCGAAGGCGCGGCGGTGACGGCGAGTACGGGCGTCGCCCTCGATTGGGGCGCCTTCGCCGACGAATGGCGTTCGCTCTATGGCCCGTCCATGGACCGCGTTCGCAAGGGCGAAGTGCCATGGACGAACCTGGATGCGTTGCACCGTGCCAGTCTCGAATCGCTCCTCCCGAAGTACGGGCTGCAGGG
>CAYYSD010000171.1:0-6368 GCA_964474285.1 uncultured Anaerolineaceae bacterium | reverse complement strand
GCAATGCCGACGGCTGGGACGACGAATCGCTCGGCAAGGTCTACGACGCCAGGGTCGTACGGCGTCTCATGCCCTACCTCAAGCAATACAAGCGGCAGGTTGTCACTGCCTTCACCTGCATGATCATCTCGGCGCTGACAAGTTTCCTGCAGCCGCTTGTGATCGGGCTCATCGTCCGTGCCGGCGTCCAGCACAACAAAGGTCAGATTTACCTCTTCGGCGGGATCATGATCGGCATGGTGATCGTGAACTGGCTGGCCGCATGGCTCCAGCAGATCACGACGGCAAGGATGGGCAACCGGCTCCTCCTGCAACTCCGGACCGAGATGTACGAGCACATGCAGGGCCTCTCGCTCAGCTTCTACGACGAGATGGAAGTCGGGCGTATGATCAGCCGCCTCACCAGCGACGTCACGGTGATGCAGGAGCTGCTCACGAGCGGTTCCCTGACCTTCGCCGCGGACTTCGTCGGTCTCGCGGTGGTCATCACCACGCTCCTCATCATCGACTGGCAGCTGGCCCTGGTGACGTTCTCCATCGTGCCGCCGCTCGTGCTCATCATGGCCTGGTGGGCCAAGCACGCGAAGGCCGCCTTCGTACAGGTGCGCGTGAAAGTGAGCGCCATGTACGGCACGCTCGCTGAGAACGTGTCCGGCGTGAGAGCCGTCCAGTCGATGTCGCGCGAGGACGAAAACCAGCGGCGCTTCGACCAGCTGAATCGTGAAAACCGCCGCGCGAACGTCTGGGCCGGCATGCTCAGCGCTGCGATCATGCCCGTCATCGAGCTCTCCGTGGCGCTGGCGACGATGCTCGTCCTCATCTTCGGCGGCTACCGGGCGCTCAACGCGAGCAGCGTCAACGTTGCCGACCTGTTCCTCGTCCTCACGACGTTCACGCTCTATGTCGGCCGGTTCTTCGACCCGATTCGCGACCTCGTCCTTCAATACACGATGGTCCAGCGCGCCATGGCGGGCGGCGAACGCATCTTCGAAGTGCTCGACACGAAGCCGCGCATCGAAGACAAGGAAGACGCCCTCGAGCTCGACCACGTCGAAGGCCGCGTGGACTTCGACCACGTCGATTTCCACTACGTCGAAGGCGTCCCGATCCTGCGCGACGTCGACCTCCACGTGGCGCCCGGAGAAACCATCGCGTTCGTTGGTCACACCGGCGCCGGCAAGACCACGATCACCTCGCTCGTGAGCCGCGGCTACGAAGTCACCGGCGGCGCCATCCGCATCGACGGCCACGACATCCGCGACATCAAACGCAGATCGCTCACGCGCCACATGGGCGTCGTCCTGCAAACGCCCTACCTGTTCAGCGGGACCGTGCGCGAAAACATCGCCTATGGCCGGCCGGACGCCACGGACGAACAGGTGCGCTCCGCTGCGACCGCCGTCGGCGCGAACGAATTCATCGATCGCCTGGAGAACGGGTACGACACTATCCTCCAGCAGCGCGGCCAGAACCTCAGCGTCGGCCAGCGCCAGCTGATCAGCTTCGCTCGCGCCATCCTTGCTTCGCCCCGCATCCTCGTCCTTGACGAGGCCACGGCCTATGTGGACACGCAGACGGAAGTCATCATCCAGAAGGCTCTGCGCGAACTCTTGAAGGACCGCACGAGCTTCGTCATCGCCCACCGGTTGAGCACCATTCGCGAAGCTACACGCATCGTGGTGCTGGACCAGGGCCAGATCGCCGAGATCGGTTCTCACGACGAACTGCTCGCGAAGAACGGCATTTACGCCAACCTCTACCGCATGACCTACGCGCAGGAGCAGGCCCGCCACGATGCGGCCGCTGCCAGCGAAGACCAGGCAGTCGCCCGCAGGCGGATGGGTGAACTGATGACGCAGCCAGCGGCAGGCGGCCAGTAGCGCCTGTCGCTGTCCCCTCCAATGCGGCCGGTCCCGGCGCCTCCAGCGGCCAACCCGGACCGGCCGTATCCTTTTCCTCCATGTCACAAGGCTCGCCCGGTCTCAAACCTCCGCTGAAGTGGGCGGGTGGCAAGCGCTGGCTCATTCCACACCTGCAACCGCTCTGGACGAATCACCAGCAGCGCCGCTTCGTGGAGCCGTTCGCTGGCGGCCTCGCCATCGCGCTCGGCCTCCAGCCCGCGCGGGCACTCCTCAACGACGCGAATCCGCATCTCATCAACTTCCTGCGATGGTGTCAGCGGGGCCTGACGATCGACGCGCCGATGGAGAACAACGGCGGTTTCTACTACGAACAGCGCCTGCGCTTCAACGCTCTCGTCGCCGAAGGCCGGGAGGGTGAGCGCGAAGCGGCGGCGCTCTTCTACTACCTCAACCGCACCTGCTACAACGGCCTCTGCCGCTTCAACCGCAAGGGCCAGTTCAACGTGCCGTTCGGACGGTACGCAAGCATCAACTACACACGCGATTTCAGGAGCTACCAGGGAGCCCTGGCCGGCTGGGACTTCACCATCGGCGATTTCGAAGCCGTGCCGCTGCTGCCGGGCGATTTCGTCTACGCCGACCCTCCCTACGACGTGGAGTTCAGACAGTATTCCGCGGACGGTTTCGCGTGGGAAGACCAGGTGCGGCTCGCTCGCTTCCTTGCCCGCCACCCCGGACCGGTGATGCTTTCGAACCAGGCGACCGAGCGCATCGAGGAGCTCTACCGCGAGTGCGGCTTCGACCTGCGCATCCTGGCGGCGCCGCGCAACATCTCCCGTACCGGCGATCGCACGCCAGCCCGCGAAGTGCTGGCGACACGCAACCTGCCACTGAGTTGAACCGCCGCTACAGGCCCGACTGCCATAAACGGTACGCTCCCAGCGCGAACACTACGATGACGTAGATCCAGGCCGTCTTGAGCATGAAGCGGAGCGTCTCCCGCGCTCCCTGGTTGCGGAACACGACCGCCAGGACGACCAGGGTCACGAACGAGACGATGACGACCGAGAGCAGGAACGATTTCACGTGCGATCCGGTCCACCGCTATCAGGCATCTGCGGTCACGGTACGGCTGCTGAAGCGCCAGCCTTCGGCCGCCCGGGCCAGCCGGTCGGTGTAGACGGCCGTCGTCATGATAGCGGCGGGCGGCTTTTCGCCGGGTGTCAGGCGCAGGAGGGCGAGGTAGCATGTGCCCGTTGCCCCTTCCCCGTCGGCGTCCAGGACAAGGTTGTTCGTCCAGTGGCGACCCTTCACACGCGCCGCGAAACCGGTGGCGAAGGCGGCGAGCTGCTCGGAGCCGGAAAACGAGCCCGAGCCCGACGTGAACGTGCCATCGGCGGTAAAGCAGCGGGCCCAGGCCTGGCCATTGCCGGAATCGATGGCATGGTTGTAGCGAGCATAGAGCTCCTGGATCTCGAGCCGGTCGGCGACCGAAAGGGCCATGGGGAATCCCTCTTGGAGAATGCTGGCAGCATACGCGGAACCGCCAACGCGAGCCAAAACGGCGGCGCCCCACAGGCTTTACCGGCGCAAAGAGTTCGCACCCCGTAGGATATGGAGACCCCAGAGTTTGAGGATGTGCCGATGTTGAGGCGGCTCTTGATGGCGACGCTTTGCTCGGCAGTGCTGTTCGCCGGCTGCACCGAAGCGCGCGACTACCGCACAGAGAACGATGAAGACGAGGATTACGAACTCGCGCTCATGGCCCTGCGCGACACCGACTTCCCGAAAGGCTACTTCTCGGTCCGGGGCGTCGATTTTGACAATCAACAGTGGGCGGACCTGTTCGGCGAGGATGAAGGACCGCCAGCGACGAAGATCACCCAGCTCGAGGCGCAGGGCCGTCTCCGCAGCCACGTGAACTTCTTCGTCTGGGCGAGCGAACGTGCGACCACCTTCGAAGAAGCGATCATCGGCCACCTGGGCGGGCCTTACACCTTCACCGTCGCGTCGACGCTCTACACCGAAGAGAAGCTTGCGATCGAAGCCACGCGCGGCCTTTGCGGCACCCTCGCGAGCGACCGCACACCGGTCAAAGAGTTCTACGTCCCGACGATCGGCGACCAGTCCGCCGGGTTCTACTCCGAAAACGAACTAGGGGAGTATGGCAAGGGCTACGAGACGACCGTCTGTTTCCGCACTGGGCGGGTGGTGCACGCCATCGTCCAGAGCGGGCTCGAGGGGACGCAGGACATCGCGCTTTCCGTGCGCCTGGCGGAGCGCATGCTGAAACGCGTCGAAGCCGTCTTCGATGGCAAGGCCGAACCGCTCGAAGACGACGAGAACGGCTAGCAGCCAACCCGGTGGAGGTGGTGGCATGGTACGTGGGGCTTTGGGCCTTGGGATGGCGTTCGGGGCGTTCGCGGCCTCCTTCGCGCTGCACATCGTTGGCGGCGCGACCGACCTGGGATGGCTGTTCGCCATCGCGGTGGGCCTGATCTTCCTGACGGCCACGGGTTTCCCGGCAATCGCACTCCTCATCGCCAAACTGGACCCTCAGTCCCGCGCCGGCCGGGGCACGGGGCTCACGGGCATGCTCGCCGGAACGGTGCTCACCGCCGGCGCTCTCTGGGCAGCCGCGGACAGGACGTTCCTCTGGTGGCACCCGCTCGCCGCGGCCATCCTGGTGGGCGTCGTTTCAACAGCCCTCTATGCCGGTGTGCGAACGCTCGGCAGCCGGAACGCGGCGCCCCGCCAGGACACGGTGACGGCGGCCGGGCGCTAGGTTTTCGCCGGCTCGGCCTCGGCGGGAGCGGGAGCCGGGCGCGCGGGGCGGCGAATGCTCCACCGGCGGAAGCGCTCCTCGATCGGCTTCTCGCCTTCCTTCTCGATTTGCTCCTGGCGCTGTTTGATGAAATCTTCGCGCGTGCGGCCGCCGATCTGGCTCCTGTGGGCGAGGATCGCGTTCACCTTCGTTTCCCAGTGCGGCGTGATGTCCACGTTGTAGTCCGGTGTGTCCGTCCCGGCGAGAAGCACTTCGTTCACCTCGTGCGACGAAAGGCCGTCCTCCTCGTGCTGCGGGTAGAACAGCCGATCACGCACGAGCGGGTAGATGGCGTCCGCGGTGACGGTGCCCACATTGCGGTGGTCACGATGGTTGAAGCCGCGGCGATAGGCGTCCCAGGTGATCACGACATCCGGCCGGTAGAGCCGCAGGAGGCGCACGATCTGGCCGCGAAGTTCGTGCTCATCCACCGTGAACCCATCCGGGTAGCCGAGGAAAACGACTTCCTTCACGCCGAGGATGCGGCAGGCC
This sequence comes from uncultured Anaerolineaceae bacterium, assembly GCA_964474285.1. Taxonomy (GTDB): domain Bacteria; phylum Chloroflexota; class Dehalococcoidia; order Tepidiformales; family Tepidiformaceae; genus JACRBT01. Next base: position 1,190 of record CAYYSD010000171.1, on the reverse strand, counting down.
TCGCGCTGTTCCTCTTCGCGGATCGCGGCAAGCTTTTCCGGGTGCATGGCGTCTTCGTGGGTGCCCTTGTCGCCGCCCGTGACCAGGACGTAACGCACATCCCAACCTTCCGCGCAGAACTTGGCGACCGTGCCGCCGCAGACGAACTCGGCGTCGTCGGGGTGGGCCATGACGACCATGAGGTTGCCGGGCCCTTCGATGGGCGGCGGCGGTTCGGCGGGCTGCCCGGAACCCGGGAGCGGCCCTGCCACGGCAGCCGCCGCTGCGGGCGCGCCCTCCTTTGCGATCCCGGCCTGCGGCTTCATGCCGTTGCGCGCCCGATCGGCCGCCGAAGGCTGGTCCTCATCGCCACGCACTTCCGAGATCAGGATCTCGCGGATGATCCGCTTCTCGTTCTTGAGCTTCTTCGGCTTCTTGTCTTTCTTGCTCATGTGCCCACCACCTGCGCGAATCTTACCGCAGCGGGAGCAAGATTCACGTGCCGGCGGAGGCAGGCGCTCGCGGGCTCAACGGCCGCCCCGCGAGCACTGCTGTCTCATACACTTCCTTGCCGAACGGCAGTTCGCCATCGAGAGCATGGCCTTCGCGGAACTCCGCCATCACACCGTCGTAGACATCGGCGATCCGGAGCGCGATCGCCCGCCACCGGAAGCGCTCGACGGATTTCTGCGCTGCGCGCCCGAAATTCGCACGGAGCTCCGGGTTGTGGAGCAGCACCTCAATTTTCTCGGCGAACGGCTCCGGGCAGCGCCAGGGGATGAGGTAGCCCGTCTCGCCATCGCTCACCGTGGACGTCAGGCCGCCAACGCGTGAAGCGATGACCGGGGTGCCGCAGGCCATCGCTTCCACCGCGACCAGGCCAAAGCTCTCGTAGTAACTCGGAACGACGCAGATGTCGGCGGCGCTATACCACGCGGGCAACTCTTCGTGCGGGACAGCGCCCACGAAGCGGATGTTGCCTTCCAGCCCCGCCTCCAGCGCCTGCGAAAGCAGCTCCGCCTTGAGGGCGCCGGCCCGTTCGTCGCCGCCGACGATCAACAGCTGCGCTTCGCAGTCGTCGAGTTGGGCGATGGCGTCGATGAGGATGTCCACGCCCTTCAGCTTTTCGAGGCGCCCGACCCAGAGCAACGCCGGCCGGTCGAGGTCGATGCCCAGCGCGCGCCGGCTCTCGTCGCGGTCGCGCGGCCGGA
>CAYYSD010000170.1:0-6376 GCA_964474285.1 uncultured Anaerolineaceae bacterium | reverse complement strand
TCGAAGCCTTCGCCCACCACGACGACCGTGTTCCCGCCGATCGCGGGCCCGCCGGCGGGTGTGAGGGAGTGGATTGCCACACCCTGCGCGCGGATGAAGGCGCTATGGGGCCGGTTCTGGTTGCTGAGCACCGGCGGTTGCGGCGCCGGATGCGTTGGATCCGTCTCGAGCCGAACGCCGAGATCGACGACCTGAGGGGTGTAGTTCCCGAGGAAGTCAAACATCGCGGGCCCGGAGGTCAGCCCGGGAGGCACACGCACCGAGAGTTCGCTATCACTGATGCGCCGGCATTCGAGGACGCGGATGTTGCCGAAGAAGACCCCGTCCGCGTAGAGCGGCGTCTCGTCGCAGTACACCCGTTGGTGGCCGTCGCCGCCTTCGAATCCCGTTCCCCGGACGGTGATCCACGTGCCCTCCAGCGCGCTGGAAGGGAACACATCGGTGACGCGCGGCACGCGGCTGCCCAGGAGCGTCACGAAGCCAAATGCGGGCGTCCCGATGGTGCCGCCGCTCACGGACAGGATCTTGACGCGCACAACCTTGTTGAACGTGCGGTTCTGGTTGAGGGTCTGGAAGACAACCTGCTTGGATGAGAGGTTCGTTCCCTGCGGAAAGATGATGGACTGCTGGCCGGGCGTGTAGTCGAAGTCTTCGATGCCGTCGGCCATTTCGACTTTGACCTGGATATCCCGGTCGAGCGGGCCGCCGCCCACTCGTTGCACGTTCACGACGAGGACCGTGCCTTCGGGCACCTGGTAATCCTGGGCGTCGAGCATGAACACGCCAACGACGTCGGCGCCCTGCGCAGACTCCTGGCGCGCCAGTGCCAGGAACATGGCAAAGCTGAGTACGACCAACCACAAGATGGGAGCGCGGCGAACGGCGACAGACGCGGACACGTTCACGGACGAATCCCTTCATGACTCAATGAAATCACCGCTCGGGGCAGAACGGTGCGACCGTCGAATAGCAGCCCACCGGCCGAGAGATTCGGGCGTGCGGGCAGGGGCCGCAGTATAGCAACGGGACAGTGGGGGAACCAGCGCACGCGTGTTTCAGTTGTGACATCAAGAAAGAACACATGACGTAATGGATCGTGAGCGTTAAGGGAGCATCCAATTCGGCCGAAACCACGACTCCGCTAGAATGCTCGGGCTGGAGGGCGTGCATGCGCCGGTGGATGGTCCTGACGCTCGCGGGTCTGACGGCGCTGGTCTCGCTTGGGGCGGGGGCCATGCCGTCGTTCGGGCCAGGTGAATCTGCGGTCATGACCGTTGAAGCGGCCGTCCGGGACGAACCCGCGGAGCACGGACCCCAGGCGCCCGCGTCGTGCGAACGCGTGGGTGCCGCCTGGCTGTGCGGCGTCGACGATTCGACGTTGAACGCCGCGCGCAACTCACAGGAGACACAGGCCGCGTACCGCGAACGGCTTGCCGCCATCGAAGCGGCAAAACGCGTGAAGTACGAGACGGCGAAGGCGACCGCTCCGACCGGCGGTCCAGTCGCTGCGAGGCTCGCGCCCCTTCGCAATAGCGAAGTCGAAGCCGTGCTCGCAAGGGCCGGCGTTCCCGCCGAGTGGCGTCCCGAGTTCGAAGCGATTGCGTGGTGCGAATCGCGCTGGCGGGCAGACGCCGTGGGCGACGGCGGCAACAGCGTGGGAATGTTCCAGGTGTGGACGGGCTGGTTCCGGGCGGCGGGCGAGAATCTCGACCACTGGTCTGACCCGGTGGTGAACGCCCGGGTGGCGAAATACGTGCGCGAAGTACGAGGGCACTTCGGCGGCCGCGGCGGCTGGAGTTGCGCCGACCACCTCGGCATCCCGTGAGCCGATTGACCTTCCGTCGCCCATCGCGCATTACCATAGTCCCGAAATGCCGGACGACCACCCGAGCAACGCACGCATCGACCGCGTCGGCGAGAAGCTGAAACGGGGCGAGCCGCTAACTCCGCAGGACGAGTCGGTTCTGGAATCGGTCTTCGTCGCACACGACCTTTCCCTGTCCGCCGTTGTGGCGCGCCTGCAGGGCATCCTCGACGAAGGCAACCATCCTCTGGAACCCTCAAGTCGGGTCAAGACGCGAACAACACTCCTCGAAAAGCTGAAGCGCGAATCCGTTCGTCTCTCGCAGGTCCAGGACATCGCAGGCGCACGCCTCATCGTTTTGGGAGGACACAAGGAGCAGGACGGACTCACTGAGAAGATACGAACGGCCTTTGACGTTCACTCGGTGGTCGACAGGCGCATCAACCCTTCGCATGGATACCGCGCGGTCCACGTGGTCGTGCGCCTAGGGGACTGTCTGGTCGAAGTCCAGATCCGAACGCTCCTCCACCACTTGTGGACTGAGGTCTTCGAGCGGCTGTCCGATGAGGCTGGTCGAGGAATCCGGTACGGGGACGTGCCTGATTCACTACAAGTCCTGGTTGCGGCATTGATCGGGATCTCGTACTCGATTGCGCATCTTTATGACGATGGCGATGGCCTGGCCCTGGACGATGGAACCCTCGTGACTGTTGCCAGCGCGCCTCGGGGTAACTTTGTAGCAGCGTTGATAGACCTCTTTGATGTTCTCTGGGCGAATAAGCAGTCCATGCAGGATGTCCGGCCGTTGGACGCGCAGGACGCGCACCTGCGAGACTTGGTCGAAGAGCTTCGGAGGTACCGGTGAAATACTTCCTGATTGTCTACCACCGCTCCGCCGGGAGAATCGTCCTCGGGCCAATTGAGTACGCCGAATCCCAACGGGATGAAGCCCTTATGCGCCGTTTTGCCCTCGAGAAGGAATACGCGGACAAGCCCGACCATGAGATTGTCGTCCTCGGATCAACTTCCCTGGAGAACATCAAGTTCACCCACGGCCGCTACTTTATGTTGCCGAACGATGACCTCGTCCCTGCCGCTTCCTAGCCACCACAGGAGAAACAGATGCCGCCAGCTGCACGCATGGGAGACCAGACCGCCCACGGTGGCGTGATCGTCGGCGGATTCCCGACAGTCCTTATCGGCGGCAAGCCGGCGGCACGGCTGACCGACATGCACACCTGCCCGGCGACCACGGGACCTGTCCCTCACGTTGGCGGACCGATCACAGGACCCGGTAATCCCACCGTGCTCATTGGCAACCTGCCTGCGGCCCGGATGGGCGACATGTGCGTGTGCGTTGGTCCGCCCTCGTCGATCGTCATCGGCGCCCCGACCGTCATCATCTCGTAGCCCCTTCAGGGCGCCGGGCGGCCAAGGCCGTGGGCGAGGGCGTAGCCCCAGCCGTCCAGGTCGGGCGGCGTGACGCCGATTGCGGTAAGGGTCGTACAGATCTGCCCCCGGTGTTCGATGCCGTGATAGAGCGCGTGCAACAGCAGGAAGCTCCGAGGGAAGAGGTAGGTCAGGCCCTGGAACGGCGGGAGCGGCACATCGGCGTCGTGTTCGAAGGCCTCGGCCTCGGCCAGCAGTGCGTCACTGCTGCGCATCACTTCGTCGCGGAGGATGCGGAAGTCCAGGGTACGCGACCGCCACGCCGCCGTACGCGCGGCCTGCTCGATATCATCGGAGTGAAGGCGCGTCAGAAACACGTCCTGTGCCTCGGCGAGATGGTGAAGCGTTGCTTCGATGCTGCCAAAGGTGCCGGGGACGGAGGCTTCGAGTTGAACATGTGGCAGAGCAGCGCATGCCTCGATGAGCACCCTGTTGGCCCAACGGTTGTAGCGGAACATCTGAGCAAGGCCTTCGTTCATGGGGACCTCCGGCGGCCATTGTGAGGCCGGCGTCAACCTGGTTCGCATGATGAATGGGGCAGCGGTAGTATGTGGCGCATGCCAGAGACCGACCCCGCCCGCACGCGGGCCCGCATCCAGCAGCAGCTCACCCTCATCGGGCGCCTTCGCGGAACCGGCCCGAACCCCTTCGAGTACAACCAGTGGGACGACCGTACGCTCGAAGTGCTCGAGGCCTGCTTCGGCGCCGAATCGGCCGAAGTCGCCCGCTATGTGGAAGCAGCCGGTACGCGCGGACGCCTCCCCGGCGTGCGCGGACAGGCAGAGAACATGACCCTCAACATCCACGGTCCGTGGGGCATCCACGCCCGCCTGGACCGCGCCGAGAAGGTCCTGCGCGACATCGTTTCCGGCATTCCGCTCCCGGCCTGAACGGTCCACAGGTCCGGATCAACAACTCGAGGCAGAAGGTTCCCCGGCGGGGAGATTCACGGGCGCTGGAAGCTTCGAAGCGAGGCGCTCCAGCCTCTCGCGGTAGGCGGGTGTGTCGAATGCTTCGGTGGTCATTATCACCGCGTCTTCGTGGTTGTCCGTGTAATAGCCCTTGCGCCGGCCGACTTCGTAGAAGCCGTATTGGCGATAGAGGGCCCGGGCCGATTCGTTGGAGACGCGGCATTCAAGCGTGGCGTTCGCCATCCCGACCTCTTCGGCGAGCGACACGAGCGCATGCACGAGCAGGCGCCCATAGCCCCTGCGCCGGTGCTCTGGCGCGACGGCTACCGTGACCACGTGCGCCTCATCCACAAGCAGCCAGAGGCCGGCAAAGCCGAGCATCTCCGGGTCCGGGCCGGCCGACTCCAGCACCACATAGCGGGCGATGGCGTTCTGTTGGAGTTCGCGCAGGAAGGCCGTCTCGGGCCATGACTCCGCGAACGAGCGCCGCTCAATGGCCGTCGCCGCCGGGATGTCGGCGATCTCCATGAAACGAACGCGGACGGCCGCGGGCTCGGTGGGCATGGCAGGGATCGTAGCAGGAGAGGCGGAGCCGGTCCGGCGGCAGGTTCAGGCACCGGAGCGGAGCGCCTCCACCGGCTCGAGCGCGGCGGCGCGAAGGGCCGGGTAGGCGCCGGCGATCAGCCCCACGAAGGCGCCCACCCCTGGCGCCGCCAGCGGCATCCACGCGTCCAGCACCGGTGTCCAGTGGCGCGAAACGGAAACCGCGGTGACGGCGAGCACCCCGGCGCTCGCGCCGAGAGCCGTCCCGGCGAGGGCTCCACCTTCCGCGTCACCCTTCCCGCCTGAGGACGCGCACCTTTCCAGCCGATGGCGGTTCCCTTAACGTGAGCGCATGTTCGGACGCTCCTTCAAGATCGCGTCGATCGGCGGCATCGCGATTGAGATCAACCCGTCGTGGTTCCTCATCGTGGGGCTGCTTTCCTGGACCCTCGCCGACACGATCTTTCCCGAGTGGTATGAGGGCTGGAGCACGGCCTCCTACTGGGTGATGGGCGTTATCGCGGCGCTCTCGCTGTTCGTTTCCGTCCTCATCCACGAGATGGCGCACGCGGTCGTCGCGGTGCGCCGCGGCCTTCCGGTTCCGAAGATCACGCTCTTCATCTTCGGCGGCGTCTCCCACCTCGAGCGGCAGCCTCGCAGCGCCGGTGAGGAGTTCTATATCGCCGCCGCCGGTCCGCTCACGAGTTTCGGCATCGCCCTTGTGACCAGCCTGATCGGGTTCGCGGCCCACGGCCGCAACGAGTACATCGAAGGCCTGGGGATCTATCTCGCGCTCCAGAACACCGTCCTGGGCGTCTTCAATCTCGTGCCCGGCTTCCCGCTGGATGGCGGCCGCGTCTTCCGGTCGATGGTCTGGAAGCGCACGAAGAGCTTCCGGCGGGCGACGCGCATCGCGGCCGGGACGGGCGAGATCGTGGGCTACGGGATGATGCTGCTTGGCGCCTTCATGCTGCTCTCGGGCTTCATCTTCCAGGGCTTCTGGTTCGGCTTCATCGGCTGGTTCCTGATCGGCGCCGCCCGCACGGAGACCCAGAACCTCCAGCTCGAATCCATCCTCGGCCGCCTGAAGGCGCGCGACGTGATGAAGGGCGACTGGGCGACGGTCGTCCCCGGTATGTCGCTCCAGAACGTCGTCGATGAACAGATGATCGGCGCGGGCGAACGCTACGTTGTCGTCGCCAACGGTGGAGCCGTCGCTGGCATCCTCAGCGTCGCCGACATCCGCCGGGCGCCGCGCGAGGAATGGAACCAGATCCCGGCCCAGCGGGTGATGACGCCCCGTGAAAAAGTGGTCACAGTGACGGCTGATTCGCCGGCGCTGGAGGTGCTCCTTCTCCTCGCGAAGCTCCAGCTGAACCAGGTCCCGGTGCTCGAAGACGGCCGGATGGTGGGCATCATCACCCGGCGCGAACTCCTCGAACGCGTGCAGCTCGTGGAGTCGCTCGCGCCGGACGAACCCGACGCGGCGTAGCGAAAGGCTGCTCAGGCCCGCATGTAGTGCGGGTCACGAACGGCTTTGACGAGGTGGAGGCTCTCTTCGGAGTCATAGCCCAACGCGACAAACGTTTGGCGCATCATTTCCAGACCGCCCTCGTATTCGGGCACCACGACCTCGTTCGCGCCCATGACGATGAGCGCCGCCGCATCC
>CAYYSD010000169.1:0-6455 GCA_964474285.1 uncultured Anaerolineaceae bacterium | reverse complement strand
GTGTAGACCCCGAACACGAGTGTCCCAAGCACTCCAGAAGTGCCGAGCAGCGCTCGTGGCAGAGTCGCTACGAGCAGAGGAAGGGCGCCATCGCCGGCGATCCGAATCCCCGTCGCGCGCATTCCGAGCGTTCGGAACCATCCCTGGCCAGGCCAGAGGTACATCGCGAAGGCGACGACCGTCGCGACGATTCGCTCGCTCTCGCTCGCGTCAACGACCCAGGCCAGGATGGAAACGGCGGGGCTGACCATGAAAAGCCCAACACACCAGTCCAGGATCGTCGCGACGAACCGATCGGAGACCGGCGCCGGCACCAGGCCAGAGGCATCGGTGCTCCTCATGTCGGCCGCATCAGCAAGAGCCATGTTGTCCTATACGGCCGCGGATGCTGCCCGGTTCAGAGCATGTCCAAATCACCCGGGCTGTCCAAACGCCTCCGGTCGTGGTGAAGCATAGCCCGCCCGGGCTCGGGAAAGGGGACCCTTCGCCCGTGTGGCCCCCTCGAACCATCCCTCAGACTGACCTCATGGGACGTTCGCCAGCCAGGGGAGCCAGGGAGTTCGGCGCCGCACTGCCTTGCCCGGTTCGAAAGTCCCAGCCATGAGCCGCGAGATCTCCTCTGCCGGCCGCCGCGCCCTCATCCTCGCCGTCATCTCGATCACCTGCCTTGTCCTCTATTCCGGGACACTCGCGGTAGGGGCCGCATCGGACAACGCCACCCTCGCCATTCGTCTCGGCGCGCCGATCCTCCTGCTTGCGATGGGGACCGGGGTGGCCGCCACCGTCTTCGCGCTCCTCGGCCTGCAGCGCGGCGACCGCGCCCTGCCGGTCATCGTCCTCGCTCTGTTCAGCTCAGCGATGCTCGCGCTGCTCTTGTTCTTCATCGTGGCGGACATCCTCAGCAGCACCGGGGGAGGCAGCCGCGGCGTCGAGGTGCACGTCGAATTCGTGGACGGCCGTGTCCGGATGCCCTCGATAGTCGGGACAGGCGGCCAGCGAGTCACCTTCGTCATCACGAACAACGAGAGCCGCCCGCAGCGAGTCGGGATCATGCAGCTCTTGCCCTTCAACTCCGCGGGTTCGCTGGTCACGCCCTTCGCCGCCAACCGGTTCCCGCTGATCGATGGGCAGGTACGCTGGTATACCTACCCTGACGAAGCCTCGGTCGCGTTCTGGGCCACCGGAGACCCGGTCCTCATCTCCGTGGACCGCGGTTCCGAACCGCCCCCGCGCCCGAAGAGCCTGGCCGTCGATGTCGCCCCCGGCACTACCTACCGGCTCCGCCTGCGCAAGGACACGCCCTTCGCGGGGTTGGTGTTCGTGGTCTACTCCGACCTCCCCGGACAATACGCTGCCAGCCAGTGGGCCCCGATTCAGCTGTTCGACTGACCGGCCTGCGACGCGCTTCTACCGCTCGCCTACCGCCCGCCGGCTCATGTCCACCGTCTCGGTCGCGCACTCGAACACCCTCCGGAAGTGGAAGATGAACGACTCCACGACGGCTTCCATCTTCACCTGCTTGCCGACCTCGTGTGCCAGGCTCGTGATCTCGACATCGTTCATGCCGCAAGGGTTGATCAGGTCGAAGTGGCTCATGTCAGGCTCCACGTTCAGCGAGATCCCGTGCATGGTCACCCAGCGCCGCACGTTGATCCCGACCGACGCGATCTTCTTCGGCCCGATCCACACCCCGCGGTTGCGGGCGGATCGTTCGCCCCGCAGGCCCCAGTCCGCCAGCACACCGATGGCCGCTTCCTCGAGACCGGTCACATAGTCGAGCACGCCGCACTCCCACGCCTTGAGGTCGATGACCCCATAGGCAACGAGCTGACCCGGTCCGTGATACGTTATGTCGCCACCGCGCTCAGTCTGGTGAATCTGGATGCCATAGTTCGCCACCGTCTCCGCCGCCACTCGAAGGTTGGGTTCCGGATGTCCCCGCCCCAGTGTGAGCACCGGCCGGTGCTCCGTAATCAGGAGAGAATCGACGCCTCCGCCCTCCCGTCGCTGCGATTGCAGCCGCCGCTGAAGCCGGTGGACGTCCTCGTAGTTGGTCGTCCCGAGTTCGTAGACGTGTACGTTCCGCTGTGTCGCACCAATCACGGGCGGGCGGCCGGTCTCAGTCATCGCGTGCTCCATGGTACTCATGCCGCCAACAATGCGTACGGGGATTCCACCAGCTCCCGCAGGCGCGCGAACACGGCCGCTGCTTCCGGCACCGGCACAAGCGTCGCATCGAACGCGAGAACCATCGATACATGGGGGCCGAAAACCGGCCGGACCCCGCCGGTGTGCGGCCACGGGTGCACCGCGCCGACAGAGAGTCGCATGGCAGCGCCCAGGCTAAGGTCGCCGCACGGTTCGTCGATGCCCGCTTCCGCGAACGAAACCAGCTCCACATGGCTCGGAAGCCCGTGCATCTTCGCCGCGCGGCAACGCGCCTCCACGGCGTCGCGGAAGGCCGCCGAGGCGCCGAATGGCACCATCACGCTCTCGCCGTTCACCACCGAAACCGCGATGCCTCCGCCGGCGTCCGCGCCGCCCGGCGTCGTACCCTCGATGGCCATGCCGAACGCGCGGGCAACCACATCGATATCGTCGGGAGCGAGCGACCGGACGCGCCACTCCTTCCGAAGCTGCGCTGTGAGCTTTCGCGCCTCAACGAAGCTCACCCGCGCGCCAAGCGTGAGCACATGCCGCACGATGCGAGCAGGAGCCGGGGCAGGCTCCGCCGCGGCCACAGGGGTAGCTGACGTCTCGCCTGCCGGAGCGACAGGCGCGTCCGGTTGAGCGAAGCGCACGGTGGGATCGTCGACCGGGGCCGCCTCCTGCCTCGGGCTCCTCTCATCAGGCGCTGCGGGTTCCAGCACCGGCGCCGCGAACGGGCCATCCCCGTCAAAGTCCGGACGCGAGGCACGATCGAACGCGTGGTGCGAAACCGGTACAGGAGGAAGCGTCGCCCGGCTCCGGCGAAGGGGGACGACGAGGTGAGCCCGGCCGTCCGTGGTCTTCTCGAGCGCGGGCGGCGGCGGAGCCGGGGACGCTTCACGTTGGCGAACGGAGGTCCTTGGCCCAGGAGGCGGAGAAGGCGGTGGCGGCATGACCGGCGTGGGGGCCACCGGGATCGCCGGAGGGTGCAGCTCCGTCGGAACACGCTCTCCGATGGCCAGGAGCACGCCCGCCGCTTCGCCTGGCTCATACGCCAGGCCCGCTCGCGCCCGATGCCTGAGCACGCCGGCCACTGTGGCCTCGACATCGAAGGCGACGTTATCGGCCTCGACGCAGAACAGAGGATCGCCGGCGCCTACGCTGGCGCCGTCCGGCTGGTACCACTCCGAAATCAGGGCGGATGTCATCGAAAGGCTGAAACGGGGCACCACTACAGGCGTCGGCATTGGGCGATGTTCTCCGGCGATTTGTCCTCTTGGTGAAAGACGGCAAAGCCGCGTTCGCCAACCCCCCGCGGCTGGTGGAGAAATGGGGACGATCAGGGAGGCGCAGGCCGCGTCGGCGCCTCCTGGCGCGCGCCCGCCGGCGGCGTGAAGCGCAGCCGCTCCTCAGGGATTGGCGCAAACGTCAGACTCGTCAGTTCTGCGATCGCCACCATCGAACCGTCCCAGCGGCGATACTCGGAACGCAGGACGAACATCAGGTCTGGCGCCACCCACAGCTTGCCCGTACCGCCCGCAACCGCCCCGGCGTTTTCGCCATTGGGGCCGGTCGAATCCGCAGGATGTTCACCCTTGTATTCGATGATGATGACGGCGCGACCGAGCAGCTCGTCTTCGCCGACGATGCGCACCTCGCTGTCCTTGCGGTGCCGTTCGCGAAGCTCTTCGATGAGTTCGTCCACATCATCCGCAGCGAGGAATCCCAGGTCGAAGTTCAACGGGCTCGGGTCACCGACACCTTCGGGAAGCGGCTCGTCCTCCTCGAGTTCGAGGAGGAAGGACGAGTACGTGTTGCGCAGGCTGTCATAGGTCCACCAGTGTGTCCCGTCCCTCACGCTGAGAAACGTCGCGGACTTTCCATCGCGACGCAGTTCCTCTTCCACACGATAGTTCGCCCTGTCCTGGTACCAGAGCTTCATCGAAATCGAGTCGTCACGAGCCTGCGTGGCGCCCGGTCCCGCCTTATCGGTGGCGACCACCTCGGCCCGTCCTTCAGCGATCCACGACCCCGGCGGGACACTGCGGTCAATCCGCATGAGATGGATGTGCCACGCCAGCCCCCCTGCCACCACCAGCAGCGCACCCACCAACGCCATTGCCCGCATGCGTAATCCTGTCCCCCGGCGGCGATCCTACGGAAACCGTCACCCTGTGTCGCTCACCTTAACCCACGAGCGCGCTCGGAATCGCCGATCAACGTCCGTTTTCCCACGAATCCGTGCGTGAGTCCGCCGAACTCCCGGAAGGCGTGAGGCCGCTACAGCGCCAGCGCCCGCTCGATCGAATCCACGGTCGCCCCGGACTTCACGATGTGCGGGGTATACGCGGACATTGCGGTATCCGGGTCCTTGAGTCCGTTGCCGGTCAGGATGGCCACTGCTTTTCCGCCGGCGGCCCTGCCCGCTCGCGCAACCTTCAGCAAGCCGGCCACCCCGGCCGCGCTCGCAGGTTCGATGAAGATGCCTTCCTTTTGCGCAAGCACCCGGTACGCCTCCAGGATCTGCTCGTCCGTCACCGCCTCGATGATCCCTTCGCTCTCATCCCGCGCGGCCGTGGCGCCCGGCCAGCTGGCCGGGTTGCCGATCCGGATCGCCGTCGCGATCGTCTGCGGTTCCGCAACGACACGCCCTTCGACGATCGGCGCGGCGCCCGCCGCCTGGAATCCGTAGACGCGCGGGTGCAGCGTTGCCCGGTTCGTCTCGGCGCATTCACAGAAGCCCTTCCAATAGGCGGTGATGTTCCCGGCGTTTCCAATGGGCAAGGCGAGGATGTCCGGGGCGTCGCCAAGCGCTTCGCAAATCTCGTACGACGCGGTCTTCTGACCCTCGATCCGGTCCGGATTCACGGAGTTCACCAGCGCGATCGGGTGACGCACCGTCAGTTCACGCGCAGCGTTCAGGGCGTCATCGAAGTTTCCGTCCACCTCGACGATGGTCGCGCCGAAAGCGATCGCCTGGGCCAGCTTGCCCATCGCCACCTTCCCGCCCGGCACCAGCACGTAGCAGCCGATACCGGCCCGCGCCGCATAGGCCGCCGCGCTCGCGCTCGTGTTCCCGGTGCTCGCGCACATCACCGCCGTGGCCCCCGCCTCCAGCGCTTTCGCCACCGCGACGACCATGCCCCGGTCCTTGAACGAGCCCGTGGGATTGCACGACTCGAGCTTGAACCAGAGTTCGTCCAGCCCGCAGAGCGCGGCGAGGTACACCGACTTCACCAGCGGCGTATCCCCTTCCCCCAGCGTCAGGCGCGGCGTATTGGGCGTCAGCGGGAGAATGTGCGCCCAACGATGCAGGACGCCCTTCGGCGCGGGGGGGTGGGCGGTCATGGCTCCTCCGGGGGCTTGAATGCGTGGAACTTCTGTTCGCGCAGCTCCTGCTCCAGCACCTGGATCTGCTTGCGCCGCTGCTTCTCGATCATCTGGTTGTACTTCGTGAACTCCGCCCTCACCTGGTCGACCACCTCGGCGATGTCGCGCCGAATGCCGGCGACACGTTCGCCCAGCCCCGTATGCCGCCCTTCGAGCAGCGCGATGTCCCCATGGAGTTTGTCCATCTGCCCCAGGATCTTGTCCGCGGATTCTTCCAGGGCGTTGATGCGCCCTTCGGTTCGGCTCAGCTCTTCGCGGAACACGGAGACTTCGTGGATCACCTCTTCGCGCATCGAACGTTCGCCCGCCACCGTCCGCACCACTTCCTCGTTGCGGCGCACCATTTCCCCGACCACCTGGAGACGTTCGAAGACCACGTCGAAGCGCTCTTCCTGGTCGGCGATCACGGCGTCGCGGACGCGCGTCTCCATGTCCCGATGGACTTCGATCGAACGGTCGAGGCGAAGCCCGAACTGTTCGAGGCGCGCCTCAACTTCGCGTTGGCGCTCGGCCAGGATCTGGATGGTCTGCGAAAGCTGCGACGTCTGGTTCTGAACCTGCGCGACATCAGCGAGCACGAGACCGAGCTGCGAACTCGCCGCTTCGATCCTCTTGAACGCCTCTCCCCGTTCCTGCCGGTCGTATTCCGCCTCCGCCCGGATGATGCGAAGAGCGTTCTCGATCTCGGCACGGCTCTGACCGACGGCGTCTCGCTTTCAGTGGGCGTTCGTAACTCGTTCGACAAGTCGTTTCCGATCGGCTTCTGTGCCGGGTCTCGTGTGTTCGTGTGCGACAACCTCAGCTTCTCCGGCGAGATTCGGCTGGCTCGCAAGCACACGGTCAACGTGGCGCGCGACCTGCCGCAACTCGTGAACCGGGCCGTGGCCCAGCTGGTGGACCATCGCCACACCCAGATG
>CAYYSD010000168.1:0-6458 GCA_964474285.1 uncultured Anaerolineaceae bacterium | reverse complement strand
GCCACCCTGTCAAGGTGGAGATCGGCGGTTCGAATCCGCTCGGGGTCGCCACAACTCGCTACGTAACGATAAACCCGCCGAACGGCGGGTTTCGCTTTGTGGAGACCATTTAGCGGTCTCCTTATCAGGGCGTGTTGACTTTGTAGAATCACCGCCAGACATTCGGGGCGCGGAGGAGCCATGGAGGAAGAGTCGGCACGCTCCAACCACGTCGCCCGCGCCGTCGGGGACTGGTGGCCAAACAAGTTCGGTTGGCGCGCCATCGTCGATCTCGGGACCGCGTGCGCTGGACTCCTGTTAGCCTTTGAGTTCGGGTGGGAAAGCGGAGTGAGGGAGGAACTAGCCCTATTCGGCTTCGGTGCCCTGACGTTTTTCGGCGCAGAGGCTGTTAGGTTGGCTTGGCATCTCTATCGCGCCCCGTTTCGTCAGCGCGATGAGTTACGGGCTGCACTTGCTGTGAGACCTGGTAAACTCCTGCCCCAGAAACTCTACCTTGTCTTCGACTGCAAAGGTCGCGGTTCGGGATTCCTGGGCGTCACTGACAAACGCATCATCGCCCGAGACGACGGACGGCGAGGACGCGAGAAGCAGATTGTCTCGATCCCCTTCTCGCGAGTTCATGCCGTGAGCGTCGAGAGCGACAGGGGATGGGTTCGGGGTTCGTCTCTGCTCGCCATCAGCGCGGGCGACGACGATTGGAGCTTCGAGTTCAAGGGTGCGGACAAGGCCAAGAAGGCCTACACGCGCATTATGGAGAGCGTGCTCGCGTAGCGGCGAGACCGTGCGGGGAGGCATTCCGCTCGTAGCTGTCCGGGCGCCCGCCGTAGCAGGCTGAAGTTCGGACCCCGTGGTTGCCACGTCGGGTCCGCGGTGCGGACAGGAGGTTCACTGGGCGACCTCCAGTTCCCTCGGGGCGTAGAGGGCGACGCGGAGGATGGAGTTGCCGTGCTCGAAGGTGTGCTGAAATGATTTGGCGACGACGCGGGCCGGACTCCAGGTTCGCGGGCCGTACCCGAATCCGCCCCAGGCGCGCGTTTGCGGGGCCGCCCACTTCTCGTCGCTGAACTGGCCGGCGAGGTCGATCTCGCGGGAACGACAACCACGCCGCGCCATAGGCCGATGCGGCGGAGCAGGCGCTGACGACAAAGACAGAACCCGCCTTGCGGCGGGTTCTGGTTGGGTGTTGAGGGGCGGGCGGTTTAGCCCTTGGCCTTCGCGGCGTAGTGCTGCTCGCGCGTTTCGCGGAAGGACCACGGGGCCACGGCGCCGTTCAGGTCCGTGATCTTGGCCCAGTTCGATTCGAACCAGTCCGCATCCTTGTGCTCGTGCGGGTCATACCGGATGCCGTCGTTGCGGACGATGGCGATGCGGCTGTACGAACCGCCGCTGGCGGCGATGCAGATGCCGCTTTCCTGGCACTGCGGGGAGGAAAGATACGTCACGGCCGGAGCGACGTGCTCGGGACCCATGACGATCTCGCGCTCCTTCGGGTCCTGGCCCGAAGCGCCGGCGAGGTTGTTCGTCATGCGCGTTGCGGCGCCGGGCGAAATGAGGTTGACGTTAATGTTGTACTTCTCGCCTTCAATCTTGGCGACGTTCATGAGGCCGTACATGCCGGTCTTCGCCGCACCGTAGTTGGCCTGGCCGAAGTTGCCGATGAGGCCCGAGGTCGACGTCGCCATAACGACGCGGCCGTACGCCTGCTGGCGGAACACGGGCCACGCGTGGCGCATGAGGTTGTAGCACTGCTTGAGGTGGACGCGGATGACGAGGTCCCAGTCGGCCTCCGACATGTTGTGGAGGGCGACATCGCGGAGGATGCCGGCGTTGCAAACGACGGCGTCGAGGCGGCCCCAGGCGTCGATGGCCTGCTTCACCATGTTGAAGCAGTCTTCGTAGTTGCCAACGTCGCCGGGGTTGGCGAGGGCTTCGCCGCCCATGGCCTTGATTTCGTTGCAGACTTCCTGCGCGGGCGTCTGATCGGCGCCTTCGCCCGAAACGCTGCCGCCGAAGTCGTTGACGATGACCTTCGCACCGTGCTTCGCGAGGTCGATTGCGTAGGCGCGGCCAAGACCGCGGCCCGCGCCAGTAACCAGGGCTACCTGCCCATCGAGTCGAACTGCCATGAAATGTTCTCCGAGAACCTAGGATGCTGACGCATGGTACGCTAATCCGCCCGCGCAGGCTCGCTTCTGTCTACAAACCGCAATGGGGTCCCCGCCGATGAACTGGTTCGTTTATGCACTGCTCTCGGCCGTGTTCGCCGCGGCGACCGCCATCCTCGCCAAAGTCGGCGTGCGGGACGTCAACTCCAACCTCGCGACAGCCCTCCGCACCATCGTCGTGCTTGGCTTCGCATGGGGTGTCGTCTTCGCGTCAGGGGCACACCGGGGTCTTCCGAAGATCTCCGCACACTCCATGACGTTCATCGTGCTCTCCGGTGTGGCGACCGGCCTTTCGTGGATCTTCTACTTTCGCGCCCTGCAGATCGGGAAGGCCTCGCAGGTGGCGCCGGTGGACAAGTTCTCGCTCGTGCTCACGGTCGTATTTGCCGCAGCGTTTCTCGGCGAGGAGCTGAGCTGGAGTGTTGCGACGGGTGCGGTTCTCGTCACGTCGGGAATGCTCGTGATCGCCCTCAGCTGACTCCGGAGGCCTCGATGGCGGCGTAGTGTTCGACCGTCGGGAACGGGTCGTAGAAGTGATGGAGGAGCGCGCGCCACTCCTGGTACCGGGGTGAGCCGCGAAATCCCTCCGTGTGGTGTTCGAGTGACTCCCACTCGACCAGCAGGAGGTAGCGATTGGGCCGCTCGATGCAGCGCGAAATGCTCAGCCCGCGGAACCCGGGCATCGAGGAAATGATCGCGCGTGCTTTTCCGAAGACTGCTTCGAACTCCGCTTCGCGGCCGGGGATCACGTCGAGACGGGCATGTTCAAGGACTGGTCGTGCACTCATCAGGCAAGCGTGCGCTCGCCCGGCTTCAGGATTCGAGCCCGAACGTCTGTGGGCGACGCCCTTCGCCGATCGGCGTGGCGAGCATGCGCTCCACTTCGGCCAGTTCCGCCTGCAACTGGAGCCGGTAGTTGAGCAGAGACCGGCGAGCGCCGTCGTCCAATCGCGGCTGGTCTTGTTCGCGAAGCCGGGTCGTTGTCATCGGATCCTCCTGCCCTGCGGCGACCTTGGGAACGTATCAGAACTCCCATGACGCAAGCGGGACAGACTCCATCCCGGGCATCGCAGAAGCGTTGCAGGGCCGTGGTCACGCGCTACCATCGAGGGCAATGCAGGGTAGGACCGCACTCGTCGTTGCCGTTGCGTTCGCCGTTGTGAGCGCCGCCGGGGTGGCGGGGCAATCGGTGGTGCAACAGGGGCCGGGGCCGGTTCCTCCCGTCACCGCGGATCGGGAGGCGTGGGAACTCACCCGAACCGAATGGGCAGTCACGGTTGGCACGCAGATAAACGCAGAGGATGAGGGCTTCCTTCGCCGGTTCGACGCGAGCGGAGTCGACCCCCGCAGGCTTCCCAGAACCACCATGCTCATCGAGCACGCCGGGGAGCCGCAACCGTCCTTCGACCTGGCAGTGAAGTCTGCAGACCTCATCGTGGCCGGGGTCGCGACGAAGGTGGAGTTTCGCAGGATCGGCGGCGTTCCCATCTCGCGGCTCACCTTCCGGGCAGTCGCGTGGCTGAAGGGCGAATCGGCGCCGATCGTGACGGTCGCGCAGTGGGGCGGCCCGGTGCCGGCTCCAGGTGGAGGAGATGGCGGCACCTCAGCGTTCCTCCTCGAGGCAGAACAGGACCGGGCGCTTCTGCCCGGGGACAGCGCCGTGCTCTTGCTTCGTCGCGAAACAGCCGGCCTCTACTCGACGATCGGTAGGGTTGGGAAGTACCTGGTGTCTGCCGGCGGCACCGTCACCGTGCCTTACGAAGGGCACCCCTTCGCTTCAGACTTCGACCAGCGCCCGCTCTCCGCACTCCTGGACGCGATCGAGGCAGCGAAGTAACGGACAGTTAGAACGGGATCAGGCGGTCGCGGAAGTGTGGCATCACCATTCGGCCGAATCGCTCAGCCTCGGCGTCGTGGGTGTAGCCGGAAAGACAGAACTCGGTGCACCCGGCCTCGATGTACTCCTCCAGGGTCTCTGCCACCTGCCGCGGATCACCCACGACCATAACCCCGGCGCCGTGGCGAACAGTGGTGAGGCCCGCGTAGAGGTGGCGCGAGATCCAGTAGTTATCGTCAGCCGTCTTCTGAGCGAAGTCACGCATGCGGCCGTCGGCGGAGGATTCGGCTCCGAGCCCTGTGAAGCGCCCGGCCCGTGCCCGCTCGGTGGCCGTCGCGATGAGTCCCTCCGCTGCTGCGCGGGCTTCTGCCTCGGTCTCGCGAACGCAGACCTGGAAGCGCATGCCGAAGCGCAGCGCGTCCGCGCGGCCCTGGCGCACAGCTTCTGCCTTCACCGCTGCAATATCCTCCACGATCTGCTCCGGGGTGTTGCCCCAGAACAGGTAGACGTTCGCATGCCTGGCGCCGACTTCAATCGCGGCCGGTGAGATGCCGCCGATGTAGAAGGGAGGATGCGGCTGCTGCAGCGGCTTGGGAAACACCTGCCCGCCTTCGATCCGGTAGTGCCTGCCCTGCCAGTCGAAGGTCTTTGGCGCGGCCCATCCCGCTTTCATCACGGCGACTGTCTCTTCCATGATTTCGTAGCGGGCGTCGTGGTCGGCGAAGACACCGTCTGCGGCCATCTCCGCAGCGCCTCCGCCGGCGATGAGGTTCACGAAGATGCGGCCGCCCGTGAGCTGGTCGAATGTGCCGATCATCTTGGCCATCTGCGTGGGGGCGATGAGCCCCGGCCGGGCCGCGACGAGCATCTTCAGGCGATCGAGCTTCGCCGCCATCATCGCGGTCGAGATCCAGGCTTCGTAACACCCGGTGGCGACCGGGACCAGCGCGTATTCGAACCCGGCGTTCTCCGCCGCCCGCGCGACTCGCATGAACAGCTCCATGTCCGGCGGGATAAACGTCGCGGGGTCACCGACAGTGGTGCCGTCGCCATGCGTTGGGATGTACCAGCCGAATCGAAGTGTCTGCTGTCCCATGGGCGGATGATACGGGCGGGTCCGCGCGATGTCTGCCCGCCTCAGAACTCGAGCTCGACCCCGTCGGCGCGTTGCTCCTCGAGGATGTCGAGCACCACGCTGCGCCCACCCGGCCCGGCTTCGAACAGCACGATGTTTTCGACGAACTGCTCGGTTGAGCCTCGCTCGTTTGGGTGGCTCGGATCGACAAAGTACCAGCCGCATTCTCGCGGGGCGCAGCACGTCCACCTGACCGCACTCGTGCACCGGGCGAGCTCGGCGTGGAGCCACGTGAGGTCCGGCTCGGAAGCGACCGCCATTTCGACCAGCCAGGCTGGGTCGTAAGGCTCCCAGGTCAGGTCCGCGCGCCTCACCGATCAATCATCAGCGCACGACGGACGATGCTGTATACAACCTGTTGGCACACTTGACTGCGCTGCTATACTGAGCTTTCACCAACCGGCCCCGGCCACTTTGGGATATATTTCACAATCAGTCGGCAGATTCGACCGCTGCCGAAACGGTCCTTCTTATTCTCAAGGGATCGTGCAGCGGGCGAGATTTGAGCACAGGGAAGGTAAAGCGATGGGACAGCCCGGGATGCCAGCCGCGCAAGGCCTCTATTCGCCTGCACATGAGCATGACAGCTGCGGTGTAGGCTTCGTCGTTCACCTGAAGGGGAATCGCTCGCACCAGATTGTGGACGACGGCCTGACCGCACTGGAGCACCTGAACCATCGCGGCGCCTGCGGCTGTGAGCCGAACACCGGCGATGGCGCGGGCATCCTCATCCAGGTCCCTCACGAGTTTTTCCGTCGCGAGTGCGCAGGGTTGGGCATCCGTCTGCCCGAGGCCGGTCAATACGGCGTCGGGCTTTTCTTTGGTTCGCCGGATGAGCGAAACACGCGCCAGGCGATGGCCCTCTTTGCCGCGATCGTCGAGGAAGAAGGGCAGCACCTTCTCGGATGGCGACCGGTCCCCACGAACAACTCCTCCATCGGCGCCAGCGCTCTCGCCGTCGAACCTTCGATGCATCACGTCTTCATCGGGCGCGGCCCCGGACTGGCGGACGACGACGCCTTCGAACGCAAGCTCTACGTCATCCGCAAGCGCTTCGAGAAAGCCATCCCTCGCTGGGGCGTGAAGGACTCCGAGTATTTCTACTTCCCCAGCCTCTCCTGCCGGACGCTCGTCTATAAAGGGATGCTCACCGCGGTGCAGCTGCGCGAGTACTTCCCTGACCTCACTGACCAGCGCATGATCAGCAGCCTGGCGCTCTTCCATTCGCGGTTCAGCACGAACACGTTCCCGAGCTGGCCGCTGGCACACCCCTACCGCATGGTCGCGCACAACGGGGAGATCAACACCAAGCGCGGCAACA
>CAYYSD010000167.1:0-6506 GCA_964474285.1 uncultured Anaerolineaceae bacterium | reverse complement strand
CGTCTCGCCCATGAACTTCATCTCGATAAGTTCGCTGAGCTTTTCTCGGTACTCGTCGTGATACTTGGCCGGGTCGAAGTCAGCCGCCAGCATCTCGATGAACTGTCTTGCCATCGCCACCTGCCTCTTGTCCAATTGCAATTCTTCGGCAGGGAGTCCGTCCAGTTCCTCGACTTTGACCACTTCGTCGGGGAAGTAGAGGGTGGACATGGCGAGCGCACCGTTCGGGCCTGGACGGATAGCGACGAGATATTGCTTGCTCCGAAGAACTACACGGCCAAGTGCGATCTTGCCAGCGTCCCTCATCGCCGTCACCAGCAAGGCATAAGCGTCCTGTCCCCGCTTGTCTGGCATAAGGTAGTACGAGTTCTCGAAGTAAACAGGATCGATCTCGCTGAGATCGACGAATTCTTCGATGCTGATGCCAGGCGTGACCTCGGGTGCGAGCGCATCCAACTCGTCTTGAGTAACGACCACGTACTCATCGCCGCGACCGAACCCCTTCACGAGTTCGTTGAACGGCACTTCCTTGTCCTCTGCGATGCAGAAGCGCCGCATCTGGATGCGCGAACCGTCCGTCGCGTGGAGCTGGTTGAAGCGCACGTCCTTGCTCTGGGCGGCGCTGAACATCTTCACTGGCACGTTCACCAGGCCGAAGCTGATCGATCCTGACCACATTGCGCGGGGCATAGAGAAACCCTCCCGGTGGGTTGCAATCATAATCTAGCATGCCGCGCGAAGAACGCCCTGTGTACCATGGTCGCGATGACCGTCACAGGCGCATCGCAACTGCCGCCACGGGAGCCCATGCCGCGCGGCGTCACACCCATGCTGGCGAAGCTCACGCCGTCCCTTCCCCCCAACGACGGCTGGGGGTTCGAAATCAAGTGGGACGGCATCCGCTGCGTCGCCTACATCGAAAGCGGCCACCTGCGTCTCGAGAGCCGCAACCGTCGTGAGATCACAGCCGGGTACCCGGAGTTAGAAGCACTCCCGGCGTCCCTCGGGGGCCTGGATGCCGTGCTCGACGCCGAAATCGTCGCCTTCGGGCCGGACGGCCGGCCGAGCTTCGAACGCCTTCAGCGCCGGTTGGGCCTCACGGGGGCACCTGTTGTCCGTCGCCGCGCACAGGATATCCCCGCCGTCCTCGTCCTCTTCGACGTACTCTACCTTGATGGCCATTCGACCCTCCAGATGCCTTACACCGCGCGCCGGGCCCTCCTCGAACGTCTCGAACTCCGCGGCGAGGCCTGGCAGACGCCTGCCTGGCACGAAGACGGCGAAGCACTCTTCGCGGCGACGCGTGTGAACGGCCTCGAAGGCGTCATGGCGAAGCGCCTGGCCAGCCCCTACGAGCCCGGCAAACGCAGCGGCGCCTGGCTCAAGGTGAAGCATCACCTCCAGCAGCCGTTCGTCGTCTGTGGCTGGAACCAGCGCGAAAACGCCACGGGCGAGGCAATCGGCGCCGTCATTCTTGGCTACTACACGGAGCCTGCTCCCGGCGCCGGCCGCGAACTGCGCTACGCAGGCCGGGTCGGCACCGGCTGGACCGAGGCCTCCGCCGCCGACCTCCTTCGCTCCCTCAGCCGGCACCGCCGCGACTCCAGCCCCTTCACCTCGGGCCCACGCATCGAGGCGACGCAGTTCGTCGAACCCATCGTCGTTGTCGATGTCGAGTTCTTCGAATGGACCGAGGACGGCGTCCTCCGCCACCCCTCCTACAAGGGCATCCGCACCGACCTCTCGCCTGAGCACGCCACGCGCGACGGGGAATGAGCTACTCGAGCACGATCCCCACGGGGCAGTGGTCGGAGCCCATCACCTTCGATTCGATGAAAGCGCGCTTCACCCGCGGCATCAGGCCCGCGTTGACCATCACGTAGTCGATCCGCCACCCGATGTTGCGCGCCCGCCGGTCCCGCCAGGCGTCCCAGTACGTGTAAGCGTCCCGCTCATCCGGGTGAAGCGCCCTGAACGTGTCAATCCAGCCCTCCGCAATGAAGCGGTCCATCCACGCGCGCTCCACCGGAAGGAAGCCGGCGCTCTTCTCGTTCTCCTCCGGCCGGGCAATGTCCATCTCCGTGTGCGCGATGTTCAGGTCACCCATGAAGACGACATTGCGTCCGGTGTCGCGCAATCCGTTCACGTGGTCCAGCAGCGCCTGGCAGAAATCCACTTTGAACTGGATGCGGTCGGCTCCGCGCCCGGAGTTGGGGAAATACGCGGTGAGAAGGGTGAAGTCGTCGAACTCCGCCCGGATCACGCGCCCCTCGGAATCCACCTCAGGGATGCCAAGGCCGTTCGTGACCTCACGCGGCGCCACACGCGAAAGCAGCAGCGCGCCGCTATAGCCGGCCTTCTCCGCCGGGTGCCACCAGCTCTCGTATCCGAGCGCAGTCCATGCCGTGTGGTCGACCTGTTCCGGGGTGGCTTTCACCTCTTGCATGCCGACGATATCCGGCAGTTTCTCGGAGAGCCAGCCCTGGAGGAATCCGCCCTTCAGCGTTGCCCGCAGGCCGTTGGTGTTCCATGAGCAGATCTGAAGCTCGGCCACGTCCCCAGTTTTACAGCACGCCCCGCGTGAGCACGACCGCCGCAGTGCCCACCGCGGCCACGAGCACGTACTCGGCGAGCGTGGCGGGCTCGAGGTCGTGGTCGAGGAGGTGGTGAACGATGCCCGTCGCCAGGTAGAACCCGATGATGAGCAGCGCCCCGGCCAGCAGCCCGTCGGTCGGGTAGAAGTACAGTGCCACGCGCAGTTCCGCCAGGGTCACCCCGATGGCGAAGCCCACCAGCACAGACGCCGGACCGATGAGGCGGCTTTCCCGGAGGAGTTCGATCGACAGCACGGCACTTGTGAGACCCACCGCCGCGACACTCAGCCAGAGGTCGAGATCGAGACTGAACACGACCGCGTAGACCGCAAACGCCGCCAGGTAGGTCACCACCGCGAGCACGAGCCGCATCGCGCCGTAGAGCCTGGTGCCGAAGTTCACCGTCTGGTATTCGCCGAACGCAGTCAGCCCAACGAAGCACCCGGCCGCAATCGCGCTCAACGGCCGCGAGTAACCGTCGAGGGCGTGGTCGATGAACAGCCCCGCTCCGACGACAAGAACTGCCGGCAGGAGCGTGTAGACAGCGCCCGAAAGCAACCCATCGCCATGCCAGGAGGGGTTCGTTCGCACGGTCCCATCGACCGCCAGCGAGACCAGCAACGCCGTCAGCACGAGGATCCATGGTTGTTCCGGACGCATCGTCACGAACGCGCCGATCCCGACGGCCGCAACGACCGTCAGGAGGACGGTCCTCACGACCGGGCCGCCCGCTGCGGCGGATGGAAGCGATGAAGCAGTCAGCGGCTATTCCCCGGCAAGCGTGGGCTGCTCCAGCCCATAGACTTCCGCACCGTTCCGCCACCAGAGCCGTTCGCGCTCATCGTTGGTGAGTTCCAGCAGGTCGAAGATCGCCTCGAAACGGTCGATATGCGCCTTGATATCGTCCATCCCGCAGTCACTGCCGAAGATCAGTTTCTCCACGCCGAATTCGCCCGTGAAGTTCGCCGCGAGGAGCCGGCGCTCCACCATGTGGCGTTCGATCGTCTCGCCGCCGCTCATGTCGAAGTAGACGTTGTGGCGCCATCGTGCGACGGATGCCGCGTACTCGTAGTTGCCCTGGTTGCCCAGGTGCGCGCCGATGATCCGCAGCTTCGGGAAGCGGTTCGCGATGGTGTCCAGGTGGAGCGGGCTCATGCGCGTCGCCGAGGCGTTCCGAGGCGGGGTGCGGTCCTGCATGGCCATCATCCGCTGGTAGGCCTGGGCCGCCGCGGCATCGCGCCGGGGGTGATTGATCGAATAGTCCAGTCCGCCGCCGATCACGCCCGTGTGATAGAGGATGGGCATGCCGAGATCCGACGCTTTGCCATAGCTCGGCATGTAGTCCGGGGTGTCGTAGTCCCGCAGCACGCCGATGAGTTTCAGCCCGCGATACCCCATGTCGTACAGCCGCTGCACCCCGGCCGCGTCCACCTCTTCGGGATCGATGACAGCCACCGGGATGAAGAGTTCAGCGTACTGTTTCGCGATTTCGATTCCGCGCTCATAGGAAGGGCCGAACCGCCCGCCGGTCAAAAGGCAGGCCTTCGTCACGCCGGCCGCGCTCGCGACCTCTGCCAGGCGGTCCACCACGGGGGCGGGATCCTCATCCGGGTTTTCCCAATTCCGGGGAAAGTGCACGTGGATATCGAAGATCTTTCTCATCAGCGTCATTCCGGGCCTGAAAGCGAGTGTGGAGAAGCCGAGTGTAGCACGGCCCGCCCCGGGCGGGGCCGGGGGGTTAACGTTGCGGGACGCAGTCGAGTTCCCCGATACACCATCGCCGTCGCCTGGGTTAGCCTCGGAGATGTGCTTTCTCGCGCCTTCGTTTCGCTCTACATCGCGGTCTTCGTCGCGACTATGGGAATCTCCATGGTCAGCCCGCTACTGCCGGTCTATGCCCGGGACCTGGGCGCGAGCGGCGTCTGGATCGGCCTGACCTTCTCCGTCTTCGCCATCGTCCAGGCTATTGTCGGGCCATTCGCGGGCCAGTGGTCGGACCGCTTCGGCCGCAAGCCGTTCATTGTCGGCGGACTGCTCATCTACATGATCGCTGCCCTCGGCTACCTGACAGCCGACAGCTTCATCCAGGTCATCGCCTTCCGCGCCTTCAGCGGCCTTGGCACGAGTCTCATCTTCTCCGTTGCCCGCGCCTATGTCGGCGACCTTACGCCACGCGGGCAGGAGGGTCGCTGGGCGGGCGTCTTCGCCACCGCCGACATCATCGGATTCGGCACGGGGCCGCTGTTCGCCGGCCTCTTCCGCGAAGTGCTCGGCTTCCGCTCCGTGTTTGTGGCCATGGCCTCGCTCATGGCCCTCTCGGCCATCATCGCGGCAACCGCGCTCCCCCGAAACGTGCGTCCGACTGTCGAGGCGCGCGCGAAAGCGAAGGGCTCAGGCCCCGGTGGTCTGCGCCATGCGCTCGCCGACCCGCTGGTGAAGGCCCTCACCATCCACATGGGCCTGCTTTCGCTCGCCAGTGGGGCGACCTTCGCCTTCCTGGCGATTCGCCTTGAGGACGGCCTCGGGGTCGCCCCGATCATGATTGGTGTCGCCTTCGCAACTCAGGACCTCACCGGCGGACTGGCCCAGCCCATCTTCGGGCGCATCGCCGACCGTAAGGATCGCCGCCGCATGGTCGCCGTAGGCCTGGTGTTCAATGCCGTCATGCTGGTCTGGCTCGGATTCGCGGGGTCATTCTGGCTGGCGCTGGTGTTGCTCTGCTTCATGGGCGGTGGTAATGCGTTCTCGCAGGTAGCAGCGGGCGCTATGCAGGTGGTCGCCGGGCGGCGCGTGGGGATGGGCTCTGTCCTTGGCCTGGGTTCCATGGGAAACGGCATCGGCATCGTCGTCGGCTCCATCGTCAGCGGCATTCTGATCGACCGTTTCCAGCTCTCGGCCGCTTTCGTCTTTGGCGGCTCCATGATGATCCTCGGTACCATCGTCTTCACCTGGCTCACCCGCGGGATAGCCACGAACGAAGCTGAGCTTGAGACCGTTTCGCTTCCCGAACCCGCAGCGGCAGGCTGACACTCCCGGTAGAGTGGTGCTCCACACTACATCTCTCTACGAGTCCCTGGAGGGAGCGTGCGCGTACCTGAACTCGTCTTTCCCGGCTCTCCCTCGCCACTCGGCGCAACCTGGGATGGCAGCGGGGTCAACTTCGCCCTTTTTAGCGAACATGCGACGCGAGTCGACCTCTGCATCTTCGATGCCCCCTACGGCCGCCCGGAAGTGGCCCGCATCCCCCTCGTCGAACAGACCGACAACGTCTGGCACGCCTACCTGCCGGAGGCGCGCCCGGGGCTGCAATACGGCTTCCGCTGCTATGGCCCTTACGACCCGGCGAACGGGCTTCGTTTCAATCCACAGAAGCTGCTCATCGATCCGTATGCACGACAGCTGACGGGTCCCGTGCAATGGTCAGACGCGATGTTTGGATACCCGTTCGCAAACGGCGAGGACCGCGATCTCGGCCGCGATGACCGGGACAGCGGGCCGGGCATGCCCAAGTCCATCGTCATCGACTCCGGCTTCTCGTGGGGCGATGACCGGCCGCCCTGCATCCCCTGGAACCGGACCATCATCTACGAGACGCACGTTCGAGGTATGACCATCCGGGACGATCGCCTGCCGGCCGAAATACGCGGTACGTATGAGGGCCTGGCCCACCACCGCACAGTGCGCTATCTGCAGGAGCTCGGCGTCACCGCCGTTGAGCTGATGCCCGTCCACCACTTCGTCGATGACCACCAGCTCGTTCAGCGCGGCCTCAAGAACTACTGGGGCTACAACACGATCGGTTTCTTCGCGCCAGATACGCGCTACGCCACTGACGCGCGCCCCGGCGGGGCAGTCCAGGAATTCAAGACGATGGTCAAGACGCTCCACCAGGCAGGGATCGAGGTCATCCTG
>CAYYSD010000166.1:1723-6517 GCA_964474285.1 uncultured Anaerolineaceae bacterium | reverse complement strand
CGTTGCCGCTTCGGTGACGGCGGAGGTCTGTTCGACCGTGAGCGAACCGCCGGCGACGCCCTGTTCGTCATCGATGATCACCTCGGCCGGGTCATCAAGCAGAGGGACGAGGATGGCAGCCGTCACCGCGCCGCCCACGATGCCGCCACCGAGCGCCACCAGGAGCGTGCGCAGGGCGGATGCTCCGGCGCGCTCGCGTTGGATGGAGACGATGGCCGGCTGGGGCGGGGCCGGTGGGGGTTCGGGCGTGCGTGCGCGCCAGTCGAGGCCATCGGTGGCGCGGCGTCCGCCCGGCCCCGAGTTCTGTTCGTCGTCCACTGACCATTACGCCTTTCGCGTTGCCGCCCCGTAGCTGCGTATCTATACTGCAATTGGACTGAGGGCAACGCTGCCCCCAGTCGCTTTTTTTGGATCCAGCAGGGATTAAGGGTACGACATGACGGACAAGGCTGTTCCGCTCACACGTGAAGGTAAGGCAAAGATCGAGGAGGAGGTGGAGCACCTTCGCGTTCTGCGGCGCACCGTCGCGGAGCGTATCCACAACGCACAGGAACTGGGAACCAGTCAGAACGACGCCGAATACGACGACGCCAAGCTCGAGCAGGGCATGGTGGAGGGCAAGATCCTCGAGCTCGAGGATATTCTCCGGCGGGCGACCATCATCGACGAGGCTTCCGCGCACAAGTCGGGCTTCGTGGTTGTTGGCTGCGGCGTCCAGGTTGAGCAGAACGGGAAGAAGGTGCACTACCAGATCGTTGGAGGGCCCGAGGCGGATCCGCGACAGGGCAAAATCTCCAACGAATCACCCGTAGGTTCTGCGCTGCTCGGTAAGCAGGTGGGTGACTCGGTCGACGTGCACGTCCCGGCCGGGGTGCTGAAGGTGAAAATTCTCAAGATCGACTGACGGCGACCACAGCCGCGAACGTTCCGACGGGCCGCGCACAGCGGCCCGTTTTCGTGAGGGAAGGTGTTCATGGACGAGTTGATGGCACAGCGCGTTGCCAAGATCGCGGAACTCGTGGACTTTGGCATGGAAGCCTATCCCCCGCGCGTCTCTCGTACGCACAGCGCGACCGAAGCTACCGCGCTCGTGGATGGGGCAGAGAGCGAAGAGGCGCTGGCCTCGCTGCCGGCGGTCCAGGTGGCGGGGCGTATTACGGCGCGCCGAGACATGGGCAAGGCGACCTTTGTGGATCTCATGGACGGGTCGGGCAAAGTCCAGGTGCTGCTGCGCGCGAACGTGTTGCCACCGCAGCTCTACGAGGCGCTCCGCCTTGTGGACCTCGGTGACTTCATCGGCGTCGCCGGCCGGCTCATGCGCACGCGCACCGGCCAGCCGACGGTGGAAGCCGCATCGTGGACGATGCTTGCCAAGGCGCTGCACTCTCCGCCCGAGAAGTACCACGGCCTGTCCGATGCGGAGATGCGCCAGCGGCGGCGCTACCTGGACCTGATGTCGAACGAGGAGACGCGCCGCACGTTTATGATCCGTTCGAAGGCGATTGCCTCCATCCGGCGATTCCTCGATGCGCGTGGCTTCCTGGAAGTCGAAACGCCGATCCTGCAGGAGTCCGAAAGCGGGGCGGCCGCGCGACCGTTCGTCACGCACTTCAATGCGATCGAAGAAGACCGCGTCTTGCGCATCAGCCTGGAGCTGCATTTGAAGCGGCTCGTCATCGGTGGTTTCGACAAGGTGTTCGAAATCGGGCGCAACTTCCGCAACGAAGGGATGAGCTTCAAGCACAACCCCGAGTTCACGATGATGGAGACCTACGAGGCCTACGCCGACTACAGCGATGTCGCCCGCATGGTGGAAGACATGCTTTCCACCGTGGCAATCGAAGTCCTCGGGACAACGAAGGTGGAGTTCCGTGAGCAGGAGATCGACCTCGCGCCGCCGTGGAGGAGGGTGACCTTCCTCGATGCCATGCGCGAGTATGGCGGACCGGACCTCGAAGTCTTCTCGGACGCTGATTCCTTGCGCGCCGAGCTGCGGCGCAGAGGCGTTGATGCTCCGGATTCGGCGGGCTATGGCAAGCTCGCGGATGAGGCGATGTCGACCTATATCGAGCCAAACCTGATCCAGCCGACCTTTCTGCTGGATTACCCGGTCGAGCTTTCGCCGCTGGCGAAGCGAAAACCCGGCAACCCGCGGCTTGTGGAGCGCTTCGAATGCTTCATGGCTGGTTTCGAATGTGGCAACGCCTACACCGAACTCAACGACCCCATCGAGCAGCGGGCACGCTTCGACGAACAGGTGGCGCTCAAGGCCGCGGGCGATGACGAAGTGGAACTGGCCGACGACGACTTCCTGTTCGCGCTCGAACACGGTATGCCGCCGACGGGCGGATTTGGCATGGGCATCGATCGGTTCGTGATGCTGCTGACAGGGCAGCCGTCGATTCGCGAGGTCATCCTGTTCCCGCCGATGAAGAGCCTGAAGGAGTGAGCCACTCGCCCTTCGAACGTCACTTCACGTCGACGGCCTATGTCGTGGCGCAGGGGCGGACGCTGCTGCTCTGGCACGCGAAGCTTGCGATGTGGCTGCCGCCCGGAGGGCACTGCGAACCGAATGAAGACCCGGTGGAGGCCGCTCGTCGCGAAGCCCTCGAGGAGTCGGGCCTCGAAGTCGAGGTGATCGCGCCGGCCGAGATGTTGCGGCTGGAGGCTGTACATCCCCTGGTGCTTCCGCCGCCAGTGGCCATCCTCGTGGAAGACATCGTGCGGGCGGACCAGCCGTTTCATCAGCACATCGACCATGTGTATTTCACGCGCCCCCTGGCCGAACGCGTCGACCTTGCCGCAAAGATCCCGGCCGGCGCCCATCGCTGGGTGAGTTCCGAAGAGTTGGCGGCCGCGTTTTCTCTGCCCACGCCCGATGGTACGCTCATGGCCGTCGCTGAAGACGTGCGCCTGCTCGGCGTGCGCGCGATTGCCGCCGCAGCGGCTGTGGAGACCCACCGTGCTTAGCCTCCAGTACATCCGCGAGAACACGGACCGCGTGAAGCGGGACATCCTGCTCCGCAACACCAGCGCGCCGATCGACCGCATCCTCTCTCTCGACGAGGAGCGGCGCCAGCTGCTGCAACAGGTGGAAGGGCTGCGAGCGAAGCGGAATACGGTGAGCAAGGCCATCGGCCAGGCAAAAGAGGCGAGCGACCGCGAGGTGCGGATCACCGAGATGCGCCTCGTCGGTGACGAGATCGACCGGCTGGATGCGAAGCTCAAGACGGTGGAGACCGAACTCCAGGCAAAGCTCTACGAGGTTCCCAACGTGCTGGACGCGACGGTGCCGAAAGGCCCCGACGAAGAGTCCAACGTCGTCATTGAGACGTTCGGGGAGAAACCCACGTTCGGCTTCCACGCCCGGCCCCATTGGGAACTGGCGGAAATCCTCGGAGGGATTGACTTCGAGCGCGGCGTGAAGATGTCGGGGAGCCGTTTCTTCGTGCTTCGCGGGGAGATTGCAAGGCTGCAGAGGGCGCTGATCCAGTTCATGCTGAACGCGCACGTGGATGCGGGCTTCGAGGAGTGCTATCTGCCCTACATGCTGAGTGAGGCTTCGCTCTATGCCTCGGGGCAGCTGCCAAAGTTCCGCGAGAACCTCTACAAGGACTATGAGCAGGACTACTACTTCATCCCGACAGCGGAAGTGGCGTTCGTGAACCTGTATCGCGACGAGATCTTGCCTGCCGGGGTGCTGCCCATCCGGCTGGCGGGGCACACGCCCTGCTTTCGCCGCGAGAAGATGAGCGCGGGGCGGGACGTGCGCGGCCTCAAGCGCGTGCACCAGTTCGAGAAGGTTGAGATGTTCGTCTACTGCGAGCCAGAACAGAGCGAGGCCGAGCTGGACATGCTCGTGCAGCGCGCGCTCTCAATCCCGAAAGCGCTCGAGCTCCCCTACCGGCTCGTGCAGCTGTGCTCCGGTGACATCGGATTCAACGCCACGAAGACGTTTGACGTGGAGATCTATTCGCCGGGTGTGGACGAGTGGCTCGAAGTGAGCTCCGCTTCAAATTGCCTGGACTTCCAGGCGCGGCGCGCGAACATCCGGTACCGCCCCGGCGGCGACGCGCCGACGCGGCACCCGCACATGCTCAACGCTTCCGGGCTCGCGCTCGTGCGCACGGTAATCGCTGTGATGGAGAACTACCAGCAGGAAGACGGATCGATCGAAGTGCCCTGGGCGCTGCGGCCCTATATGGGCACCGACGTCATCCGGCCCGCCCGCGTATAGCGGACGGGCCAGCGAGTTCAACGCGTAATCAGTCTCCGGTGGGAAGCCCGGCTTCGACCCAGGCGATGGTGCCGCCCTCGACGTTGTAGAGCGCGATGTCGTCCAGGCCGGCGGCGGTGGCGTATTCAGCCGCGAGCGCGCTGCGCTGGCCCGATTTGCAGATGAAGAGCACTTCTTTGTCGCCGGCATACTGGCGAATCTGCTTCGCCTCGTGCATCACGGTGTTCACCGGGATGAGCCTGACGCCCGTGGCGTGGACCTCGACGTACTCTTCGGGATTGCGGACATCCACCATCACCGCTTCGCCCTTATCGAGCTTTTCCTTCGCTTCTGCGACGGAGATGCGGCTGAATGGTTCGCGAGGGTCTTTGGTCGCCATGGCTGCTCCTGATTGTTGACTGAATTGGTACACAATAGCGTAGCACAACGCTGCTGATTTGCGCCCGGCGCGCAACCTCCGCAGACTCACGCCATGTCTGATGCACTTCGTCCGGGAAAAGAGGAAGCGGCGGCCGAGTGGGCCCGTCGGGTCCGCGCCGATCGTGAACAGGTCGTGC
>CAYYSD010000166.1:475-1713 GCA_964474285.1 uncultured Anaerolineaceae bacterium | reverse complement strand
ATTTCGCGAGGAACCAGAGCGCCCGGACTTCTACGCACCAATGGCAGCCAACTTCAAGGCCGACCCGCGACGCGAAGGGGACCCGGTGCTGGACGCGCTCCAGGCCCTTGTCGAACCCGGGGAGACGTGGCTGGACATCGGCGCCGGGGCGGGCCGCTTTGCCCTCGGCATCGCGCTGAAGTCGAAGGAGGTCATCGCCCTCGACCCATCCGACGGCATGCTCGCGATGTTGACCGAGTGCATGGCTGAGTACGTCGTTCCCAACGTGCGCATCGTCCAGGACCGGTGGCCTGCGGCCGATCCGCCCATCGCCGATGTGGCGCTCATCGCGAACGTGGGGAACGACATTGAGGAGTTCGATGCCTTCCTCGATGCGATGGAGAAATCGGCGAGGAGACTGTGCGTCGCCGTCCAGATGGCGCGTCCGCCGGCGTCGTATTCGTACCCCCTCTGGCCGATGGTGCACGGTGTTGAACGGGAGGCGCTGCCGTCCCTCCCGGAACTCCTGGCGATGTTGCTGGCGCGAGGCCGGCTGTTCGAGGTGCGCCTCTTCCCGCGCCCGCCGATGACGTACGACAGCATCGAAACGGCGCACCGCATGATGCGGCAGCAGACGTGGGTGAAGCCCGGTAGCGAAAAGGACCTGAAACTGCGCGCCGCGCTGGAAGCGACCCTCACTGAACGCGATGGTCGCTGGTCGGCGAACTGGGCGACGCCACTGAGCGTCGGTGTGGTGAGCTGGGCGCCGCAGTAGCGCGCAACGGGACTAATCGCACGACGCTCAGCGGGCGGCGGGGACTTCGTCCGCTTCGCGCTTGCGGTCGACGCGGTCGTACTTCTTCACCGGGGTGAGGATGATAGGGGTGAGTTCTTCCGCGAAAAAGGAGGCGGTGACCTGCGCCTCCGGCGGCACGCCATAGGTCGTGCTGCGCTGCTTCGGTTTGCGGCCGATTGAGCGGATGATCTGTTCCATACGTGCGGGCGGCAGTTCCTGGCCGTGTTCGGTGCCCGCCGCGCGGGTGATGCTCTCGTTCATGAGCGTGCCGCCCAGGTCGTTGCAGCCGGCGTTGAGGCAGGCTTTCACGCCCTCTTCGCCCATCTTCACCCAGGAAACCTGGATGTTGGTGATGTGCGGATGCAGAGCCAGGCGGGCCACCGCGTGCATGAGGACCGCTTCGCGGAAGGTCGGGCCTTTGCGTGCGTTTCCCTTGAGATAGATGGGCGCCTCCATGTGGACG
>CAYYSD010000166.1:0-465 GCA_964474285.1 uncultured Anaerolineaceae bacterium | reverse complement strand
CGGTGAACCCGCCCGTCTTCGCCTGGAGGTTTCGCAGGTGCACGAGGTGGCGGGCCCAATTGTCTGGCCCGTCGATGTGACCATACATAACGGTGGAAGTGGTGCGGAAGCCGACCTCGTGGGCGGTCTCCATGACTTCGAGCCACTGCGCGGTATTGATCTTGTCGGGGCAGAGGGTGGCGCGAATCTCGTCGTCGAGCACTTCCGCGGCGGTGCCGGGCAAAGTTCCGAGGCCTGCCTCTTTGAGGCGCACGAGGAAGTCGCGCAGGCTGACGCCGAGCGTCTCGGCCCCCTGCCAGACTTCGAGCGGCGAGAACGCGTGCACGTGCATGTCCGGAAGCGCATCCCGCACCGCGCGCGTCAGCGAAAGGTAGGTCTCGCCGGTGTATTCCGGGTGGATGCCGCCCTGCATGCAGACTTCGGTGCCGCCGCGCTCCCACGCTTCGCGGGCGCGGCGCACAACCT
>CAYYSD010000165.1:0-6563 GCA_964474285.1 uncultured Anaerolineaceae bacterium | reverse complement strand
GCGCCGGCGCGCCGGAAGCCACGACCTTGCGGATGGTGAGGGCCGGCGGGGGTGGAATGTATTCGTTGCGGAAGCAGACTGTGTACGTCGAGCCAGCAGCGAGGTCGCCGATGTTGAAGTCGGCATCGAAGGCGACGTCCGTATAGCTTCCGCCGCTGTTACATGCGACGTTGCCGCTCAGGATCTTCACGCCAGTTACGTCGTAGTTCGCCACTGGATCTTCGTTGACAAACCAGTTCCCGGCTGCAACATCAGGAGCGAGGACGGTCGTACCAGCTGTACCGAAAATGATGTCCTGCTGATTGCCGTTTCCTGCCCAGTTGAGATCGGCTACAAAGTCGGGAACAGTCCCCGGATTTGTTGGGCCTGTGAGCTCCTTCTTAAGGATCACTGTGACGCCCGAGTAGTAAGTAACCCGAACAGCGACAGCATCCAAATAGAGCGTTGGGCCGCCGAAAGCTGTGAATTGAACCTGAATGCCATTGACGGACGTTGGTGTCCACAACTTGCCCCAGAGATCGCTGGCGCCGCCCACGTTCTCTTGTTCGCCAACGTCCGGAGTCGAATCGTTACTGTCAGTGCTCATGGCCTGAGTTGAGCTGAACGCAGCGTCGCCAAGCGGCTTTACTGCGACGTTAAAACCGTCGGAACCGCCAGTATTGCTCGTCGAGACATTGGCCTGCACTTCGATGCCTGCGATCCCGTTGCCTGCCAGGACTGCGAGCGGGAACGTATACGTGGCAATTTCGTTGTCCGCACATTCGGTCGGGTTGGTATCGGCAACCTGGGCGTCTGGGACGTCGGCCCCGCAGGTACCTGCGCCTGTTCCCGTGTTTCCGTTCGCCGCAATGAAGCCGGTGTCTGCTGCACTTGCGTGCTGCTCCGGCTGAAAGACGGTGCCCATGGCGACCGCGACCATGACGCCGAAGAGCGCCGCGAGCGCGAGCGTCAGCCGCCTTTTTTTCGATTTTCCGTAGAATGCGAGTGTCATTCTTCCTCCGTCCTGTTCCAGGTGCGCTGCCCGTTTGTGGCGGGCGTTGGGATGCTGATTTGACTCCCCGTCGCAATCCCCAAAGCGATGTTCCCTGGCAGTGGACTTCCTCCTGTTGGTTGGTCCTTCGTGGGCCGTGTGCGGGATTTGACCGATCCCTGCTTCTTTGTTTCCCCACCCGGCGGGCTGTTTGTCGCCGCTGCCGGCTCGTGGGGCACGTGCCCCGGGGGCCGATTCGCCGGTTGGGTCCGCACTCTGACCAGTGCGGACCCGGGCTCCTCGTCTCGCTCCCTTCCCTCGTAGGAACGGAAGGTCTGGCGCCGTCTCTTCACCCCCATGAAGAGCGGCCGTTGCTCCCCGGGTCCTTGCGCGCTACTGCCGCATTTGCGTCAGCTCGACAGCGCCTTCGAACCAGGGGCCTGACACCGGGCAGCCACCAGGGCGGACACCCGGTGATAATCCCGTAAAAGATAAGGGCTTTCCCCTACCTAATCAATGGAACTGTTAAGGATCGGCCGTAAGAAGCGAGTTAGAACAGTGGCCAACAAGTAGCGAAGCGGAGGCGCACAAGTGGCGGAGTAGCGGCGCAACGAGCCGCGGAGTGGTCATTCAAGAGGAATAGCAACGAGCGGAGAATGTCGTGCGAGAGCAAGACAGGCCCTGGGGGGCGTTTCAGCGGGCCTGGATCGACGAAAATGAGTCATTATTCGCGCGTAAGTTAACCTTTGAACATGCATTGAAGCGCGAGATTCAGCCCGGGAGGGGGTCTGAGCCCCTTGTGACCGTGGCGTCCCAGGGCGCCGTCGCCGTCGCCGGCGAGACGGCCGCCGGTCCCCGGAGCCGTCGGTGGGGCTCCGCCGCACCCGGGGACTGACACCGGGTCGCGACCCGCGCCGCCGGTCACCCGTTCCCCGACACTCCCCTTCCCTGCCACGTCCCGTTCACCACGGGGCAACGCGCGTTGGGCCGTGACGAACCGAAACCCACCGTGGGCCACTTTTCAGTCCATGGCCCGGGTTTCACGCGATGTCACACCATCCTGCCGCTCGATTGCTACCGGGGGCCGCGGCCGTTGCGGGCTTCCTGCTCGTCGTCGTCGCCGTCCTTCTCGCCGGGGGTCCGGCCCACGCACTCCAGAATTGCGATGTCGACTCCTTTTCTATTGATAGCGAAGAGGCGCTCGTCATCGACCTGATCAACGACTACCGCGCGCAGAACGGGGCCTCGGCGCTCACGCAGTCGACGAACCTCAACCGCGCGGCCCAGTGGATGGCGAACGACATGGCGGTGAACGGCTACTTCGGCCACACCGATTCGCTCGGCCGGGCGGGCTACACGCGATCGATGGACTGCGGCTATCCGCAGGGCGCGGGGGAAAACCTGGCAGCCAGTGGCTCGTGGGATACGGCGGCAGAGGCGCTCCAGGCATGGAAGAACTCCCCGGGCCACAACCAGAACATGCTCCTGCCGTTCTACCGGCAGATCGGGGTCGCCCGCGTGTATGCGCCGGGCAGCGTCTACGGGTACTACTGGGTGACGGAATTTGGCGCCACAAATGACGGTACAGATGGGACAGGCGGCGGATCTTCCGGCGGAACCGCGACACCCACGAACACACCTGTCCCGCCCACTCCGGAGCCGAATGTGACGCAGGTTGCAGGTCCCGTGATCATCACGCCCGGGCAGGGCGGCGCAAGCGGCGGATCGCAGGGCGGCACGGACTTCGCTCCGGCGCCGGGAGCGACATCGGCCGCGCCGGCGGGTGCCGCGCAGGCGCCATTCACGCCAACACCGGGCTCCCCGCGCTGGCGCGGCAGCACCCCGGCGAACACCCCGGAAAGCGTATCGCGGGCGAGCGTCACGTTGCGCGCCGGTGCGAACCTGGTGACCTGGCCGGGCAAACCGGCGGCGCCCTGGGCCATCGCGAACCAGGCGGGCGGGCGGGCCATCAGCATCATCTACACCTATGACGCCGCGAAGGGCGCGTGGCTGCGCTACAGCCCGCGCCTGGCCGGTCCGCTGAACACGCTGACCGAGTTGAAGACCGGCGCCGCCTACTGGGTCGTGACCAGCGAGGCAGGGGTGGTGGTGACGGATTGAGGTGCTGGAGTATCGGCGCGAGGCCGCGTTGCGAGCTGGTGGGTCTACTCTGATTTCTGAGGACGGGACCTTGAACCCGGATTCAGAATGTACCTGACTTAAGCGACAAGCATGGGAGAGATGGCCGCGAGAGACGCATCGAGCCGGAGCCCTCAACATTCCCCGCGCAGATACTCCAGCACTCCGTTCGCCGTGTCCGGGGCCTCTAGAGCCCGGAGACCATCATCTCGCCCAGGCGGACGGTGGGCGCGGCCATCGACCCGAACCAGGTGAGGTCGCTGCCGACGGCGTCCACGCTCGCCAGCATCGCGTCCATGCGCCCGCTGATGTTGACCTCGGTGACGGGGAAGGCGATTTCGCCCCGGCTGATCCAGAAACCGGCGGCGCCGCGGGAGAAGTCCCCGGTGGCCGGGTTGAAGCCCATGCCCATGAGGTCCGTGACATAGAACCCGTCTTCGACTCCCGCGATGATCTGCTCTGGGGTTATGCCGCCGCTCTTCCAGGTGAGATTCGAGGGACCGGGCGAGGGCAGGGATTCGACGCCGCGATGGGCGCTGCCCGTCGACGCGTTGCCGGTACGACGCCCGGTGTAGGTATCGAAGAGGAAGCGCGAGAAGACACCCGCCTCGAACAGGGGCGCAGCAGAGACGCCGACGCCTTCGCCATCGAAGGGGCGGCTACCGGCGCGGCCGGGCTCCGTGGGGTTATCGATGAGCGTGACCAGGGGTGAGCCGATGCGCTCCCCGGTGCGGCCGGCAAGGAAGGTGGCGCCGCGATAGAGCGCCGACCCGGTCGCGCACCCGGCGACGGTGGCAGCGATGCGGGCGGCGATCATTGGCTCGAAGATGACCGGCACGCGCCGCGTTTCGACCTTTCGCGCCCCGATCTGGGCAACGGCGCGAGCAGCGGCGATGCGCCCCACTTCCTCCGGCGAAAGGAGGCGGTGGAGGGCGCGCTCGGAGCTGAACCAGCTTGCGTTGCGCTTCTTGCCCTCGGTGTCGTCGGCCATCACTTCCACGGCCAACGACACGCCGGTGGTCGCGTAGGCGCCCGCAAACCCGGCCGAATTGGCGAGGGCAAGGTGGCCGGAATGCGACGAAAACGCCGCGCCATCGGTGTTCGTGATGCGCTTGTCGGTCGCGAACGCAGCCCGTTCGCAGGCAAGCGCCATGGCGACTTTCTCGTCGACCGGCATGCCCTGGAGGCGCTCGTCGAAGAGCTGCAGGGCGTCGGCGTTGGCGCTCGAAAACGACGCGGGATCGGGCAAACCCGCGAACTCGTCGGGCTCCGAGGTGTTGGCCAACTCGACCGTATCTCGCGCAAGTTCACGCAGGGATTCGAGCGAAAAATCGGATGTCGAACAGGTGGCCGTGCGCCCGCCGTTGATCACTCGCAGGCCCAGCGCGTGCGAACCGGCCTCGATCAGCTTCTCCACTTCGCCCATGCGCACGGAGACATTCGATTCGTCGATGACGCGCACAAACACGTCGCACTGTTCGGCGCCCGCCCTGCGAGCGAGTTCGACGAGCGTTGTGGCGACATCTAGCGGCTTGAGGTCAGCGGCCAACGCGTGTGCCCCCAACGGTCATACTGGAGATCAATACCGTCGGAATCCCGACACCAACCGGCACCGATTGACCGTCCTTCCCGCACATCCAGCGGCCATCCGAAAGTCGGTAATCGCTACCGACCATCGACACTTTCGAAAGGACGTCCGGGCCGTTTCCGATCAGGTTCACGTTGCGGATGGGTTTGGTGATGTGGCCGTTCTCGATCATGTACGCTTCAGTCACGGAAAACACGAAGTCCCCGTTCGATATGTTGACCTGTCCGCCGGAAAACGAGACGCAGTAGATGCCGCGATCGACGCTGCGCACAATGTCGTCGGGGTTGTCCTGCCCGGCAAGCATGAGGGTGTTGGTCATGCGCGGCATGATGTAGTCCTTGAACGACTGACGGCGGCCAGAGCCCGTCGGCGCGACGCCGAAATGGCGCGAACTCATTTCGTCCTGCAGGTAGCCGCGCAAGACGCCGTTCTCGATGAGCGTGTTCTGGCCAGCAGGATTGCCTTCGTCATCGATGTGAATCGAGCCGCGAGAACGGGCGATGGTGCCGTCGTCGATGACCGTCACAAGCGGGCTCGCGACGAGTTCGCCGACGCGTCCCGAGTAGTTGCTGGTGCCTTTGCGGTTGAAGTCCGCCTCCAGTCCGTGGCCGATCGCCTCGTGCAGGAGGATGCCCGAATCGCCGGCGGCCAGGACCACGGGGAGCGAACCGGCCGGCGCCTCGTCGGCATCCTGCTGGAGCACGGCCATGCGCGCCGCTTCGCGCGCCGTCTCTTCCGGGGTGACCTGGTCGAAGTATTCGATGCCGAGGCGACCCCCGCCACCGGTGCGGGCCACCTGGCGGCTCTCTCCACGCTGGGAGAGCACGGAGACGTTCATGCGGATGAGCGGCTGCACATCGCCGGTCACGCGGCCATCGCTGCGGGCGACGAGGATGGTCTTGAGCTCGTCGCCGATGCTGGCATCGACGCGCACGACGCTGGGGTCGTAGGCTCGGCCGGCACGGTCCGCCCGCTGGAGGAGCGCCACCTTTTCCGCCGCGGGCCGGGCGGTGAGCGTGTCGTCTACGTCGTAGGCCGAGGCGGTGTAGTGCCGCGGAGTGGCGTCGACGATGGTGGGACGTTCGCCGCCGGCGCCAATACGTGACGCGGTTTCGGCGGCGCGGCGCATCGCGTCGAGATCGAGCGCCTCAGTGTAGGCATAGCCGATCGCGTCGCCTCGCACCACGCGGATGCCCACGCCCTGCACGATGTTGCGCGAGGCGGACTTCACGCGCTGGTCCTCCCAGGTGATGCCGTTGTTCACGCGGTGTTCGAAGAAGAGCTCGGCGAAATCGCCCCCGTGGCTGAGAGCCGTGCCGATGAGCGCGGAGATCGCGGCATGGTCGATGCCATAGCGGTCGCGGAAAAAGCGCTCGGATTCGGAAGAAAGGTCGGGCATGGGGCCTCCCTGTCGGTGTCGCTCGGGACGGATTCCATGGTAGCGGACAGAAGGGAGGGGTGGCGTGAAGACGGACCGTGCGCCGGTGGCTCATTCGAACCTCGTCCGGTAGCGTCGGAGCTGAAGCCTCCGCTTCACGGGAACATCCTTGGCATCTGAAACGGCACAGGCCGAAGGAGGCCGGGCGCGTAAGGGCGCGACGGCGCCGGGGGGCCCGCTCGCGGCGTTCGGTCACCGCGATTTTCGCGTGCTCATCATGAGCACGATGGCGCTGCAGGTCGGGTCGTGGGTGCAGACGATCGGACTCGGGTGGCTCGTGTTCCACGACCTCGGCGGTTCGGCGACAAGCCTCGGACTGGTCGCGCTGCTGCGAGGCTCGTCACTCCTCTTGCTGGCGCCGGTGAGCGGATACCTTGGCGGCCGGCTCGAACGCAAACGGCAGCTGATGTTCTACACGTCGGGGAGTG
>CAYYSD010000164.1:0-6615 GCA_964474285.1 uncultured Anaerolineaceae bacterium | reverse complement strand
GAGGGCCGCCAGGCCGAGCCGCGCGTCGCCAACGACGGGCACATCGGGCGCGTAGTTCCGGCCGATGACCCCCGGGTCGGCGTCCAGGTGGATGAGCTTGCCCGGGATCTTGAGCGACCAGTTGCGCGTGGAGCCGCCCTGGAAGCGCGTGCCCACCGCAAGGACCACGTCGGCCTCGTGGAGGATCGGGTCCATTGCGGGCTGCGGGGTCAACGGGCCGAGCGCGAGCGGGTGGTCTTCGGGGATCGCTCCGCGGCCGTTGACGGATGTGAACACGGGGGCGCCGAGGGCCTCCGCCAGCTGGCGAAGCTCCTGGGCGGCGTCCGCCGTGATGACGCCTCCGCCCGCCCAGATGAGCGGCTTCTTCGCCTCGTTCAGGAGCCTGGCCGCCCGCGCGATGGCGTCGCGGTCCGGTTGTGTTCGCGGCCACGCCTCGACGTGCGGGATGTCGAACTCGCGCTTCGCATATTGGAAGTCGATCGGCACCTCGATCGCCCCCGGGCGGGGCCGGCCCGTCATCACGTCTCCCGCGACGCGGAAGAGCGAATCGACAATGTCTTCGGCGCGACGAGGGCTCTCG
This sequence comes from uncultured Anaerolineaceae bacterium, assembly GCA_964474285.1. GTDB lineage: Bacteria > Chloroflexota > Dehalococcoidia > Tepidiformales > Tepidiformaceae > JACRBT01. The sequence goes on along the minus strand of CAYYSD010000164.1, from coordinate 6,035 downwards.
GTGCGCCCCGTGACGGCGCGAAGCATCGGCAGCTGGTTCTCCGCTTCGTGGAGGAACCCTTTGCCCTTCCCGTAGTACTGCGACTCGATCTGGCCGGTGATCATGAGGACGCGTGAGCTGGCGAATCCTGCCTCATAGAGTCCGGTCATGGAGTTGGTGACGCCGGGGCCGGTGCTTGTGATGGCGACCCCGAGTTTGCCCGTCGCGCGGGCATAGCCATCCGCCGCGTGGAGCGCGCCCTGTTCGTGCCGTACGCAGATCGCTTCGATACCGCCGCCGCGCAAAATCGCGTCGTAGATCGGGATGTTGTGCACACTCACGATGCCGAACACGTGCTGTACGCCGAGCGCCCGCAGGGATTCGTAGATGGCGTCTCCGCCGGTCATTTCGCGCATTTCACCGTTCCCCTCGTTAAGAACCGGCTCACGTCGATTCCGCGGCCGGATGCGTGGACGCTATGAGGGCGCCGCGGTGGTGTCAAACCGTCAGAAGCTGAACAACGAGCCGCTGCAGGCGCTGTCTTCGTTGATGAGGTCGATGATGTCCTCCGCGTCGCGCGTGTCCCGCTCGTCCGCCAGATCGTTGAGGCGCTCTTCGAAGCCGTCCCCTTCGTCCAACTCGTCGAACACCTCGTCGACATCCTCCTGGAAGTCGTCGCCTTCTTTGAGCTTACGAATCTCCGACCGCGCTTCCTTGAGTTCGTCCTCGAACTTGTCGAAGGTTGCGAACAGCGCCTTGCGAACCTCGTCCCCGCTGTCGAGGTCCGGCTTGCCAAGCTTCTCCACCTCTGAACGGTAGGCCTTGAATGCGTCGCGCACGGCATCCAGGTAGTCAATCATGTCGTCCCGGGCGCCGCGCTTGCTGAAGTCGGTGTCGAAGAGGTCCTCGAGCAGGTCTTCGTTCTCGTTTTCGAAGTCCGCCGTCGCATCGCAGAGATCGTCGACCCAGTCTTCAGCGTCGACCGCCTTCACATCGCTGCCGCCGCACGGCCCGATAGCGAGGGACGCGAGCGCAAGAAGGGCGAGCACAGCGGCGACAGCGGTGGTTCGATGCACAGCGAGAGTCGTCATGATGGGAGCGCTCCGTTCACGGCGGAATGGCGCACATTCTATGCGCCCGGCCACGAACACGGATACACCGGCGGCGGGGGAGGAGGGTGTGGGCGGGAAGGCTGTTCGCGGTTCAACCTTCCCGCCCTGAAGGGGGTCAAAATCACCACGCGCGAGGGCGGTGATTTTCTCCAGCGGCCGTGCGCCGAAGCGCACCCTGACCTTGCGTTACTTGTACCAGCCCGGTGCCCTCGGAGGCCATTCGAATTTATCGGACGTTTCGTTCGAAAATCCGATGATGCCTTTGCTCTCGACCGCCATTGCCGCGCCGGAACGCCGATCTCTATACTGCGGCGCTGGTGTGAGCGGCTCTCTCACACGCCAACCAATACGAAGTTCAGGAATCCCCCCTATGAACCGCACATCACGCGCCGACATGACCGAGAAGAACGGCCTCCTCATGGGCCCAATCCGCCAGTCCGTGAATCGCGCCGCCAACGCGAAGGGCAGCATCCACGACGACGCCACGGCAACAAAGCTGGGCATGCGCGGCGGTACCGTCGCCGGCTCCGTCCACATGGACCTCTTCGGCCCGCTTATCCTCGAAACCTTCGGCGAACGCTGGTTCGAACGGGGCACGCTCTCCCTCTACTTCACGAACGCGACCGTGTACCGGGAACCCGTGCGCGCCATCATGCAGCTCCCGCCGGCCGGCGCGACCGACGTCCAGGTCAACGTCTGGGTGGAGCGCGAAGATGGAATGAGTGTCGCGGAAGGCTCCGTTTCGGTGGGCAACCCGGGAGAACCGACGGCGCTCCTGCGCAAGCCGCTCGATCGCTTCGATACCGGGGAGTTGCGCATTCTTGCCGGGTTCAAGGCGGGCATGCCGATCGGCGCTTCCACGGCCACCTTCACCTCCGCGCAGGTCGACCACCACCTTGAAACGTGCACCGAGCCGCTGGACCTCCACCACGAGTCGAAGTGGGGCGGCGGCGTCGTGCCGATTTCGAGCTACGTGAACATGCTCTACGGGCAGGCGTGCCGGCCCCTGCGCGGCCAGATCAAGGACGTGGTCGGCCTATTCGGCGCCATCGAGATCCGCAACATCAACGGACCCCTGCTCGTCGACCAGGTCTACAACACGGGCGGCGAAGTGGTCGCGCTCGGTCAGAGCCCGAAGACGGAGTACTACTGGTACGAGACATGGGCCGATGACGCGAGCGGCAAGCGCATCGCGGAACACCGCATGCTCACACGCTTCATGAAGGCCTCCAGCCCGCTCTACAAGGAGTCCTGATGCCCGAGCCGGCGACCGCGACCGGGGACGCGCCACGCTGGACTTCACCTGGCGGCACGTTTGTCTGCAGCGAATGCGTTGCCGACGCGCGGCTGCAGGATGCGGTCTACGCCAACCTGGGCAACGGGAAGTGCGACTATTGCCGGCGCTACGAATGCACGCCAATCTCGGCGCTCACGGACAGCGTGTTCGAAGCGGCGGCCCGGCTCATCCACGCGGGAGAAGCAAAAGAGGAGCTGGCGAATGGCTTCGCCAACCCCTTGCTGCGCGCAGAATTCGAACGCTGTTTCGCGCCGCTCAACTCTTCTTGAAGAACAGCTGAAGCTCCATCAGGCCGTGGTCTTCCATCCCGAGCACGCGCTGTGACTGCGGCTTCTGAATGTTGTAGTCCGCGAATTTGATGTCGATCTGGCCCACCACCACGAGGACGTTGTCCTTCAGCGTGACTTCGGCCGGGACCTCGACCTCCTTCGTGACGCCGTGAAGCGTGAGCGAGCCTTTCAGCGTCACCTTCCCCGTCGAACCCGAGACGACGTTGGCCGGGAGATCGACGGCGCCGGTCAGCTTGAACTCCGACGTCGGGAAGCGGCCGTATTCGATGCCCTGGTTGCGCAACTGACCGTCGCGGAGCGATTCCTGGCTCCTCAGGGCGGTCATGTCGGCGGTGATGGTTCCCGCCGTCGCCTTGCTTTCGGCAATGGTGACGGTGCCGCTGACCTTCGCCGTGCGGCCGACCGCCTCGGTGCCGCCGATGCCCGCGAGCTCTTCCTTCACGCGGTAGCCCACGAACGACTCAAGCCCGTTGTCCACGGTCCATGTTCCGTTGATGCCCGGGGTGGACGAGGTGGCCGGCCGTGCCGGCGAAGTCGTCGCAACCGCGGCAGGCGTCTGTCCTCCGCTCGCGGCAGGTGTGGCGGTGGCCCGCGAAAGGACGTCGAGCGCCGACTGGGTGGACACCTCCTCCGGCCCTTCTTCGCGCAGGAAGAAGAACCAGACGGAAAGGCCGGCAGCCAGCAGAACAACGATGGCCGCGGCGCCGCCGGCGAGTAGCTTGAGCTTTCCCACGATGAATGTGTCTCCGAATGAGTCTCAGGCCATGCTATCAGCGCACCGCCGCCTCGCCCGCAAAGGCGCTTTACCGGCGATGAAGGCGGTGCCTCAGGCGGTTTCGACCAGATTCCGGCGCACGGCCGCGAACGTCTCCGGGGCAACGCCCTTTCCGGCGAGGAACGCCTCCGCCGTTCCGAAGCGCTTCACGAATAGTTCGAGGAAGCCCGCCATGCGGTCCGGCGGGGTGGAAAGGCGCGCCCGGATCTCTTCGTCGGAACCCTGGAGGTGGCGCCCGGAGGCGCGCAGATAGCGGATGAGGTGGTCGATGCTCTGGTCGCTCAGCCCATACTCGTGGGCGATGTCGTCGTGGCTCACCCGGAGCACGTCCATGATCAGCGCCAGGAGCACGCCCGTGCGGTCCTTCCCGGCGCTGCAATGGATGAGCACCGGGTAGGCATCGGCACGGGCGAACAGGGTGAAAGCGCGGGCGAACCGGTCGCCGCCCACCTCCAGGTAGTGCATGTAGCGACCCGGCGTAATGCCCGTCCCATAAAGGCCGTTGAGTTCCGCGATGAAGGCCTCGTTAGGGTTGTCTTCCGGGAAGATAGAGCACGCTTCAACGAGGTGGCGGAGCGGGTGGTTGGCCGGCGCAACCTTCAGTTCATCGGGGTGGCGCAGATCCAGGATGGTCCTCACCGAGACGGTAGCCGAGAGATGCCGCTCGTCCTCCGGCGTCATCTGTTCCAGGGCTCCGGACCGGTAGATCATGCCGGGGCGCATCCGGCCGCCCTCCGTCCGGTACGGGGCGACGGCGCGGAAGTTGTGGACACCCTCGAGCTGAATCGCATCACTCATGGAAGCGAAGCATACCCGAGGGGCGGGCCTCGATCCTGCGCCTCACTTCCGACCGCTCGCAGCCCATTCCGCCTTGAAGCGCTCGTGGTTCGTCGCCGCTTCGCTCACGAACGCGCGCACGGTTGCGTCGTCGACCTGGTCGAGCGAGGTGAAGTCGAGGTTCGCCAGGCTCGATGTGCCATGCCGGAGAAGTCCGCGGGGGTCGTCCAGCAGCACCCCGAAGAGCAGGCGCAGGCTCACCACCTTGCTCGTGACACCGATGGCCACGACCCAGCTCCGGAAATCCCGGCCATGGACGTAGGTGAGCATGCCGTAGGAAAGACGCGCGGTGAGCTCGGGCGCCGAATCCTCCACAAGCGCCGCCAGCCGCGCCACGATGGCGGCGAAGTCCGGCGGCGCGTTCGAAAGAAAGGCTTCCCGGGGCGGCGGTTCGGCCATCGCGGCAAAGTCTACGCGTTTACGGCCGCCGTTGAGCCGCGCCGCGCGCAACCGGCTACATTGTGAACGTGCCCGACGACGAATCCGTTCCTGAAACCGTGCTTGATGCCTTTCGCCTGCGCGGCGCCACGCGCAGCGTGCTCAAGACGGGCGCCTGGAACCGCCACTGGCTGGCCACCGGCGAAGGCGCCGCGACCGTCCTGCGGCGCACGCACTCCTCGCGTTCCCGCGGATCAGTGGAGTGGGAGCAGCGGCTCATCGCAGCCGCGCTGAAACGCGGTTGGCCCGCTCCCGCAGCCGTTCCTTCGGCGGAGGGGACGACCGCGTTCGAATACGAAGGCCATCTCTGGTCGCTTGCGCCGCACCTTCCCGGTGAACCGCCCTCCGCGGCGAGCGTGCCCTTGCGCCACGTCATGGGCAGGCTGCTGGCGGGACTCCACCGCGATCTCGAATCAGCCATGGAACCCGGCCAGCGCCCGGGCGCCGGCAAAGTCTGGGAACTCGACCTGCGCGTCCAACCCGCGACGGACCTCACGTTCAACGCCCTCCTCGCGGAGTTCGCGCGCGACCACAACGACCTCGCCGCGGCGATCCGGCGGCACCGCTATCGCAACCTGCGCGAACTCGCCCGCCTGTACTACCAGGACCTGCCCGATCGCCCGATCCATGGAGACTTCGCGCCGTGGAACCTGCTCTTCCACGAAGGGCGCCTGAGCGGAGTCATCGATTGGGACCAATCCCGCCAGGATGCGCTCGCCTGCGACATCGCCCCGCTGCTGCTCCCGTTCCAACCGCTCGAACCCGCCCTCTGTCGCGCGCTCTTCGAAGGATATGAGGCGGTCCGGCCCCTCTCTGACCTCGAATGGGGATTGATGCCCGCGCTCGTGCGTGCTTCCGCACTCTCCTGGATCTCGTTTCTGCTCGTCCTCTGGCGGCTGGGTGAGCCCGTCGTGGCCAACATCGCGCGAACGGCGACCGAACGCCTCCCCGCGGCGGACGTCTTCGACCGTCTCCTCCCCGAACTCCGCCGGGACGCCGCCGCCCGGGCGTGAGGACGAAGGCGGGCCCTGCCCATCGCGCCTCCCGGGAGCGTACCGACCGCTACACCACTTTCACTCCCACAATGCCTTCGGCGGCCGGCGGGTAGCGCAGGTCCAGGCTCTCGAGCCTCTCCACGAGTGCTCGCGCCACCACCAGGTCGCGGTACCAGTTCGCGTTCGCCGGGACGATATGCCAGGGGGCGGCCTGGGTGTTGCACTTCGTGAGCATGTCTTCGAAGGCTTCTTCGTAATCGCCCCAGAGCTTGCGGTCGTCCAGGTCGCCGGCGCGAAACTTCCATTGCTTCT
>CAYYSD010000163.1:0-6717 GCA_964474285.1 uncultured Anaerolineaceae bacterium | reverse complement strand
GCGTGAGCAAGTGCCCCGGGGTCCGAGGCTCGAACGGGTATGCGCCGTGCGATTGCGGGGGAGGCCGCCGGAGTCCGGGTGGTTTGATGATCGGGCGGAGACGGGAACGCTCGAGCGCTTGCTTACGCGCGCGCCTCGGCGGCAGGATCTGCACCTCGAATCCTGGTTCCCGCAGGTGCACGACGGGAACGCTCGAGCGCTTGCTTACGCGCGCGCCTCGGCCAGGAACCTTTGTCGGATGGTCGTGGAGCCTCCTCACGGATTCGAACCGTGGACCTAGCGATTACGAATCGCTCGCTCTAGCCAACTGAGCTAAGGAGGCGTTACGGGCGGCTGGCCCCTTATCCGGCGGTACAGCCCGGCCTCTTACCAGTATATGGCAATCAACTGAACACGAAAGTTTGGCGCCGGCCCGGGACGCCACTCCCGCCCCGCCGGGGGAGGCTTCCGCGACGGAGGGCCGGGTCGCCCGCATCACGTAAGATCGAAGGATGTCTGCCACGCGGGAAGCGCTCATCGACGCCTTTGCGGGGCGCGGCCACGAACTGTGGCTCGTGGGTGGAGCGTTGCGCGACCGGCTGTTGGAGATCCCGGGCCACGACGCTGACTTCGCCACCGATGCCCTCCCGGACGAGACGGAAGCCATCGCGGAGGCGCTCGGGGCGCCCATCGTGACGGTCGGGAAGCGTTTCGGCACCATCGGTGTCCTCGTTGATGGCCGCTGGACGGAGATCACGACCTTCCGCGGCGATTCGTACAGCGCCGGCACGCGCTGGCCGGAGGTGACCTTCGGCTCCACGCTGGCGGAGGACCTGGCGCGACGGGACTTCACGATCAACGCCCTCGCTGAGAATGCGATGACCGGCGCGACGGTGGATATGTTCGGCGGGCGCGAAGACCTCACGGCCGGGGTCATCCGCGCGGTGGGTGAACCGGAAGCGCGTTTCCGCGAAGACCCGCTGCGCATTCTCCGCGGCGTGCGGTTCGCGAGCCAGCTCGGCTTCGCCATCGAGCAAGCAACGATGGAGGGCATGCGCGCGACGGTCGACCTGCTGCCGACGCTTTCGCAGGAACGCGTGACGGCCGAGCTCGACAAGCTGCTAGTCGGGCGCGAACCGGCGCTGGGGCTGGAGGCGTTGCGCACGAGCGGGTCGCTCCCCGTCGTCCTCCCGGAATTGGGAGGGATGCCCGGCTGCGAGCAGAACCGCTTCCACATGTTCGATGTCTGGGGTCACACCGTCGCGACGGTGGCCGCGATCGAGACGGGCGAGCGCACGCGGCTGAGGCGCTGGGCCGCCCTTCTCCACGATGTGGGCAAGCCGTTCGTGCGCCACACGAAGGCCAACGGCGAGTGGGGCTTCTACCGTCACGAGACGGCCGGCGCGGAGATTGCGGAGGCGATGCTGGCGCGCCTCAAGCTGGGGCGAGACGAGTCGTTGCGCATTCAGCTGCTGGTGAAGCGTCATATGGACCGGCCTGAGCCATCGGACAGGCGAACGGTGCGCCGCTTCATGTCGCGCTGCGAAGGGCACTGGCGCGATCTGCTGGCGCTGAAACGGGCGGACAACGCGAGCCACACCTACGACGACACCGCCTATCACGATGCGCTCGAGGCCGCCTGTGTGCGCGCGGAGGCTGAGGACGCCGCCGCTCTGCGCGCCGAGAGCCCACTCACCGGCGACGATCTCGTGGCGATCTTCGATCGGCAGCCGGGCCCCTGGATTCGCGCGGTAAAGTCGCGGCTGAGCGCGATGGTGCTCGATGGCGATATGGCCCCCGGGGACCGCGCTCACGCAGAGCGCGTCGCCCGGCGGATGCTGCGCTCGTAGGCTCCGCTGCGCGTCAAGGGCTGGCAAACGTGGACGGCGGCCCGTTCGCGATGGCGGCGCGGAACGGCAGCGTTTGAGCATGGACGATGTCATCTGCGGCGCGCCGACGCTCAAGGGCGCACCCTGCCAGTGGCGGCAAGCGTGGGGCGAATGCAGGTCGCACGGGCCTGCTGCGATAGCGAAGCGGGAGGCCCGCTCGACGCGGGCGCGACCGCCGCGGGAGGATTCGCCGGCCCCGCGAGCCTGGCCTGCGCCCGACTCTCTGCGGGCGGCGCTCGCCGCTTACGAACAGCGGGACCTTCGGGAACTGGCGTGGTGGCTGTGCGGGGAACTCATCCGCGAACCTGCGGACGATGGTCGCGCCCGGGCGATGGTGCCGGTGTTGCGTTTGCTCGAATCGCTCGGGCCGAGCCCCGAATCTGACGAGCGCGCGAGAGCGGAGTCGGTGCTGCTGGGGCGACTTTCGCACGGCATGCCGCCGGAAGGCGAGGCGGAATGGGACATGGCGCGCGAACGCTTCGCACCGGAAGCGATCAGCGACTTCGAAGAGTGGGAGCGGCTATGGGAACGATACCGAAACCACGGACTTGAGCCACTCGGCGTCGTTGATCTTCGTGCTCGCGACGCTGATGTAGCCCTCGGGATCGATGAAGAGGACCGTCTCGGCGCCGACATCGACTGAGGGGTATCGGATGAACTGGAGCCTCCGCCAGTCGGGCCGGTAACCCTGCACGGTCACCAGGGCTGTGGGCGCGGCCTCGATCCCGGAGGCAAGCGTCGCCAGCGACACGCCGGAATAGGTCTTTCCGTTCACGGTGATCTGCGCTTTCGGCAGGGCCTTGAACTCGTCGAAGGTGAATGTCACGGTTTTCTGCAGTGTGCTCACTTCGAGCGCCTGGGCCAGGCCCTCTGTGATGGGCGAAGGCTTCGGCGGAGGAGGAGCCTCGGGCGTGGCCGTTCCCACCCCGACGGATTGCCGGTCCTGCGGGGTAGCAGTCGGCCCGTTCTCATTCTCGTCGCCGTCATCACCGCCGCACGCAGCAGCGACCGTGAGGAGGACGGCGCAGCCAGCAATCATGAATCGTCGCAATGGAACCTCCACGACTTCCCTTGCTTCGAGACTACGGCGGGGTGCCGCCACGGCCAAACGGCAGTAAGGACAGGGTGAAGCGGGACGGGATGTGAGAGGCCGCTCAGGGGGTCGGAGTCTGCGAAGGGGTGACAGTCTCTGAAGGCGCGACTGTCGGCGTCTCGTTTCCGGCAGTTGGCGAAGGCGAAGGCGTTTCGCTCGGGGCCGGTGTCGGGGAAGGGGAGGGGCTGGCGCCGGGGGAAGGCGAGGCGGTCGCCGAAGGCTCCACGGTGGCGGTGGTCGAGGGTTCGGCGGTGGCTGTCGCCGTCGTCGAAGGCACGGCGGTGGCCGACGGCTCGGGCGTGGCAGAAGGCTCGCCCGTCGGGGAAGCGGACGCCGCCGGCGAAGTCGCCGATGCCTGTGGCGGTACTTCGGGGAGCGTGACCGCGGCCGTTGGCCCGGCGCTGGCCGCGACAGCCTCATCGACCGCGCTGCGCGTTGTGGCGACGACGGGACCGAGTTCGGGCTTACGGACCCTGGCTTCTTCGAGGATGGGAGAAATGGTTTCGGAGATGAGGTTGAGGCGGGCGCGCTGGACGTCATCGAACTGCTGCACGCGGGCGAGTTCGGCGAGGGCCTGGGCTTCGCGCTGAAGGCGTTCGATGTCGGCTGCGGAGAGACCGCCGCGGTCCTGCTGGCGGCGAATCTCCCAGACGCGCGATTCTGTCTGGCGGAGCTGGACATCGACCTTTTCGTTGCCGCGGGCAAGGGCGTATTGCACGCGCTCCTGGGTCTGCTTGAAGCCGTAGTTCCAATCGCCGGGGTCGGCCTGGTCCGCTGTCACAAAGCCGAAGGTGAGGACACCGATGACGCCGACGGCGGCGGTCACGCCCACGCTGGCGGCGGTGGTGAACAGGTTGGTCCGGATGGGAGGAGCGGGGACGGCAACGGTGCGCTGTTCGCGGGCCGCGGCCAGGAACCTGTTCTTGAGCGAGGCTTCGAAGTAGTAGCTCGGCTCCTCCGCTTCGATGGCGGAGGCGAGGCCCTGTGAGGTGTGGAGCAGGGGCGCCAGCCAGGACTCATCCTCTGCGAAGAGCCCGAGGACGAAAGGCAGCTCCAGACCGTCATCGAGAAGCGCCTGTGCTTCTGCGTAGATTTCGGCCTCCCGGGCGGCGCGGCGTTCGAATATGCGGATCAATCGAGCCTGACCAGGGTCTGAAGTTTGGCGATGGCCTTATGCTGGAGCACCTTCACGTTGTTCTCGGTCTTCTTAAGCGCCGCCGCTGTCTCCGCGACAGAGAGCCCGGCGCCGAAACGAAGGGCAATCACCTGGCGCTGGGCCTCTGGCAGTTTTTCCGCTGCCATTCGCACTTCGGCGATGGTGAATTGCAGTTCGATCGCGCCAGCGTGATCCCCGCTGGAATCGGGGATGGATTCATCGATCTGGGCGGCATTGCCACGGACCTTCTGCTTTCGCACATGGGAAACGACTTCGTTTCGTGCGATTCGGAAGACCCATGCGCCGAAAGGGAGACCGCGCCACGTGAAGCCCTGGATGTTGTCGATGATCCGGAGGAAGACCTCCGTGGTGACATCTTCAGCATCTTCGCTGTTCAACAGGCGCGCGGCGACATATCGGTAGACTCTCGGGAAGTAGTGTCCGTAGAGCGCCGAGAGCGCCTCCTGGTCGCCGGTTTTCGCTGCTTCGACAGCTGCGAATTCGTCGAACTCAGGCGCAAGCTCGTCTACCGAGACGTTCGCCAAACCAGCCCCCTGGGCCGCATCGGAATCCTGAAGCCGAGCGTCCTCCTTTCGAGCATAGGCAGGCATCTGCCTGTGTACTAGCGATAACGGTTTTGGCGGCTAAAGGTTAATGCGATGACGATGCGATCTGCGCGGCATCGAAACCTTGTTACCATTCAGTCACGCGGGTGTCGCGCGGGCCGCGTGTGGAGGTGGTCGAGACACGTCCCGTGTGGTGGCTCGGGTAGAATTGAACCCGCGACTACGATCGAATGATTCCACGACCACAGGCTCTGGAGCCATCGCAGAAAGATGGACTACCGGGAACTGTCCCGTCTTTTTCTCTGCGCGTCAGCGTGAGTTCGCCCTTGATGTCGTGGGTCCTTCTTGCATGCAAAGTTTGCCTCGCCGGTCGATTACGGCGATACACGACCGGGCACCCGCGGGTTGTTGGCGGCCGAAGTTGGTGAACGCTCGAGGGCAGCAACCAGTTCGGCGAGGTTGATGTTCATCGGGACGTATGCGGCTCCTGCAATCTCGTACTTCAGCTGTTCAGCCGGGGTGGGAACGGCAGCAAGCGCAACGACCCGGATTCCAACGTTCGCCAGGTAGGCAGCGATGTGAGGCAGGAGCTCCGCAACAGGCGAGATCACCGCCTGGGGCCGGCGAGTGGCGGCGGTGTACAGGTCGGGCCATCCACGCACGTCCGCGAAGCCAAACTGCTTCAGCCGGTTGCTCAGTGCACCCCGAAGCGGCGCATCCGCGGTGACGACATCGACGGATGACAGGAACATGCCGAGACTTTCGAGCCTCCGAGCGGACTCGAAGAGGGCCAATGGGCCCGGGGTGGGGTCCTGACCGGCCGGAATGTGAGATGGAGCCACGAACGGCCCAAACCGGGGCCCGAACGGAGTGAGGGGACGGGGGTACGGCTCGCGATGGCGGTGAACTGTGATGCCGGGTCGGGCCCGTTGTTCGGGAGGCGAACGGCGTCGCGGGATGGACCATCGCACGGCTCACTCCGTTCGCCGCCCGGTTTCTCGGGGGTCGCCGTTGCGATCGGTTGCGCGCGGGAGCACAGTGGAGTGATGTACGGACAAGGAGACTCGCAATGGACAACCTCGAAAGCGCGATGCGGGAAGCGGAAGAATCGATGCGCGGCATGAACGACATCCCGTCGATGCTGGCCGACCGGGTGGGCAGCCGGGCTTCCGCGCGGGCCGTCTTTGGGGACCCGGTGGAGCGCGATGGCGTCACCGTCATCCCCGTGGCACGGGTTCGCTGGGGCTTCGGTGGAGGAGGCGGCCGCGGCGGTCACGAGAAGGACGAGGGCGAAGGCTCGGGCGGCGGTGGCGGAGCATCCGCGAGCCCGGCCGGGTACATCCAGATCGCGGATGGCGCGGCGGAGTTCAGGCGCATTGGCTTTCCTGTCTCGCCCGGGACGATGATCGCGGGAGCGGTCGCGTTCCTCCTGGTGATGCGCGGGCTGCGCGCACTCTTCCGCTAAGCCTGGCCGTTGGGAACGACCACGGGGGGCCGTTGGACGCGACGGCGGGTGTTGCTGCTTGGCCCGGCGCTCATGGTGGGCGCGTGCGGTTCGGAGCCAGCGTCAACGCCGTCGGCCACCGCCGGGCTGCCGGCCGCCACTCCTGCGGCAGCGACGCCCAAACCGACCCTCACGCGGGCGCCAACGAGCGAGCCGGCGCCCACCGCGACGCCCACGCGTCCCACCCCAACGGCCACGCCGGTCTCCGCCAGGCTCGAGCCCATTGGCTTCCCACTGGATCCCACAATGCCCACGGGGCGCGTGACGGGAGTCGTGGGTTCACGCGTGATTGAGTGGGGAGCAGGCCCATCAGTCCGGGACTACTCCCGCGACGATCAGCCGTCCGCTGACGCCGTGCGCGCGAACCGGTGCGGCTGGAACGCCCGCACGCACGTCGAATACGAAGGGCAGCCGGCGGTGGACTGGTACATCCCGGTGGGGACACCGGTGCGGGCGACGATGGACGGCGAGGCGACGCTTTCGATCGTCACCGTCTCGAACCCGTTCGATGTGTACGGGGTGAGCCGCGA
>CAYYSD010000162.1:0-6746 GCA_964474285.1 uncultured Anaerolineaceae bacterium | reverse complement strand
CACGCTTGTGGCTGCGAACCACGGCGTCGGCTCCGCCGCGCGCGGGCGTGAGATCGTAGCCGGCGCTGAAGGTGCGTCCCGCGCCGCGCAGGATGATGACCCGGCACGAATCGTCGGCCTCCAGGTCATGGAGTGCGTCCCAGAGTTCGTAGAGCAGCTCCTGGGAGAGCGTGTTCATCTTCTCGGGGCGGTTGAGGGTCAGGCGGCCGATGCGGCCGTCGGTTCCGACGCGGTCGATCTCGAGGTTTTCAAAGGTGCGTGCCATGGTTCGGCTCCCGGTGGAGTGTTCGGTGCCGCGAACGCTACTCGGCGGGCGTGAAAATGGCAAAGGTCCGCGGCGTCGACCGCCGGAAGCAGAGGCCCGCAGCGAACATCACCCCGCCGAAGGCGAGGGTGCCTGCCAACGCCGCCGACGCGCGATGCTGTGTCCTCCGGTTTCAGAGCATGAGGCACCACCTGAACGACGGATTCGTCAGTCCGGGCGTTTCCGTGGCGCACGGTTGCGTTCGCAGCGATCTCCATTCACGGCTCCCGGTGATGGGTTCGCGGGCGCCGGGCGGCCGGCAGTCTCGGCCGAGGCATTCATGTAACGGATGAGCGCGCGTCCAAGACGAACGTGCGGGAGCTACTCGCTCGCAAACAGAATTCGCCGTTGGAGGTTCACCCATGACCGCCCAAGCCCTGGTTGCTCCGGTGGCCGAGGACATTGCCCGCATGTCGGACCGGGCCGAGCGCGAACGCCGTTTGCCCGATGAGCTGATGGGAGCGTTGAAATCAAACGGGCTCTTCTCACTCTATGCCCCGAAGAGGGTGTCGGGTCTCGAACTGCCCTTGCCCGAGGCGCTCGAGACGGTGGAGGAGGTTGCGCGGCACGACGGGAGCACGGGTTGGGTTGTAGCGCTGGGCGTCGGGAACGACGTGTTCACATGTTCGCTTGACGATGACGGCTTCGGTCGCGTCTTCGCCAATGGCCCGGTACTCCTGGCGGGGTCGCCGGGGCTCAACGTGCGTGCCGAGCGTATCGACGGCGGTTACCGGATCACAGGGCAGTGGCAATACGCAAGCGGTGCGCCGAACGCGGACTGGTGCAACGTCGCGGCCCCGATCTTCGAGAACGGCGCTCCCCGCATGGGTTCGTTCGGAATGCCCGAGATGGTTCTCGCATTCATGCACCCGGGCGATGTCGAGATTGTGGACACCTGGCACGTCGCGGGGATGCGGGCCACGGGAAGTCACGATCTGCGAGCGGACGGAGTCTTTGTCCCGGAAGCGCTGACAGGGTCGTTTTCCCTGGCGGGCCCGGTTCCGAAGCAACCGTCGATCCTCGCGCGGATCCCGTTCATGACGCTTCTCGGGATGGTGCAAGCACCGCCTGTCTGCCTGGGGGTCGCGCGGCATGCGATCGAGGAATTCCGCACCCTCGCCCTGGAAAAGGAGCGGCCCCCGAGCCCCAGGCTTGCCGAACAACCCGAGGCACAGCAGGCTATCGGGAAGGCTGAAGCGCTTGTCCGTTCCGCCCGGGCATACTTCTACTCAGCTGCGAATGAGGCCTGGGACACGGCGGCAGCGGACCAGCCGTTCAGCTTCGAATCGCGCGCGAACATTCGCCTTGCGTGCCTCACCGCGGCGGAGAACTCGGTAGCCGCCGTCGACCTTCTGTGGCGAATGGCCGGTTCGACCGCGATTTTCGAATCCTCCCCGCTTGAGCGGTGTTGGCGCGATGTCCATACAGCGGCGCAGCACGTCCAGGTGCAGGATGGGCGCTGGGCGACGGCCGGGCGGATCCTTCTTGGTCTCGACCCCGCCCACGTGATGGTCTGATCCGGAGGAGCAGCCCTTTCCTTCACGGACCTGGCACGCGCAACGGGCCGCGTCTTGCGACGCGGCCCGCTGAGGGAGTGAGCGTGTGATGCCTAGATCGCGACGTCGCCGCGTTCGCCGGTGCGGACACGAATCGCCTGTTCGACCGGGACGACGAAGATCTTGCCGTCGCCGATGTTGCCCGTCCGCGACGCACGAATGATCGCGTCGATGACGCGGTCCACGGCGATGTCCGGCACCACGACCTCCATCTTCACCTTCGGGAGCATGTCGACGGTGACGGATTCGCCGCCGCGGCCCTGGTGGACAATGCCGCGCTGGGCGCCGCGGCCCGTCACCTGGATGAAGTTCATGCCGTGAAAGCCAAGGTCATCGAGCGCTTCTTTCACGTCGTGAAGCTTCTCGGGCCGGATGATCGCTTCTACCTTTTTCACATCGTTCCTCTTTCTGTCCCGGGCACATTCACGGTACCCGGGACCACTTCTTTGGCGAGGCTATCCGGATACCGTTACGGCTTGGCCGGCGAAGATTTCGCCGAATACACCGCGGGCGGCGCCGGGAGGATCGGACCTGGCGCCATTGGCACGCCGCCGGTCTCTTCCGAGGTGTAGGCGCGCTCGCCGTGCTGGGTGACGTCCAGGCCGAGTTCCTCTTCCTCTTCGGTGACGCGGATGCCCATGGTGATATCGAGCACCTTGAGAATGATGAAGGTCACGATGAACGAATAGGCGCCGACGCCCAGGATTCCGACTGTCGCGTCCCACAACCGGTTCCATTCGCCTTCGATGACACCATCGGCGAACGGCAGGCCGCTGACAGAGGAGACGGCGAAGATGCCCGTGGCGACCGCGCCCCAGGCGCCGCCCACACCGTGGACGCCGACCACGTCCAGCGAGTCGTCGAATCCGAGCCGGGCCCGCAGACGGACGGCGAGATAGCAGATGACGCCTGCGACGCCGCCGATGACGATCGCGGACATCGGTTCGACATAGCCCGAGGCCGGAGTGATGGCGACGAGCCCGGCCACCGCACCCGCGGCAGCGCCAACAACGCTGGGCTTGCCCCCAATCCACCACGAGGCCAACGTCCAGACCAGCGCCGCAACAGCAGCGGCGACGGCGGTGTTCACGAACGCGTAGGCAGCCTGACCGTTGGCGCCCACGGCGCTGCCGGCGTTGAAGCCGAACCACCCGAACCAGAGAATGCCCGCGCCGAGCACCACCATCGGGATGTCATGCGGCTCCATAGGGTCCGTGCCATAGCCCTTGCGCTTGCCGAAGACGAGGACGGCGGCGATGGCGGCGACGCCCGCGTTCACGTGGATGGCGAGGCCACCGGCGAAGTCGAGCGAGTTGAAGCCAACGCCCACCGTTTCGGTATCGGACTGAAACGCACTCAGCCAGCCATCCGTGGCGAACACCCAGTGGGCAACCGGGATGTAGACGATGGTTGCCCAGAGTGCGATGAAGATCAGGAACGGTCCGAACTTCGCCCGCTCCGCGAAGGCGCCCGTGATGAGCGCCGGGGTGATGATGGCGAACATCAGCTGGAACGCCATGAACATGAGGTGCGGAACACCGTTCGCAATGGGTTCGGGCCCAACATCCTTCAGACCGATGAAATCGAAGTTTCCGATGAGGCCCAGGCCCTGGTCGGGTCCGAAAGCCAGTGAATAGCCGATCGTCACCCAGATAATCGCCACGATGCCCGTGCAGATGAACGACTGCATGATGGTGCCGGCGACGTTCTTATTCCGCGTCAGGCCTCCATAGAAAAAGGCCAGGCCGGGCGTCATGAACAATACCATCGCGGAGGCGACGAGCATCCACGCGGTATTCCCTGAATCTATCGGATTCTCCATGCCGAAATCACTCCTCTGGCCCCGGGCCCCTCACGTGGTTGCCCTGCGGGCCGAAATGTATCGAGGAGCGATTACCGCCGGATTTCGCGTTGATTACGAGCATGTTTCAGCGCCGGGGCGTCGCGCGATTCGTGGAGGTCCCGGGGTCAGTCGGTGAACAGCCCGCCGATACCCTGCAGCTGGCCCTGGTTGCATTCGGGCGTCAGCTGTTCCGCGGCCGCGAGGCGAAGCCGCACATCCGGCGGCAGGGCATCCTTGCTGGTGTTTCCCACGCTGCCAAGCGCCTGGAACGTCGTGATTTCGCCACGTGAAAGCCGTGCCGCGGTGTCCTTCAGCGCCGCTACGAGCTTGTCGTGGTAGGCCTTCGCATCGCGCGGAGGCGTGAGTTTCGACATCGTGGTCGCCAGCGACTCCAGCACGGGGGCCATCGCCTTCACTTCCTGCGCCTCGGTCGCCGTGCCGGCCTGGAAGCGCTCGAACAGTTTCAGGCTCGCTTCAACGTAGGTGTTGAGCGCCAGGCACGCGTCCTTCGCGTAGCGCACGTCGACGGCCTTCGCCTGGTCTCCCTGCGCCACGAGGTTTGCGGCTGTGGCTTCGGCGTCGGGTGCCGGCGTGGGCAGCGAGTCGCTGCCACCGCCACAGGCCAGCAACAAAAGCGCGGCGCCCGCAATGTACGCCGCCAACGCTGCCTGAACCGTGGAAGGGGGCTGTACCGAACGTCGCATGCGTGCTCCGGGAGAAGTGGGGTCTCATCGATGTTCGGTCGAAGTCCCGCGGGGGTAAAGCGGTGGAGTCAAGGTGGGGTTCGGAGCGGCCGGGGAATGCGACGGCGGGAGCGGGCCACGAATGACCTTGTCCCGCCGTTGGGGGGATGCAAACCACCGGGGCCCTCGTTACCTCGAGCGCCCCGCCAGGCGTTTCACCACCGAGTGCGCCAGCCTGCCGGGGCGATGGCGCGTCGCTGGCAGTGCGTGAGCCTCGCTGGAGGGCGAATCAGTCGGCAGGTCCATGAAGCGCATGAAGCGCGGCATCCCCGCTTTCTCGCGCGGCAGAGGCAGGCGAACCTCACCGAACGTGAAGTCGCCGTCCAGTGAGTGGAACTCGGGTGCCGCAACAAAATCGCCGTCTGCGCCGAACTCCTCGCGGAGCGCGTTCGCAACGGCCCGGATTTCGGCGAAGTGCACTGTCGAGGCGATGGCCGTCAGTCCGGCGGGGGCGGCGTCCATGCGGATTCCCGTGTCCGGGTGGGGCATGTACTCGTCACCGATCGGGAGGTGGACCTGGGCCGTCGTCCCCCGCAATGTGATGAACGGTGAGCCGGCCACCGGCACACCGAGGATGGCCGCCCACGACCGCAGGCGCTGTGCGTTCTCCGTCAGCTCGCTCAGTTTGAAGGTGCTGCTCCGGGTGACTGTCCGAATCCGATCCCGGTTCTCGTAATTCAGGGTGACTTCCATTGTTCGAACTCCTCTTCAGCTGTGCCCCTGCGCATGCAGAAGCAAATCCAGGTCCGGAGGACCTGTTATCGTGCCGTTCCAGGCGGGGATTCAGCCTAAGGGGATGGTTCCGTGCGGGTGGCGCAGCCATGCGCGGTTCAATGCCGGTGATGATTGGGATGTGACAGCGGCCATGGCCAACTGGTCCTCCTTTGCCCGCGGGCGTTTGGAGGAGACCAAAGGTCTCCGATCGCGTCTACGAGGTTAGCTGTCGGGTTCGGCGTCGAAGTCGCCTATGCGCCCTGCGCAATTCACCCCTCTTGTGTGGGTCCCCCGTTCCGGCGGAGCGCCGGATTCGACCTCTTCAGACTAGCAGGCTCCGCTGGCCCTGCCCACCCATTCCCAAGCGTTCGATACGCGTCTGCAACGGGCTGGCCTCCGTCCGACGTTCCGAACCATTTGACAAGGCCAGGTGCTACCGGGACGCATACGCTACTGCTGGATGAACTCCACGGCGTTTCCGTCCGGATCTTCCACGATCGTGATAGAGACGCCCGGCCGGATCTCCCGCGGCGGCGTCAGGATTGCATACCCGGCCGCAGCGCATTTGTCTGCGATCTCCTGGACGCTCGGCACCGAGATGGTCCAGTAGCGGTATCCCGTCGCGCCGCGAATGCCCCCGGGAGGCGCTTCTGCCGCCGGGACCGGGTCGAGCACCACGAGTTTGATCATGGACGTGCCGCACATCAGCCGGTGCATGGTTCCTCCGCCGCCCGGCATCGGGTTGGACATCGGGTGTTCGAAGCCCAGCGTGTCGCGATAGAACTTGAGTGCCGCATCGCCGTCCTTGACGACGATGCCGAGGTCGATGGACTCCTTGGTCAGCGCGATGGCCATGTTTGTGTATCTCCTGCGGTGAGCGTTGCCGGCGCCAGTCTACGCCGGAAGGCGGCTCCGCGCGGTAGACTGCCGACCATGGCTGCGCTGGAGGAACTGTTTCGCCACTACCCGTTTGGCCGGCCGATTACCGCCGACGACTGGTACACCCTCCCTGATGAGCTGGACCGGTACGAGCTGTACGAAGGAGCGCTCCTGCTCCGAGAACGTCCAGACCTGAATCACCAGATTGTAGTTGCCCGTCTGGCGATACCCCTTATTGAGTCGGCTCGCCGTGAGGGCGGGTTCGTATGGTTGGGACCCATCGGCGTGACGCTGGACCAGTTCAATGCATTCGAGCCGGACATCGTCTCTGTGTCGGCTGAGCGAATGCGCCTTGTCAGCGGTCGCGGCATCGAGGGCGCGCCTGACCTCGTGGTCGAAGTCGCCTCGCCAAGCACCCAACACTTTGACTGCACCCGGAAGATGCCGGCCTACTTCGAACATGGAGTGCGCGAAGTCTGGCTTGTCGACCCGGCCGCGCGCACTGTTGCGGTCTACACGTCCGCGACGGCCGACCCGGCGATTGTGGACTTCGGCGTTGAGATCCCTTCGACGGTAGTCACTGTCGGCAATGGCGGCCTCGACTCGCTCCCGTCGCTCGGATAGCCGTCACCGATTTCAGCTGATCTCCGAGAGCTTGCCCAACACGAACGCCGCACGCTCTACCGTCGGGAAGACGGCCACGCCGC
>CAYYSD010000161.1:0-6841 GCA_964474285.1 uncultured Anaerolineaceae bacterium | reverse complement strand
GGTCATGATGATGACCTTGTGGTAGCGCAACCGCGCGATGTCGAAGGTGTCGCGGATGCCCGTGCCGAGCGCGCTGATCATCAGGCGGATGGCTTCATGGCCGAGCATCTTGTCGGGCCGCGCCTTCTCCACGTTCAGGATCTTGCCGCGAAGGGGGAGGATGGCCTGGAACTGGCGGTCGCGCCCCTGCTTCGCAGAGCCGCCTGCGCTGTCTCCTTCGACGATGAACAGCTCTGAACTCTCCGGATCGCGCGACGTGCAGTCGGCGAGCTTGCCCGGGAGCGAACCGCTTTCGAGTGCGCTTTTCCGCTGGACGAGGTCGCGCGCTTTGCGGGCCGCTTCACGGGCGCGCGAGGCGACGAGGCACTTGTCGACGATGCGCCGCCCATCGCCGGGATGCTCTTCCAGGTGCTGGGTGAGCGCATCGGCGAGGGCGCTCTGCACCTGCCCGGCGACTTCGGCGTTGCCCAGCTTCGTCTTCGTCTGGCCTTCGAACTGCGGCTCCGGCAGCTTCACGGAGATGACCGCCACCAGGCCCTCGCGGACGTCGTCGCCCGTGAGGTTGGGGTCGTTCTCCTTGAGAATCTTCTCTTTGCGCGCGTACTCGTTGAGCACGCGCGTGAGCGCTGTCCGAAAGCCGGTCAGGTGGCTGCCGCCGTCGATCGTGTTGATCGAGTTGGCGAACGTGAACACGGACTCGTTGAAGCCTTCGTTGTACTGGATCGCGACTTCGATCGCGTTCCCTTCGATCTCCCTGTCCACGTAGATCGGGTCGACGTTGAGGACTTCGCGGTCGCGGTTGATGTGCCGGACGAAGCTCTTGATGCCGCCTTCGAAGTAGTAGTTCACTTCGCGGCCGTCTCGCTCGTCGAAGAGGTGGAACCAGACGCCCTTGGTCAGGTAGGCATACTGGCGCAACCGCTCCGCTTCGATGCGGAAATCGAACTCGATGCTTTCGAAAATCTCGGCGTCCGGCAGGAAGCTGACGATGGTGCCAGTCGCGCGGCCATCGGTGTTCGGCCGTGGAACGAGGTCCGTGACAGGCGCCCCCCGGGAGTATTCCTGGGTGTAGATCTTGTTGGCGTGTTGTTCGCCCTGGGCGGCGACATCTGGCACCACTTCCACGCGGAGGTGCTCTGCGAGCGCATTGACGACGCTGGCGCCGACGCCGTGCAGGCCGCCGGAGACCTTGTACCCGCCTCCGCCGAACTTGCCGCCGGCGTGGAGGACGGTGAGTACTGTCTCGACGGCTGTCTTGCCCGTCTGGTGCTGGATGTCCACCGGGATGCCGCGGCCGTTATCGACCACTGTGCACCAGCCGTTGGCGTGCAAGATGACATCGATGCGGTCGCACGAACCGGCCATCGCCTCATCGACGGCGTTGTCGACGAGCTCCTTGATGAGGTGGTGAAGCCCGGACTTATCGGTCGTGCCGATGTACATGCCGGGGCGCCGGCGAACGGCCTCAAGGCCTTCCAGCACCTGGATGTTGTCGGCGTTATAGGAGGGGGGAGCAGCGGGTTGTGTCGTCATAAATGAGCTATCTACGTTCCCTGGTGGCCGCCGCGCGGGCGCAGCGCGGAATCGTGAGACTATGTGATCAATATACCAGATCCGGGCGCTAAGGTCACGCTTTGTACGCTTCGAAAATGCCCCCTCGCGGGGCGCCCTGCTGACTGCGCTGAACAGGCGGCAGACCCCTTGCGGCCCCCCGTTGCCGGTTCATCCGATCAGCCAGATCAGCGCTCCCCCGATGGGAATCACGAGCCACGCCACCGTCGTCAGCGTCACGGCGATCGTGGCGAACATCACGCTGTCGTCCTCCGGCGGATTGCCCGCGTGGCCGATCGTCTCCCAGAGTGCGGCGAGTGGCTGGCGCATGATGAGCTTCGAACGGCGATGTGCGACAGCTGCCCCGCGGAGCATCACCCATGACGCCAGCAGCGACACGGCGAGGAACACCGTGAACGCGGCCACCAGCACCGCGCGGCTGCCGAAGTCGATGGCTCCGATCGAGTTTCCGATGCCTGCCAGCAGCGGCACGATCACCCCGCCGGCCACCACCAGCGGCGCCACCAGGCCCCCGCCGCTGAAACCGGGAGCGAGCCGCTCCATCTCCATTCGGGCGCGCGCCAGGGTTCGCCGCTCGGGCAGCGCCGGATCGCACTGCGCTTCCCGCCGCAGATAGAGCGAACGCATGCTGCTCGCGATACTCTCCGCGTAGGACTTGACGATGAACTCGGCGATGAATTCGACGACGGGCTCGGCGACGACCCTGGCCGGTCCCAGCCGCCCTACGGGTGGGTTCCGGAAGCCTTCGCGGTCGAGAACCTCCAGCGCGCGGACGGCCAGCCGGTGCGCAGCGGGAAAGCGTTCCGGGTCGGCGAGGGGCGCCACTGCCGCGAGTTCAATCGCGATTCGCGCTTCGGTCTCGGCCTCCGCGCCGAGGCGGCTGATCGCGGCCTCGGCGGCTTCCTCCGGGTTTCCCGTGAGCAGCTGCCGCGTCCGATCCAGCTGTTCGGCGAGTTGGTCCACCAACAGTTCGTCCGGCCGCCGGGGGCTCGTCATTGGAAGCCCGCCTCGAGCAGCGCCGCCGCGTGTCCTCCTGCGTAGAGCCCGTGATCGCGGATGTACTGTTCCACCCCATCCGGCACGAGATATCGCACCGGTTTGCCATCCGCCACCCGCTGCCGGATGACCGTGGACGAGATGGGGAGGCCGGGCATCGTCTGCACAAGCGGGAGCGTCTGTGGAAGGTGTTCGAACTGCACAAGGCGGCCCGCACGCGCCGACCAGCGTCCCCGCAACAGGCTCAGTAGCTGGGGCGGGATGGCAATCTCGCCCGGCGGCGCCGGCGTCCGCGGAGGCGGCCCCTTCTGCGCAATCACGACGAGTGCGCGTTCGAAGATGCGTTCGGGCTGCTTCCAGTAGGGCATGTCCGCCAGCGCATCCGAACCGAGGATGAGCACGAGTTCGGTGTCTTCGTTGCCAGGCTCCGCCTGGAGGGATTCGAGCGTGTCGATGGTGTAGGTCGCGCCGGCCCGCCGTGTCTCGCGGTCATCCACTTCGAATGCGGGGTTCCCTCCGGTCGCCAGCCGGACCATCGCGACCCGGTCCTCGGCCGGAGAAACGGTGCGTTCCTTCGCGCCCTCGCCCGGCGTCGTCTTGCGATAGGGGTCTCCCGCGGGCATGAACAGCACCCGTTCGAGGCCGAATTCCAGCCGTGCGCATTCGCCGAGGACCAGGTGCCCAATGTGCGGCGGGTCGAATGTCCCGCCGAGAATGCCGATCGCGCGCTCCATCATGCGCGGATTGTCGAGCGCAGGCCGCCCGCTGTCGATGGCTCCGTGGCTCAGGCACCCATGACGACAGCCGACTTCATGCCTTCGCGTCCCAGCCGCGCCGAATACGCCGTCGCTGACTCCGCAAGGGTGTACCGGTTCGTGACCACGCGCTCGAGACCCTTCAGGTGAGGGAGAAGCGCGGCGGCCTTGAAATAGAGCGGGAAAGGAGCATTCTGCGTGCCGAAGATGCGCACTTCGTCGTAGTGCACGCGGTTCACATCGAGCGTGTGGTTCGCGCCGGGAGGGAATCCGGCGAAGAAGTTGACCCAGCCGAGCTTTCGGGCGAGGTCGAGGGCCAATGGCACAACCGCGGCCAGCCCGACCGCCAGCGCGACCCCATGAAAGCCTTCTCCCCCGGTCATCTCGCGTCCGACGGCGAGGGCTTCCTCCGGTGTGACTGTTGCGTCGGCGCCTGCCGCAAGGGCGATCTCGCGACGGGCCGCGTCCGGTTCAACCACGAGGATCGGCCCCGCCCCCATGTAGCGTGATCCGATGAGGTGGAGCAGCCCCATCGGCCCTCCGCCGACGATCGCGAGCGGCCGCCCCGCCGCCACCTGCAGCGATTCCAGCGAGTTGAGGACACAGGCGAATGGCTCCATCAGCGCGCGGTGTTCGGGCGGTGTCTTCGGATCTGCCGCGATGAGGTGCCCCATTTGCACCAGCGGTGCCGGCACGACCACGTACTCCGCGATGCCGCCGTCGAGGTCATAGCCAAGCGTGCGCCGTGAAGGGCAGCGGTTGCGGTAGCCTTCGCGGCAGAACGAGCAGCGGCCACAGCACCAGATCGGGTTGAGCGCCACAATGTCCCCCGGCCGGGCATCCGCACCGGCACCCACCTCCGCGATTTCGCCGGAGAGTTCGTGGCCGGGAATCACGCCGGCTGCCGCCTTCTTTTCACCCAGGAACACGCGCACGTCGCTGTTGCACAGCCCGGTGGCATGGAGCTTCAGGACGACCTCGCCCGGCCCCGGATGCGGGTCCGCCACGTCGACAACGCCGACCTTGCCGGGCTCAAAGAATCGCAACGCCTTCATGGCCGCCTCCCGCCGCTCACTGAGCGTATTAGGAGCGGCCCATGGTGCGCGGTCAACCCCTCGCGAAACCGCTTCAGGTGGCGAAGGGCGGCAGGGGCCGGTGCCACGAGGTGCGTTCCTGGTAGGCGCGTGCGGCCGAAAGCAGCGCGTTCTCGCTCCACGCTCGCCCGGCGAGGCACAGTCCGGTCGGCAGGCCGCTCGCGCCGAACCCGTTCGGGACCGTGACTGCCGGTAGCCCCGCCAGGTTCCCCGCCGGAATGAGCGCCATCCCCGGGCGAATCCCCTGCCGGTCAAACGGTTCGTCGACGACCGGGGCCTCGGTGGCGAGCGTCGGTGAGACGATGGCGTCGAACCCGGCGCAGAGGGCATCAAGGGCGGAGGCCGCTTTCGCGCGCAGGCGGTTGGCCCGCTGGTAGTCCGCGGATGTCGAGGCAGCGTGGGCGTAGGGCGCGACGCGGTCCTGTGCATTTCGAAGGTCCGCGAGCTTCCCGCTCTGAAGCAGGTCCCAGAAAGCGCTCACACCATCCCCGGCAATAATGTGCTGCACAATCGCCCCGTAGGGGAAGTCCGGCAGATCGACTTCGGTCACCGTGCCCAGCTCGCGCAGCGTCTCCAGGGAGCGCTCGAAGTTCGCGCCGACGGCGGCGGTCAGGCCGTTCCCCCAGTCCTTCAAGACGCCGAACCGGAAGCCGGCCGCCGGGATCTGTGGTTCGTAGTTGTACGGGCGTGAACTCGTCGTTGCGTCCGCGGGGTCGTGCCCGGCGATGGCGCCCAGGACGATCCCGCCGTCGTCGGCTGTGCGCGCCAGCGGCCCCAGCTTGTCCAGCGACCAGGACAGAGCCATCGCCCCGTGACGGCTGACACGGCCGTAGGTTGGGCGCAGCCCCGCCACGCCGCACAACCCTGCGGGGCTCAGGATCGATCCCGAAGTCTCCGAACCGATCGCGAACGGCAGCAGTCGTGCCGAGACCGCCGCTCCCGAGCCGCTCGACGATCCGCCGGCCCAGTGCGCGGGCCCCCACGGGTTCTTGCACGGTCCCGTGAACGATGCATCGGCGGCGTCATAGCCCATGCCGCCCGCGAGTTCGATCATCGCCAGCTTCGCCGTGAGGACGGCGCCGGCACTCTCCAGCTTCCGGATCACGGTGGCATCGAAGTCGAACAGTTGCTCGCGATAGGGCGACGCCCCCCACGATGTCGTGATGTTCGCGGTGGCGAGCAGGTCCTTGGCGCCGTAGGGGATGCCGTGGAGCAGGCCGCGATCGTGTCCCACCGCCAGCTCTTCGTCGGCTCGCTGTGCCTCACGCAGGGCCCGGTCGAACGTCACGGTCACGACGGCGTTGAGCTCTCTCCCGAGCGAGTTCACGATCTCGAGGGCGCGCTCCGCGAGGTCGAGTGCGCTGGTTTCGCCCCGCCGCAACATCGCGGCGAGTTCCGGGATGGAGGCGGTCGCGTACTGTTCGGAAGAGATCGCCACGACTCAGGACCCCGCGCCGGCGCCGAACGACGTGGCCGGTTCGTCCCAGTTGGCAAGCTCGAACGCCGCCATTGCCGCCGCACCGCGCCTGAGCCTCGCCACAGCGTTGCGGACACGCGCGCGTTCATCGTCGGTGGTCAGGCGGTCGCCATAGCGTGCCAGCGCGAGCTGGTAGAACGCCTCGATTTCTGGTTCGAGCGGGTCCGGATCGGGGTTGGTCATGGCGGAGCCTCCGGGGCGGGGGTCGCGCCAGTTTAGCTGCCCGCGCGATGCCGTGTGCCGGGGGCGCGTGCGGTGCGGTAGGCTGCAAGCATGGCAGGCGAACGGCAATCCTCCGAAGCACGGCCGACCGCGCCGGGGAGTGGCGGCGAAGGCAGCGCGGTCGCGCTCTTCGATGCGGCCGGCCGCATCCTCTTGCAGCAGCGCGACGACAACCACCCACCGGCGGGATACGGGCGCTGGATGCTGCCGGGTGGCGGTCGAGAGGGCGATGAGACACCCAGGGAGACGGCCCTGAGAGAGTTCGAAGAAGAGACGGGGATTCGTCTCGAACGCCTTCGTTTCTTCCGTAGCTTCACCCCCGATACGCTGGAGGGCCTTCACGCGCGGCTGTTGCACGTCTTCTTCGCCGACGACGAAGTCGAAGAGGACACGATCCAGGTGAACGAGGGGCTCGACTTTCGCTTCTGGCCGGCGGACGCGATCCCGGGTTTGCTGATGAATCCCCCGCAGAGGCAGCTCCTCGAAACGTTCATTGCCAGCGATCACTATCGCGGCACGCTGGCGATCAAGGCGCCCTACCGCGCCGGCTCTGCCGTGATTCAACTCGATCGCTGGGGACGCGTCATGCTGCAACTGCGCGATGCGGACCTTCCTCCCGAGCGCTTTCCCAACGCGTGGGCCCTTCCCGGCGGGATGCTCCTCCAGGGCGAAAGCGCGGACGCCGCCGCGTGATCATGGGGCTCGATATCGGGACGACGAAGGTA
>CAYYSD010000160.1:0-6871 GCA_964474285.1 uncultured Anaerolineaceae bacterium | reverse complement strand
GTGGCCCCGGCCGCGGCGCGCGCGCTGGTCGAAAGCTGGGCGCGGACGGCGGCAAAGCCCGCGACGGCCAGCAGTACGCCGGCGATGCCGACGATGGCCCAGCGCCCGGTGTGCGAACTCGAACGATGGGGTGTGCCGGAAGTGCGCATCCCGCTCTCCGAATGGTCGTGATGGTGCAGCGGAACACTACAGCGCCGCATGACGGGCATCAAGGGCACAAGGCCGGCGGTAACCGCGGCGCTCCGTCGCCGCTGGTCACGAGATCACGCCCGGCGCTATGTTCTCTCCCGTTGGTGCCAGCCGGGGTTGGGGGCGCCAGGGGTTGTCGAGCCAGGGACCAGGCCCTTCGACCGGCTCAGGGCCAACGGCCCGGGCGGGCCCTTCGGGCCGGCGCGGAGCGGCTCGGCGAGGGCGACGGAGCCGCGCTCTCTTGAGTGACCGGCGCCGCTGCGCCGGTTGGCTGGCGTGGAACTCCCACGGATCCGGGACGGGAGCGCTCGAGCGCTTGCTTACGCGCGCGCCTCGGCGGCATATCCGCGCCGGCGCGGCGGCGGGCGGTTGCCCCTTCGGACCCGCATAGGACAGCATGGAGGCGTGAGTGATGCGCCCAGGATGGTTGTCGTCGCGGAGGCGAACGATCCGATCGAAGCCGCGATCTGGGTCGATGCGCTGCGCGACGACGGGCTCGGGGCGGAGTCGTTCGAACGCGGCGTGGGGGCGGCCTTCGGCGGCGCCGCGACGCACACCTTCTCGCGTTTCCCGGTGCTCGTCCGGAGCGAGGACTACGCGGCCGCGCGCAGCATCATCGCTGAGCTTGGTGGGGCCGCCCGTCTTGCGCCCTTTCGCAGCGCAAGCGACGAGCGCGAGCGCGCCAACTCCGCGCTCAAGCTTGTGGGAGCGATCGCGGCGCTCATCGCTGTCCTCTCGGTCGTCGCCTGGCTCACGTAGCGACCCCCTCCGATTCCCTGATACGACTGGCTTCAGCGCCGCCGATGATTGCGTCATGGGGAAGTTCGCCATCCTCGGCGTTGCGGGTCTGCTGCTGCTGTTGGCGCGCACCTACGCGAACACGAACTGGGATGACCTGCGCATCCCCTTCGTACCCGGGGACCCGGCGCCATCGACTCCCGCCTCCGTCGGGAACATCGGCTCCATCGCGGAAGTGAAGCTGCCCGAGACGGACTTCGCGAAGTGGTTTCCTGTTGAGCCGCCCGCCGACCCCTACGGTTCCGCCCACTGGCTCGAAGTCGATGCCTACTTCGCGGCCGCCCGTACACCGACCGGCTGGAGCGACGCATGCAAGAAAGCTGGCGCCGCCGCAGGAGCCGATCGGACGGCGAAACCGGAGCTCGGCGCCCTTGGCTGCAGCGACGACGCCTCGCTCGCGCAGGTCCAACGGTTTGCGCTGCAGCTGCTCGGTATCCGGGCCGAAACGGCGCTCTGGATTCGCGGTGTCCCCGGGCACAGCAACGCCGGCATCCAGGGACGGCAGGGCGAAGCCCGGCTAATGTGCTCGAACGATGTTATCGCGCGCGAAGGCGGGGAAGCGTCGCCGTTCGCGCTGGCCTGCGAAAAGGCGCTGGACCAGTCCTATATGGCGGGAAACGGCTCCGCGACGTTCGCCGCACTGGGCGAGGCCTTCACCCTCATCGCCGCCGAGATCGCGCGCCGCGATCCGACCATCGACCCGGAGCCGGCATCCTTCGGCGGGGCCACCGCCCCCGCTGCGGCGCGGCCCTGATCCGCGGATCAGGGTTTTCGCGCGTTGCGTGGCCCGGCGACTCGGCTAGAGTGATTGCCATTCCGTCGCAAAGTGAGCCCCCAAACCTATGCCTGTGAACCATGCCTCGCGCATGCCCCTGCCGCGGTTGCTGATCATGTTCAGCATCCTGGGCGGCGCCATCCTCGCCGCCTGCGGAGGCGGCACCAAGACCGTCGACGCCGACGAGTGGGTCGACGCCATCTGTGATGCCGCTGCTGACTTCACCAGGAAGAGCGACGACCTCGGCGATGACTTCTTCGAGGTGGACCTGGGCGACAAGGACGCCAAGGACGACGTCGTCGCTATCTTCAAGAAGCTCGACAAGCTGCGCGGCGACTTCGAAAAGGCCCGGAAGGACGCTGGAAAGCCCGATGTCGATGGCGGCGCCGAGATCGTCAAGGCGTTCAACAAACAGTCCGATGAGAACGAAAAAGAGTTTGATGACTTCCTCAAGGACGTTGAGGATATCGATGAGGACGACTTCGAGGACGAATTCCCGGCACTCATGGAGAAGCTGTCCTTCGATTCGAGCGTGTTGGACGAACTCGAGGACCTCGCCGGGGACCGGGACACAGAAGGTGCGCAGGAGATCATCGACCTCATCGAGGACGATGAAGACTGCGCGGATGTCTACTTCGAGAGCAGCGGCTCTGCGCAGGAACCAACGGCCAGTCCGACGGCGGTTGCCCGCCAGACCACGACATCACCCACCACCGTCGCGCGGACGACTCCGCGGGCGAACGCGAGCAAGAACGAGAAGTGGGTGATCGGCCTCTGTGTCGGCGTCACGTCGTATGTGGACGACCTGGAGAAGCTTTCTGATGGGCTGAACGTTCCGTCGAACCCGACCGGCGCGCAGCTCAAGGATCTTATGGTGAACTTCCTGACTGCGGCCCAGCGGCGCACCGTCCAGCTGAAGTCAGATATCGACAAGCTCGGCAATCCCGACGTGAAGGACGGCGCGAAGATCCAATCGGCGATGTCGACGGCTTCGGGCCAGGTGGTGACGATCTTCGATGGCGCGGTGCGCGATGCCCGGGCCTTGAACGCGACCGACCAGGCGAAGCTCGCACAGGAACTCACCGCCCTCGGGAACCGGCTGACGGCGGCATCCACCGGTATCGAGAACGCCTTCGCCAGGATCGACACGGACTTTGACACCACAGAGCTGACCCGGCTGGCCTCGAATGTCCCGGAGTGCCGTGGGCTCTTCTAGTCTCGAAATCGTAAAGATCCTCGGAACGTTTGCACTGTTTGAACGGGCCGGAACAAACAGGTGACAGACGAACGCCAGATCTCCATGTTAAGGTGTCCGCAGTCTCGATACTCGGATGTGGAACGCCCCATGGCGAATGACGTAGGGCTGCGCGGATACCGCGTGCTCGACCCGGAAAAGACCCGCGCCCGCCGGCAGGCCATCCTCCTGGCGATGGCTGAGGTCATCGTTGAGAAGGGGTATGGAGCGGCAACCCTCGAAGATGTTGCGGCGCGGATGGGGGCGAGCCGCGCGGTCATCTACTACCGCTTTCGCAGCAAAGAAGACCTCTACGTCGAACTTCTGATCGAAGCCGCCGAGATCGCCTCGTCTCGTCTGAAGGCGATCATCGCCCGCGGCGACCCGCCGGAGGTCACGCTTCACGCGGCGGTGCGCGACCTCATCGAAATCGGCGAACTCCCAATCAACCGGAGCACGCTGCGCACCGGCCGTCCACGCAACTTGAGCGCGGAATCGCGCGCGCGCGTCCGCGAATACGACCGCGAATACGAAGCGCTGATGATGGGCATCATCCGTGAGGGCATGAAGACGGGCGTCTTCGCCCAGCGCAATCCCCGCCTGGTGGTCAACACGCTCATTTATGCCTCGAACACGAGCTTCTTCTGGCGTCGGCCGGATGGCCCGCTACCCCCGTCGTACTTCGCTGACGAGATCCCGGCTATGCTTATGAACGCGGTCCTGGCACACCCCTGCGTCGTCGCGAACCACACACACTGACCTGCGCCTCTACCGGTCGATCCACTTTGCCGTAACGGGCGCAATCCAGCACGACATCCGTTCGAGCAACCCTTCCGCGTCCGAATCGAAGATGGCGTTGGCGCGATGCTCCGGGCGGAGGAAGCGCTCCTCCATCGCCCTATCCAGGAACGCGGCCAGCGTGGCGTAGTAACCGCAGACGTCGAGGAAGCCGATCGGCTTGGACTGCAGCCCGAGCTGGGACCACGTGAGCGCTTCGAAGGTCTCTTCGAGCGTTCCAATGCCGCCGGGCAGGGCGATGAAGCCGTCCGAAAGCTCCGCCATCAATGCCTTGCGTTCGTGCATGGAACTCACGATGCGGAGGTCGACCGCGCCGCGATGCGCGACTTCGAGTTCCACAAGCTGTCGCGGGATGACGCCGATGACTTCGCCACCGGCGGCGAGCGCGGTGTCGGCCAGCTCGCCCATGAGGCCGACGCTTGCGCCGCCATAGACGATGCGGATGCTGCGTCGTACCAGGAGGCGCGCCAGGTGCCCGGCGGCCTCACGGTATTCGGGACGTGCACCCATGCTGGAGCCGCAAAACACGCACAGGCTCTTCATGGCTCGAAACCGTAGCAGAGGCGACAGGCAGTGTCTCCCGGTTGGCCTGGCTGTCAACGCGCCCTCTGGGATGGCCCGGCGGAGGCGAAGCATGGCCCAATGAACAGAAACGCAATCGTGATCGGCAGGTCTCCGGCGGATGGGCCGGAAGCGGCGCCCGTGGTGCTGGTTATCGCCAGGGCGGCGTGGGGGCTGTTCGTTCATGGGCTGCGCCGGCCGCCTCAGCCTGCTCGGCTGTGCCGGCGTTGCGGCCGGGTGCGGCCGTCATGAACGACGAAGTCGAGTTTGGCCCGCTCATTTCGCGCATCGTTTCGGCGCTTGCGCTCATCCTGGTCCTGGCGCTGGCCGGTCTCGTCGCGCTGGGCCTCTTTGGTGGCGATGTGGCGGTCGCGAACACACTGACCCACGTCATTGAGACGATTGTGGGCGTGTTCATCGGCATCGCCGCGGGCCGCCTGGCCACGCAACGGTGAGGCCGCGAGCGCACGGAAGTCAGCTCGCGCTCCCGGGGAGCAGATGCGGCCTCGCCGGGACGGGCCGATTCGGCGGCGCGACGAGAGTGTCTCCCGCTTCCCTGGCGAGCTGGCGTTCGAGCAGAGTGAATGCCTCGATGACGTCGCGCGCTTCGTACGTACGGTTGCGCGTTCGGCCCACCGCTGAAGAGTGCGCTATGCCGAGCTCTTCGAGTCGCTTGAGGGCTTCATTGGTCGCCTGGAAACTCCGGCCGATCATGCCGGACGCTACCCGCGCAGTAAGAACAGGGGACCCGGGAAGCACATCGAGGAGCCGATCCAGCGCCGACCCCGCCCGGACGCGTCCCGCGCGCGCACGCCACAACGCCCGAAGATCGCGAACGCGACGTTCGTGCTGGATGGCATCATCGACAGCACGGCGGCAGGCTGCAGCAAAGAGGCGCAACCAATGGTTCGTACCCTCCACCGCATCCGCCGAATCCGGTGCTCCGGAGTAGCGGATCGCCACGAGGCCGTCGACATACGCGTCTGACCAGGTGGCGAGGATGAGGGAAATGGGGGGCAACACTCGCGGCGCGACACCACGTTTCCTGAGGACGACGTGGATGAGCGCCCGGCCGGTGCGCCCGTTGCCATCGACGAACGGGTGAATGGTTTCGAACTGGGCATGGACGAGCGCGGCCTGGACGACGGCCGGGAGCCGGTCTTCGTTGCTGAACGCGCACAGGTCTTCAAGCAATCCTTCAACCTGTTCCGGTGGCGGCGGGACAAACGCCGCCTTGCAGGGATTGAAGGCGCTGCCGCCGATCCAGTTCTGGACTGTGCGAATGCGGCCGGCGTGGGCATCGAGCCGGGAGCCGGCAAGCAGGATGCGGTGGATTTCGAGGATGTGGGAAACGTCAAGGCGGGCGGCGCTCGCTGCGAACTCGATAGCCCAGTCCATGGCCCGGATGTTCGCCAGGACGGCTTTCGCGGTGACATCGTTCGATGGGTGTCCGTCGAGCCGGGCCGCCTCCGCACGCAACAAGCGCCGGCCCCCGACATCAAGTCCCTCGATCCGGGAAGATGCGACGCTTTCGGCCCGAAGCAGTAAACGTGCAAGTGTCTCCGAGAAGGCCAGGGATGAGGCACTCTCGTTGAGGCGCACAATGGCCGTTTCGGCATCCGCGATGTCGGCGGCCAGCTCGCCATCGAGGATGACGGTGCGTCCGGCCAGCCGGTCGGGCACATAGGCATCGTAGTCACACCCCTGGCGATCACGCCGGGGGATGCCCGAAGAAGGCGCCGGGTCCCAGTGCTGCCGAACAAAGTGCGCCACTTGCTATTCCAGTTTAGCGGATAACCTTGAATAACGCCCCTTGGTATTCAAACTTTGACTGACAGCCCTGCGCGCTACCGCCGGGCCGGGGGTGTCCCAAGGCCGCCCATCGGCGTGAGAACCGTCATGTCGATATCGAGCAGGACCGGACCATCGAACGCGACGGCACGTGTGAAGGCGTCGCGGAAGGCGTCCACGCCTTTCACCGTCTCGCCGTGCATGCCCATGCCCCGCGCCACCATGGCGAAGTCCGGGGTCGCCAGGTCCACGCCGAACTGGCGTCCTTCGAAGGTCCGGCCTTCGATGGAACGCAACACACCGTAGCCCCGGTCGTTAAACACGCAGACGATGACCGGCACCCTGTGCTGAACGGCCGTGGCCAGTTCGCCGATGTTCAGCATGAATCCGCCGTCACCCTGGATGACCGCGGTCTTCTTGCCGGAACCCACTGCGGCGCCGATGGCCAGCGGGAGCGCCGGACCGATTGCCGCGGAGGTCGGATTCATGCTTGTCCGCGGGGCCAGGATGGGGATGAGCCGGTTACCCCAGAGATACGCTGGCACGGTCGCGTCGCGCACGATGGGGCTGTCCGCGGGCAGTGCTTCCCGCATCGCATCCATGATCGCCTCATAGTCCGGGCCGATCTCCTTGCGGATGTTGGCCCGCATGCCATCGCGGATGTCTTTCGCCTTCGACATGTACTCTTCGTCTTTGGTGTGCGGTTCGAGGGCGCGGATGAGGGC
>CAYYSD010000159.1:0-6914 GCA_964474285.1 uncultured Anaerolineaceae bacterium | reverse complement strand
TCATCTGGGCCATCATCTTCTCGATGCCATCGGCGAGGGCAACCGCGAAGGCTTCTTGTGTGAGAAACCGGCCCAGCCCGTGTCCCCGCATGGATTCGGCAACCATGACACGCAGTTCCGCGACGTGGGACGACCATCGGAGGTCGTTGCGATGGATGGTGCCGTAGCCGACGACGTCGTCCTTGTGGAGCGCGAGGATCGTCTTGGTGAGACCGGATTCGATATCGTGAACCCATGCATCGACCTCAGCGTCCTGCGTGATATCGCGGCGGAGGAAGAGGAGGTCGTGTTCAGGCAGCGAGCGGGCGAACGTGAGTACGGCATCGCGGTCGCCAGCGGCCATGTAGCGGAGAATGACTTCTTTGCCGCCCGCGGTGATCGTCGTGGGGTAAGTCCGGACTCGTTCGACTGCCATTTCAGCGGCTCCTCCGCGCCTTCGCGCGGCTCGCGGTTTGGTGTCCACACGCCGCGCCGGCGGTGGCAGACTCTGCGTTAGGCCGGCCGCCGGGTTCGCGGCGGCCGGGCTCCCGCGTCCGTCACGCCATTATTGCTGCTGGCCGGGCGCGTTTCGAGCACACCCTCGATGGCATCCAGGCGGCGCTCGATTTCCGTCAGGCGGTGGCCCAGATCGAGGATGTCCGTGCGAGACGGCAGGTTGAGGGAGGCGAGATAACGTCCGAGGCCTTCGCTCACCGTCTTCTGGCCGTGAAGGAACGCATCCATCATCGACCCGACCCCGCTGCTGAACTGGTCCGTCGCAAGAGATTCATTGAAGGCCGAGTGCCACTGGCGTTCGGCATCCTTGAGCCAGTCGCGCCACAGCTGGAAGGGGTCGGGGAGCGGTTGCGTCACGACGAATGCTCCGTGACGGGCTCGTCTTCGGTCTTCGGC
Source organism: uncultured Anaerolineaceae bacterium (assembly GCA_964474285.1). Taxonomy (GTDB): domain Bacteria; phylum Chloroflexota; class Dehalococcoidia; order Tepidiformales; family Tepidiformaceae; genus JACRBT01. The sequence continues at coordinate 6,023 of CAYYSD010000159.1, read as the reverse complement.
GGCATGGGCACAAACCCGGTCAGCGCCTGCTGGATGACAGCCTGGTAGTTCTGCATCGCTTTCACCCAGCCGGAGAGGAAGAGGTCGCCCGCGGTGGTGAGGCTATACACGCGCCGGGCGGGGCCGCTCTCGGAAGTATCCCACCACGAGGAAACCATGCCCGACTTTTCGAGTTGGCGGAGGGTCCGGTAGATGGTGCCGCTGTCGCACTCCGGCATCCCGGCTTCGGCCAGTCGCTGCGCCAGCTGATAGCCGTAGGCATTCCAATTCTTCAGGTAGGCGAGCAGGCTGGTCGAAAGCATCTCGCCGTGGAGGCGAGGTTTGACCTCCCTCGGGGCCTCGTCGGATTCGGTCATGGTCGTTCATCCTTCATTAACTGCAGTATGCAGCTATCGGCGAAATCTTTCAAGATGCTGAGCGCATCTATAGCCAGGGCATTGACAACGATTCGTCGCTATGTGTAATCTGCACATAGCAGCGAGACGAACGCACCATCAAGGAAGGAACCTCACCCCACATGACCACGAACGACCAGGTCCAGAAGTACTACGACGCTCTCATCCACAGCTATGACATCCTCATCGACGCCGCCGGGAAGGCGAGCGACCGGGGCACCAAGGTTACGAAGCAGTTCGTCGCCGACGTTACCCTCGGCCAGCGCGAAGCCCTCGAACTCGGCAAGCGGTTCGCCGCCGAGCCGACCGACGTCAGCCAGTATTACACCGCCGTGCTCGAAGCCACGACTGCGGCCCAGGGCCGCGCCCTCGCCTTCGCCCAGGCCGCCTACCACGAAGTCGTCGGCGCCGGCACGGAGACGCGCGACGTCATCGAGAAGCTCGTGGCAGCGAACAAGGACACCGCAACCGCCGCTGTCGAGGCCGTGAAGCAGTTCACCGCCGCGAACCCGATGGCTGAGACCATCCGCAGGAACTTCGAAGCCATCCAGCCGAAGGCTGCGAAGAAGGACAAGGTCGCCTGACCTCTGCCAACGAACAGAGCAGAAAAGGGCCGGTCGCATGACCGGCCCTTTTCGTTGTTCCGACGAGTGCGCCTCGCCCTAGAACAGAACGCGCGCAAGTTCGCGCTGGTACTCCTTCGTAAGCGGCGCATCCGAACCGAGGATATCGAAGACGGCCAGGATGGCCTTCCGCGCGGCGCCGTCGGCAAACGTGCGATTGAGCCGGACCGAATCCAGCAGCTCCTTCAATGCGGCGGCGTAGTCCCCACGGGCCGCGAGCATCACTCCCCAGCGGTAGCGAGCACGCGCGTCGGACGGGTTGGCCGCCGCTTCACCCTGCAGGTCCTCGCTGCCGTGATTCGCCTGGAAGTCCTGGAGGAAGAGCCGGTGCTTCATCGCCTTGGCCCGCCGGTCCGTCGGGGCACGGTCGAGCAACTTCTCCGCCTCGGCCCGCTCGCCGCGACGCAGGAGAATGGCCGCGAGGCCGACAATCGCGTCTACGTTGTTCGGCGTCGCGGCGATGGCTTCGCGAAAACCGGCTTCCGCACCCGCCTCGTCGCCACTGGCCGCAGCCTGTGATGCTGCCTGCGATGCCGCACGCGCAGCCTTCTCCGCCGCCGACGGCACCAGCTTCGCGAAGAATGAACGAACCGAAGGTTCGGGAATAGCGCCCGTAAACTCCGTGAGGACCTTGCCGTTCTTGAACGCCTTCACCGCGGGAATTCCCTGGATCCGGTAGGTCGTGGCGGTACGCGGGTTTTCGTCGGTGTTGAGCTTGACCAGGACAACATCGCCAGCGTTTTCTGCGGCGACCTTTTCAATAATCGGGCCAAGAACACGACAGGGCCCGCACCAGGGGGCCCAGAAATCGACCACCACGGGCACGGTCTTCGAACGTTCGAGCACCTCGGTGGCGAACGTAGCGTCGGTCACATCGAGAACGGCCGTATTGGCGGGCATCCTTTATCAACTCCGGAGGATCAGGTGATACCTCGATCGTAGCGCATTGCCGGTCCGAACGCGCCTCTTCCCGGTGCCAGGACACCCGTTCGCCCTGAGCCGCGTCGAAGGGCCAGGTGCCCTTGCGATCCCAACAAGGCGCCTGCCATCACGCAGGCAGCACCGCGTTCGTACTTTGACTGCCTCCGCACGAACGCATGCCGAGGACAGGAGACGGGGTAGGCCCAGCAGGCCTGTAAGCCGGATTCTGTCTACCCGCGAACGGGGAGGCGACCATCTCTCTCGACGCCGTGTTGCCACGGCGCTCTAGCGGCCAACCCGGGAGTCATAGCGGGCCGGGCGCCCTCCTCCCCTATTTGGCCTTGCTCCGGGTGGGGTTTACCCAGCCGCCCTGTCACCAGGACGCTGGTGCGCTCTTACCGCACCATTTCACCCTTACCGGCCTTGCGACCGGCGGTATGTTTCTGTTGCACTGGCCGTCGGCTTACGCCGCCCGGGTGTTACCCGGCACCCTGCCCGGTGGAGTCCGGACTTTCCTCTACAGCAACGAGGCTGCAGCGGCCGCCCGGCCTGCTGGACCGGGAACGAGTGTAACGGATCGGCGGTGAGTGCTCCGGGCCGCCGACCGCCGGCCATCGAGGACTCTCGCGATGTACCATCGAGAAGTGCTTTTCGATGACGCGTTCCGGGCCATGGATACAGGAATCGATGTCGAGATCGAAGCCGAGACAAGGCCCCATGGGGCCTTTGTCTCGATCCGTCTGCTCTTCGAGCAACAGGAACAGCGCTTCTCGCGTTTCCGGGAGAAGAGCCTGCTGTCCCGGCTGAACGCGGGCGATGCCGTGGACGACCCTGTGTTCGTCGAGGGGTGCCGCCTGGCCATTGCCGCCTGCGAGTTCACCGGCGGGCTTTTCAACCCCATGGTCCTCCCGGCGCTACGGCGAGCTGGTTACGACAGGACGTTCTCTCAGGTCAGCGGCGGAAACCCGGTTGCCGGAGAGGCGGCCCCTTCGCCGGTGCGCGCCCTCCGGTTCGAGGGCGATTCCGTGCGGCTCATCGAAGGGCAGCTGGACCTGGGCGGCATCGTCAAGGGATGGACGGCGGACCTGGCCGCAACGGTCTTTCCGGAGTTTAGCGGAGTCCTGGTGAATGCCGGGGGCGACGTGCGTACGACCGGAAGAGGCGACGGTGAGGGAGGATGGTTGCTCTCGATCGAAAACCCCGCAGGAGGTCCCCCGGTCTGGGAGGGCACTCTGGCCGGCGCGTGCGCCACTTCCACGACGCTGAAGCGCCGATGGCGCGCAGCCGACGGCCGTGCCGCCCACCATCTCATCGACCCGCGAACCGGACTGCCCTCCGAATCGCCCTTTGTCCAGGTCTCGGTCTGGGCTCCCGAAGCGTGGCGGGCCGAGGCCTGGGCCAAGGCCGTCCTGATCGCAGGCAAAGACGGCGCGGAAGCCGCCCAGGAGGCGGGCCACACAGTCCTCACGCTTTCCCCGGACGGCTTGACCCGCTTCTGGGACTAACTGGCTCAGTCCCCAGGAAAATTCTGCGAAACGCGCGACTCCTTTCAGCCCCGAACAGCGATACACGTTTTCGACAACTGCCCCAATCCGCAGGAGGAAGCATGAATCGCTTTGCATCAATGGTCGCGGGAACAGTGACGGCGGCCCTCTGTGGCGGGTCGATCGCGGCCGTCGCCATCAGCCAGGGAGTCTTTTCGAAGTCGGCAGCCCCGGCGGCGGCAGACAACCAGTGGGCCGCATCCACAGCCACCCCGGAGGCAACCGCGTGGGTTGCGGCAGCAACCTCCGAAGGCGTTCCCCCGGCAGAACCGACGCGACAGGTCGTCTACGTCGAACGTCCGGCTCTCATCGTGACCCAGGAGGTGCGGTCCGCGCCCCCGAAGGTTGAACCGCCGCGCGCAGAAGAATCGCCGGCGACTGTCACGACGCAGCCGGCAAGCACGGCCACCGCCACACCTGTCGCAAGCAAGCCGGCCGCCACTTCCACCCCCCGGCCACAACCTACACCCACGGCGCCGCCCACCACGGGCCAGCAGCCGTCGACCCGGCCGGTGGTCCAGCAGCCGGCTGCCGGCTCTCCACCCGTTGCGCCCGCGCCGCCCCAGGCGCCAGCACCAGCCCCCGGTGGACCACCCTCAGGCGATGATGGCCCGGGCCACGTTGAACATGAGGACGAGCACGAAGACGAGCACGAAGACGAGCACGAAGGCGAGCACGAAGGCGAGCACGAGGACGAGCACGAAGACGAGGACCACGACGGTCCAGGGCACGATTAGATGGCGAAGCGACAGGCAGGTCCACGCTACTTCCTGACTCGCGTGGCGACGGCGGCCCTCGCGGGCATGACCTTCATCGGAATGTGGGCAGCAGTCGTGTTCTCGGCCGTCAATCCGGCAGCGGGCAGCGAATCCGAGCCGCCCGCCGCCACCGAACCGACCGTGATCGAACAGGACGGCTGGCGATGGGACGCCACGAAGGGCGAGTGGGTGGCAATCGCAAGCGCCGCACCGGCCGTTGAACCGACCGTGACAGCACTGCCTGCACAGGTGGTCATCATTGAGCGCCAGCCTGTCTACTACTACATCAAGTCGGTCGAGTACCTCGGTGGCGGCACAGCCGTTTCGAGTCCATCGGCCGGCACGACCGCCTCGAGCCCAACGGCGCCAGCCAGGACTTCGTCGCCGGTCGTCCCTGCTGATGCTCCTGCGGGCGCAATCGCGCCTGGGCAGCCGCCGGCGAGCCCGGTCAGTCCCGAACCGGTGCCGGCACCCTCACAGGACACCCCGCCACCGGCCCCGGCGCCGGTCGAGCCGGCGCCACCACCTCCGATTCCAGCGGATCCTCCCCCACCGCCACCGCCTCCCCCGCCGCCACCACCTCCGCCACCTCCTCCGGCGCCGCCGCCGCGCCCCAAGCCCGGTGGAGGCGGTTCCTGAGATGAAACACACCAGGAGCGTACGGTCATGAAGTCCTACATCGCTCTCGCGATTGCGGCCGGAATTGGGGCTGTCGCGGGGGGCGCCTTCGCGGCGCCCCTTGCGGCCCGGGCGCTACCGGATCCCGGACTGCACGGGGCGTGGTACGCCTCTCGAGCGGCCGGCGTTGCCGCCTACATGTTCCTCTGGCTCGGCCTTGCCGGGGGCCTGCTCATGTCCTCCGGCTGGTTCGACGGCTTCGTGAACCGGGGCCGGCTCCTCGCCATCCACCAGGTGGGCGGCGTGGCCGGCGTCCTCCTTGGACTGTTCCATGGTCTCGTCCTCATCCCGGACGGCTGGACCAGGTTCGGCCTCGCCGACGTCCTCGTGCCTTTCGGCTCCTACTACGAGCGTTCGCTCTCGGCGCTCGGGACAATTTCGCTCTATCTAACTATCATGGTTTCAGCGTCCTTTTGGTTTCGGTCGCGAATCGGCATGCGCATGTGGCGGCGGATTCACTACACATCTGCAGTGGCCTACGCCGCTGCCCTCTGGCACGGCCTTCAACTGGGGACAGACAGTGAGGAACCGTGGGTGCTGGCGCTCTATCTGTCGACAAGCCTCCTCATCGTCAGCGCTCTCATCGTGCGCATGACATACGCCCGCGCTGAGCGAAAGCCCGTCAAGGTGATGACCTCTGCCTGAGAACCTCGACCCCGAAGTCCTGCAGGAAGCGCTCGAGGGCCGTTCCCCCGCTGGAGGGGAACGCACCTCGGAAGCGGCATTCGCGCGCCTCGCATGGCGGACGCGCCGCCTTGCCCCCGCAGGACCGGGTGACGACGCCGCGGCCCGTATGCGCGTGGCCTTCGCGGACTTCATCGAAAGCCGGGGGCGCCACGGAGCCCGAACCACGGCCCTCGGCTGGGTGGGTCTCGGTCCGCGGCCGCGCGCTTTTGCCCGCCAGTTCGCCGCCATGGCCCTCCTCGCCGGGGCAAGCGCGGGCGGGATGGCTGTGTATGGCGGCCACCCCCTCACCTGGATGGAGTCCGGCATCGAGTTGCTGACGAACGCCGCGACCAGCATCCGCCCCGGGGCTTCGCCGGGCGGTGAAGGCGAACTCGCTCCCGCGACAACCGTCAGCCCAACACCCCTGGTCCCGACTCC
>CAYYSD010000158.1:0-6925 GCA_964474285.1 uncultured Anaerolineaceae bacterium | reverse complement strand
GGCGCCGGGCCCACCGGCGGCGGGCGTTCCGCTCGCCGTCGCTCCGCCGGGCCCACCCGCGCCACCCTGCCCTCCGCGGGCGCCCGGCGTGAAGTTCGGCGGCGGAGTGAAGCCCGCCCGCGGGGTCCCGCTGGCAGAAGGGCCGCCGCCAGCCTGTCCCGCCCCGGCGCCACCCAGGCGGCCAGCCGTGACTCCGCTCAATGTCGCCTGGACGGCCGCAAGATCGGCGGCGTTGGCCTGGAAGTCTTGCGCGCGAAGCACCTGCGCCTGGACGACATAGGTGACAACGCCCTGCGTCACGGTCGCGGCCGTGCTCACGCTGGTGACCTTCACGAAGTAGGTGTTCCCGGGGAGGGCATCGAACGTCGCTGTGCCGAACTGGCCGATCTTGTACTTCTGAAGGTCCGACTCCTGCACCGAGAGGTCGATCCGGACGGCGTTGGGGTTCGTGATCACGAACGCGGCCGTGCTGGCGGAGACGTTGTCGCCTGCGTTCACCGCGGCCGAGGCGACCGTGCCATCGAACGGCGCGCGCAGGACGAGCGCCGCCACGGCGTCGAGCTGAGTCTGGTAAGCGAGCTCGGCCTGCTTCACGGACTGTTGCTGCAGCGCGATGTCCGTGGCGGAAGCGGAGCCGGAGACAAGTTCGTCGTAGCGGGCCTTCGCTGTTTCGAGCGACGCCTCGGCATTCGCGACGTTGCCCTGGGCCGTGATCACCGAGTTCTGTGCGCTGGTAATGGCATTGCGAAGGGAGGTCAACGTGGTCTCGTCCGGCGGAGCGCTGAGTTCGGTGCGCTTGAGCTTCGCGAGATCCAGCGCCTGCTGGGCCGTGACGACGCTGTTCCTGGACTGGAGATACGCATTGTTCGCCGTGAGGAATGCATTGGCGACACGCACGACACCGGCGGTGTCCTCTGGCCGGCCGGGGACCGTGGCGATGAGGTTTTGGATGGCCGCGATGTTGGCTGCGGTGAGGGGGATATCGGCGCCGCCGCAGGGCAGCGGCGGATTGAGGGACATCAGGTTGGTGTAGCAGTAATCGCGCTGGGCCGAGCCGAGCGACGTGAAGGCGGAGGCGACGTTGTTGTTCGCGTTGTTGAGCGAGTTCAGCGCCTGGGTGATTGCGTTGTCTGCGGAGAGCACTTCCGTCGCGGAAGGACCTGCAAGCGCCTTGGCGAGATTCGCTTCCGCGTTGGCGACGCTCGTCTGGGCGTTGGTGACGTTGATCTTCGCCGATACCACCTGCTGTTCGGCCGCCGTAACGGACTGCTTCGACGAAGCGATTTCGGCTGCGGTTGGAGGCTCGGTGAGCTGCGCCAGACGGAGCTTCGACGTCTCGAGGCTGGAAGCAGATGTCTCGAGCTTCCGGAGCGCTTCTTTGTCGTCGAGGCGGGCGAGTTCCTGGCCGGCGGTGACGGTCGTCCCGGCGGTGACGCTGACGCTCTGGACCTGGCCCGCGCTCGGGAAGGTCAGCCGGGACGTGAGCGTGGAGGCTGCCGTGCCCGTGGTAGTCACAGTGCTGACGATGTTGCCGACGGTGACGGTGGCCTGCTGGGGAGCCGTGGCGACGGTGGCGGTGGTCGTATCGCGGAGGAAGTACCACCACGCTCCACCGGCCGCACCCGCCACTGCGGCGAGGAGGGCCAGGACCATGAAGATGCGCTTGATGCGTGAGGAGCCTTCTTCGAAGGTATCGCTGAGTCTGCCGGCGTTGGTGGCCATTGAGATCCCCGTTGGGCTGAACCCGGTTCGGATTGCGATGGGGAGAATGCGCGCACGCGCGCCCGATCGCAACCGGTGGCCGTGGTCAAAGGTCGAGACGTTTACTCTTGGCGGTCCGGGCTCCGGAAGCGTTGCGAAACTGTAAAGGTCGTCAGCCGGGCGGAGGTTCGGAAGAGTCGTCTTGGACTCGCGTCATCGGGTCCAGCAGGCGCACGACGGTTGCATCTGCCGCTCCGACGAGCTCGGTCAGCCACCGGAGGACGTAGTCACTGTCGAACGAGTCCTGACGGAGGTAGAGAATCTTCTCGATATCGATCCCGTCTTTGGGGCGATTGAAGAGGGTCTTGAAGATCACGATGTCTTCAGGGGAAAGGACCGGATGTCGGGGCCCTCAAATCTGTGCGTCCGGGCGCGGTTGCCGCATTCCGTGTGGTAGTCCGAAAAGGCGAAGAAGATATCGAGATAGGTTCCGCTCCAATCGATGCGGACCTGATAGTCACTCCGAACTTCGGCAAGAGCCGATTGCTCGTCGAAGCCAACCCCGAGGTCTTCTCGCAGGGCTCGGAAAACGCTCTCCACATGACTGGTAGAAAGGAACACGTTGATGTCGATGTCGGTGGTCGCGCGAGGCTCGGAGGCGTAGCCGAGGGCAAGGGCGCCTCCGAACGCAAAGGGAATGGCAGCGGCCTCAAGCGTCTCAGCAACTGCCACCACCTGCTCTGCTCGAACGACTGAGCCGCTCAACGCAAACGCTTCTGGGCTCGCTCAAGCCGCTCCCGCACCACCAGCGGGCGCGGCTTCGGCCACCCCCCTCCGACATCGGCCGCCATGGCCGCAGTGACGTCGAGGAGTGCGGCGAGGATTTCGCCCTTCCGCTCGCTGGAGACGCCAGCCCATTCTCGGGCGCGGGCTTTGTCGCTCTTTTCTTCGGAGACACGCCGACAGAGTTCCACGAGGCGCCGGTTCTGCTCCCTGCGCAGGGCGTCGGCTTCGGACTCTTCCATGAATCCAGTGTAGCGCGTGCGCACGTGCGATGAACGGCATTCGAAAGCGACCCGGCGTATGCTGCGCGTGAATCAGCCGGGACGGGGTGAGCGCCATGCAGGACTTCAAGGACAAGGTCGCCGTGGTTACCGGTTCGGCAAGCGGGATCGGGCGGGCGATGGCGGAACGGTTCGCCGCCGAGGGCATGCAGGTCGTGATGGCGGACATCGAACCGGAGGCGCTCGCGCTCGCGGCCGAGGAACTGAAGCGCAAGGGTGCATCGGTCCTGGCGGCGCGAACGGACGTGACGAAGGCGGAGCAGGTCGAGGCGCTGGCCCAGAAGACCGTGGATGCCTTCGGAGCCGTGCACGTGCTCTGCAACAACGCCGGGGTCGAGGTCATCGGGGCGGTGCATGAACATACGCTGGCGGACTGGGAGTGGGTTATTGGCGTGAACCTGTGGGGCGTGATTCACGGTGTGCGCGCGTTCGTGCCAAGGATGATGGCCCAGGACAGCGAGGCGCACGTCGTGAACACGGCTTCCATGGCCGGGCTCACGACGGGTCCGTTCATGAGCGTGTACGACGTGACGAAGCACGGCGTGGTCGCACTTTCGGAGTCGATGTTCAAAGAGTTCTATCTCACAGCGCCGAAGATCGGCGTGTCGGTGCTCTGCCCGGGCCTCATCAACACGAACATCATGAGCTCGGCGCGGAACCGGCAGGCGGACTACGCCGAACGCGGTTCGTTTGGGGAGCTGGCGCTGCGCTTCAGGGCGAACCTCACCGCCGGATTGGCCGCGGGCTACCCGCCTTCCGTGGTGGCGGACCAGGTGTTCGAGGGCATCCGCGACCGCAAGTTCTACATCATTCCGGCGCAGAACAAGGGCGGTATCCGGCAGCGGATGGAGGAGATCGTCGAGGAACGGAACCCTACTCCGCGGGTGGTGTGAGAGCGGGTTTGCGGACTCGCTATACTTGAGCCATGACCACCCCGACCCGGGCTCGAGTCGAAGTTTCCCAGTATCACGGCCTGCGGATGAGCGTGGAGGAATACCTCGCGCTGCCGGAGGAGAAGCCATACCTCGAATACGTCGATGGGATTGCGCTACAGAAGCCTATGCCGAACATGGAACACGGCCAAATCGTTGCCGAACTCACAATCGAACTCGGGATGTATGCACGAGCGCATGGTGGGCGCCTCGGACCCGAGGTGCGCGCCGCCTTTGAGCGCTCCGAGACCTATCGTCTGCCTGACCTCTCGTACTGGGCGCCGGGACGAACAGCGTCAGACGATTCGATCCCGAGCCTGGCCGTCGAAGTGCGGTCCCCAGACCAGAGCCTGCAGGAACTCCGCAACAAGTGCCGGTTCTATCGCACCAACGGAGTCGACGCCTGCTGGCTGATCGACCCGCGCTTGCGCATCGTCGAAGTGTTCGAGGGCGACGACGACGGGCGACGACTGGACCGGGAGGGCGCGCTGGAGTCCGCCTTCCTTCCCGGTTTCTCGTTTCCGCTGACGGATCTTTGGGCCGTGCTGGAACGCTGAACCCCTCCCGCTCCGTGCCCCCCTTGCATGCTCGGCCGCTCGTGGCCTATATTGTTGACACAATCACTCAACTTTATCAGGAGCCACAGCTTCACCGCGATTGCAGGCCCTCGCCGGGCAGGCGGGACCGGAGGAAGGCCGTCCACCATGCGCGTTTCCACTCGCAGCGACTACGGGCTTCGCGCCCTCATTGAACTGGCCGCACACCACGGGCAGGGTCCGCTGCAATCGTCCGAGATTGCCCTCAGGCGCCACATCCCCGAGCAGTATTTGGACCAGTTGCTGACAACCCTGCGCAAAGCGGGCTTCATCCGCTCGCTGCGGGGACCGTCCGGTGGGCATGAGCTGGTGAAGCCTCCCGAGGAGATTTGCGTGCGCAACGTCATCGAGACGCTCGAAGGCAGCCTTTCGCCCGTGTCCTGGCTCGATGAGCCTCCGGAACAAACCGACCACCCGCACGAATGTGGCCAACGCGAGATCTGGGAGCGGATCCGAAAGTCCAACGAAGCCATCCTGGAGGCCTACTCAGTGGCGGACCTCCTGGAACGAGAGCCGCAAGCGGCGACGGGAAGGTATACGATATGACCGGGACGACGACGCGGCCGCTGATCGCGGATTCTGCACTCGGCCTGGTGGGCGCGACACCGCTCGTCCGCCTGAACCGGGTGGGCCCGCCGGATGGCGCCACGATCCTTGGGAAGATGGAGAACCTCAACCCGGGCGGAAGCGTGAAGGACCGGATCGCGCTGTCCATGATCGAAGCGGCCGAGGAGGCCGGGAAGCTGACCAGTTCCAGCACCATCGTCGAACCGACCTCCGGGAACACGGGCATCGGCCTCGCGATGGTCTGTGCGGTGAAGGGCTACAGGCTCATCCTCACCATGCCGGAAGACATGTCGTTGGAGCGCCGGCGTCTGCTGGAACGCTTTGGCGCCGAACTCCACCTGACGCCGGCCATCGAGGGAATGACGGGGGCGGTGTTCGCGGCCGAACAGCTGGTGAAGAAGAACCCCGGGTATTTCATGCCCCAGCAGTTCGAGAACCCGGCGAACCCGGCCGTGCACGAGCTGACGACGGGCCCTGAAATCCTCGAGGCGACGGGCGGCAGGGTCGACGCATTCGTGGCCGGCGTTGGCACCGGCGGCACGCTGACAGGAGTGGGCCGCGTGCTCCGCAAGGCGATCGGCGCAGGGGTGCTCATCGTGGCGGTTGAGCCGTCGCGGTCGCCGGTCCTGAGCGGCGGCCGGGCGGGGATGCACGGCATCCAGGGCATCGGCGCGAGCTTCGTGCCCGGCGTGCTGGATAGGGCCATCTACAACGAAGTGATGCGCATCGAGGACAAGGACGCGATTGCGATGACACGCCGGCTGGCGCGCGAAGAAGGTCTGCTTGTGGGCATTTCGGCGGGCGGGAACGTCTTCGCCGCGCGAAAAGTTGCCGAGCGGCTCGGTCCCGGCAAGACTGTTGTGACAATGCTGTGCGATACGGGGGAGAGGTATCTCAGCGTCAACATGTAACCTGTATTCCTGATTGTGCGGTTACGCCACGCAGGAAGGATTGTGCACCATCGATTCGCCTGAGGAGGCATTCATGTCAGTCAACGTCTACATTCCAACCCCGTTTCGCCACCTGGTGGGCAACCGCGCCTCCGTGCGGGCGAAGGGGCACACGGTGAGTGAAGTTTTCGGAGACCTGGATGTGCAGTTCCCCGGTTTCCGGGCACAACTGCTGGACCCTGAGGGGCACCTTGCCCAGCACATCAACGTGTACGTGAACCAGGTCGAGATTCACACGCTGCAGGGTGAGTCCACCCCGCTGAAGAGCGGTGATGAGGTGGCCGTCATCCCGGCGTTGGCCGGCGGCGCGACGGTGATGACACCGGAGATGGTGGAGCGATACAGCCGCCACCTGATCATGCCCCAGGTGGGGAGCGTCGGGCAGCGGGCGATCATGGAAGGCAAGGTGCTGATCATCGGCGCGGGCGGGCTCGGCTCGCCGGTGGCGTTGTACCTGGCGTTGGCCGGCGTGGGCACCATCGGCATCATCGATTTCGATGTCGTCGACCGGTCTAACCTGCAGCGGCAGATCCTTCACCAGACGGACGACATCGGGAAGCGCAAGGTCATCTCGGCGAAGGAGACGCTGCTCGCCCACAACCCGAACATCAATGTGGTCACGCACGAGATGCCGATCGACTCTTCGAACGCGTTCGAGATCATCTCACAGTACGACATCGTGGTGAACGGGGCGGACAACTTCGCTACGCGCTACCTGGTGAATGACGCGAGCTACCTGCTCAACAAGAAGCTGGTTGATGGCTCGATCCTGATGTTCGATGGGCAGGCAACGACGTATATCCCCGGGCGGGGGTGCTACCGCTGCCTCTATCCCGCGCCCCCGCCGCCCGGCATGGTGCCGAGCTGCGCGGAGGCAGGCGTGCTCGGGGCGATGTGCGCCACGATCGGGAGCATCCAGGCGACCGAAGTGCTGAAGCTGATCCTCGGGATCGGCGAACCGCTGGTGAACCGGCTCCTGCTGTACGATGCCCTGGCCCTCGAGACGCGCATCGTCAAGGTCCGCCGCGACCCGGAGTGCCCTCTTTGCGGCGACAACCCGACGATCAAGGAACTCATCGACTACGAGGTGTTCTGCGGGACGGCAGTGACGCATC
>CAYYSD010000157.1:0-6985 GCA_964474285.1 uncultured Anaerolineaceae bacterium | reverse complement strand
CGCACCTGCTCTTCGGTTTCAATCCGCTCCCGCCCCGGAGGGCGGGAGAAACCCATGGCCGCTATGGCTCCGATTGGTCGCAGTTTGTGTTTCAATCCGCTCCCGCCCCGGAGGGCGGGAGAAACCCAAGTATGAACGGTTTGCTCTGATTTGACACCTCCCTGCGACCCTGCCCGGCACATGCGGAGCCCCGAACGCGTCTCTAAGGTGGCGTTCGGCCCGCGCTCCTGGATTCGCGGCCTCGTCCGGACGCCAGCGCGAACCCCACTCGTCTTTCGTGCCCATCGCAGGTTCGCCATCACAGGATCAGGGGCCCTTCCAGGTCCCAGAGTTGCCCCTGTCCGTACGTTTCGATGCGCGCCCGGTCGCTCTCGTTGATGAAATACAACCGCAGGCTGTCCTGCCGGACGTTGATCTCGTCCAACAATCGCGCCCGGAGGCGGACGAGTTCGCGGTCGCCGACCACGCATTCGAACACCGACTTCTGCGCTCGCTGGCCGTACTGCTCGCAGACCCTGGCTACCCTCCGGAGGCGGCGCCTCCCGGCAAGAGACTGGGTGTTCACATCGTAGGCGACTACTACCAGCATTTCAGCGCAACACACACGGGGGATAGGCCGGGAGATCTCCGCGAATGTGCCGCGCCAGGAGGCGGGCCTGGATGAATGGGAGTTGGCCTACCGTGGCTTTCTCTCCGAGCAACGGATGGGTCACTTCCTCCGCCCGGCGCGCATGATAGCCAGTGATGAGGGTGCGCCGGCCTTCGTCCGTGAGGAACACCCCTCCGCCCGGGCTGCTCTCGAAGTCGAGAAGGCTTACCTGTCCGCGGTTGATAAGGGCGAGGACCGTGCGGTCCGCGATGAGGGGTCGGAACTCCTCCATCAGGTCAAGCGCCAATCCCGGGCGGCCAGGCCGGTCGCGATGGAGGAAGCCCACGCCGGGGTCCAGCCCGGCGGCCGTGAGGGCTGCAACGCAGTCGTTCGCCAGCAGGGCATACGCGAACGAGAGCATCGCGTTCACAGGGTCTCGCGGGGGCCTCCGCGAGCGGACATCCATGGCGAACCCACCTGCGCGCAGGAGGTTGCCAAAGACGGCGAAGTAGGCGCGCGTGCCCCGGCCCTCCTGGCCGCGGAGCTCATCCGCGTTGGCGGCGCTCGCCAGCCCGAGAATGCGCGCGCGCACCTGGTCCGCACCGCCACGAAGGTAGTCCCGCGCGAGGCTCCCCGCTGCCGCGTCCCTGCTGGAGCGGAGCAACAGGTTGCGAGCGTTATTGAGCTTCCCGGCCACGCACGATCGCGCAATCGTGAGGGAGGCGTCGTCGTCATCAGCCAATCGGAACTGCTGCCGTCGAAGAAGGACGTTGCCCGGTTGCGGTGCGTCCACCCTGGCAATCAGCCTGCCCGTCCGGGACAGAAAGGTAACCGCTATCCCAGCCTCGGCGCACTGTTGAAGGATCGTCGAACTCACGAGGGCGTGTCCAAAGATGGCCACCGAGCTGAGATGGTGCATGGGAACGTGGATGGCCACCTTCCGATCGACGACAACCTCCAACGAAAAGTTGCGAACGCGCAGCACGGCGCCTTCCGTGGTCACAAAGAGCGTGTTGGTGCGGACGGTCGCGACGCTCATGGTTCCCTGCCCGGTGCGTAGAGCCTGCGCATGTACCGCTGGAAGGCATCCGTCTTGCCAGACTGCCCGGGAAGGCAAACTTGCTCGAACGAACACCCGTGACAGCGTGCCCGGTAGACAGGCGAGGGAACATGGCCGGACTCCAACAATTCCCTCAGCTGCGCGATCGCCTGGACTGTCCTCGACCGCAGCGCATCTGAAATCCAGACGACGCTCCGGCGCCGCGTCAGCGCGTGGTAAATGCTGCCCTGGCGGACGCGCGTTCCCAGCATCTCTTCCAGGCAGAGCGCCTGCGCGCAGATCTGGACGTGGTCGTTTTCCCAACCCGGGCGTTTGCCGCGTTTGTAGTCGACCGGGCGCGGCTCCTCCATCCCATCGCCCGGCCAGAATTCGACGATGTCCGCCCGTCCGTTGAGGCCAAACTGGTCGCTGAAGAGGGGCATCGCACGGACCGTGCGGCATCCCCGGCGCTCACGATACCCGGGAATGTCGACGGTCTCGTGGATGCGGTCTCCCTGCTCGACGAACTCGTTCGAAATCCAGACCCCTTCTGTGTGGATCAGCGCCGCACGACGCTCGCAGAAGAGGAACTGGTTGAGCGCCGAGATGGGGATGATGATGCGCTCACCCTCCCCATCCGTTGGGCCATCGCGGTCAGACATCCCCGTAGAGCGGGCGCGGCTGTTCGAGCGAGACGCCGGCCGGCAGGTTGGTTCCGACGGACACCTCGTAGTCGCTGAACTTGCGCGCGACGTCGACCTCCGGCTTGCGATGGACCTCAATCAGGTCGAACAGCTCGTGGGCCGGGGCGTTGCCAAGCGGCGACGTGTGCTTGAAGACGTAGAGCCCGCGCGTCGCCATGTACCCGCGGGAAGCCGAGCGGTCGTCTTCGAACATGCGGAGCAACGCCTGCCAGGTGAGCTGGAGATCAGCCTCCGAAAAACCGGTCATCCGCGCGAATGAAGGCGAAACGAATCCATGGGCGCGATAGAGGCCGTAGGGGATCATGTTCTTCCGGCCCATCTCCGTAGTGCCCTCCTTTTCCGCCCGCGCTTCTGTCGTCTTCGCCACGCGAGTGATGGTCACTTCGGACGGCGAGATAGGGTCGATTGACCGGGCAAACGTGAGCTGCAGCGGCCCGCGCACCTGGCCGGCATTGGAGCCGGTGGACATGACGGCGCCGAAGGTCCGCACGTCGAAGAAGTTCATGCACATCCACTGCCGCGCCGCTTCGCGCACGTCGGGTTTGGGTGCCTTTCGGTCGCCCGCTGGAGTCGGAGGCGTCAGATGGTCGTGTGCTTCGTCGTGCAAGGCGTTCAGAAAGGTCCCTCCACGCCCCTGGTGCTGAACGTAGATCCGGTACGGCGGCTGGTTCCCGCGGGCACTCTCCACGTAGTCGCGCATCTTGCGTTTGAGAGCGACATCGGTGACGAAGCCGTGCATGGTCTCGGGATCGACCCGCGGCATGTTGCCCGCGTCAGGGTCGCCGTTGGGGTTGCCGTCGGTGCAGTCGAAGAGCAGCACGAACTCGTAGCGGTTGGCGATGGCGTTTTGGGCGAGTGTCTCCGTGGTCATTATTCGTTTCCTTCCTGGCTGTTGGCAGCGGCACGCTCATCGCGACGGCGTTGAACTTCGGCGAAACGATGGGCCTTCTGGTGGTAGTAGCCGATGGCGAACACGCCCTGCTGTTCGAGCGTGAGGGTGTGAGGGAGCCTGGCATCGAGCTGGCCGATGATGGCCGAGAGTTCCCGGTCGAGGTTGACGCGCTGGCCGTCGTTCGCGATGGCGCCGAGGTGGCTCTGGGCAAGCGTCAGCAGAGGTCCGAAGGCGAGCGACGGGGCCGTCGATGCCTTTCCGTAGAACCGGTCGACGACGTTCGCGCCGACGTCCCCGACGCCGGCGTACTGGATCGCCTCCAGCGTCGCCATGAGCCTCCCACACAGGTAGGCAGGGTCTGTGTTGCCGGTATCGAGCCCGGGCATGAGTTTCCTTTCCCCGTAGTTGTGACGGTTGAGCGTGCAGCGGATGAGTCCGATGCGCGCGGGGGCGAAGAAGTCGCCGAAACCATCGAGTGGCAGGCGGCGGATGCATCGTTCAGCGAGGGAAAGCGGCAAGGCGTCCCCCCGCAAGGCAGCGCGGAACAGGGCCACAGGGACGCGAGGCGAGATGTCGTCAGACTCCCTCGCCGTGGCCATCGCCAGCGTCCACAGGCGCGGCCTGCGCGATGGCCCCCCGGCGGTTTTGTACGTCGTGCCGTGCTCCTTTTCGTCGAAGAGCAGCGTGACCTCGAGGTCGTCGAACCAGCGGGCAGCGTTGCGGTACGCGTCTGCCAGCGAGGTGTCGAACCAGTCCACCACCACCGCCCGCCCGCCGTTGCCGCGCAGCCCAAGGGCATACAGGTGGACGTTGGGCGCTCCCGTGGGGAGTTCGCCCCGGCGCGCGGCCGTGAGTACACGCTCCGCCTCCTCCGAGTCCGGCTCTTCAAAGAACAGGTCCACTGGCGCCTCCGCGCCCCCGTCCAGCCAGAACGCATAGGCGACCCCAGCCATGTCGATGCGCGTTCGTGGCCGGGTGTCGCGCCGGAGGAGATGGTTCAGACCGCGAGTGTAGGCCTGGCTGCACTCCTCGCAGACAGGCGCGTTGATGTTCTTGTCCCAGCCGAACGACTGGAACGATTCCTTGTCGTACGAGACGAGGGCGGTGCCGGATGGCTGACCATCGGGTACGCCCATGATCTTCGTATCGTTGGTGAGAACGGGAGGGCGCTGCCGTCCGCATGAGAGGCAGACGACCGCGCCGCTCACCTTCCTTGATGCTTCCTGTTCGGCCCGGAGCCGCCGCCAGAAGGCCTTGCCACCGGCGGTATCGAAGAGCGGGACTCCGTGGTCGCCTGTGAAGGCAACGGCCATCCGGTCCCCATCCTTCACCTTGAGTTCTGCCGCCCTCGAACGGGCCTGCTCGATCGCCTCCTGCTTGCAATAGAAGGCGTGAACAGCGGCCAGACCCTGGTTCGACGGATCCTCGGCGGCGGCACGGCGAATCAGTTCGACGAACGCGGGGAAGTCGCGTTCGACCTTCGGGTCGACGCCCGACTCGCTATACCCGAGCACGAAGCGCGGGTTGTCTGTTCCAAACGCCGCGACGCCGCCGCTGTTTGCGCCGACCTTCTTCGGCACCAATTCCTCGCGGCCCCGTTTGCCGTCGCTGGCGGTATCCGTGATGCCAAGGAAGTCGCCTCCTGGACCGATCTCGATCCACCAGCGAACGTTCTTCTTTTCAAAGAGCGGGTCACCGACGACGTCGTGCTCGCGGGCGTATGCGACGAGTTTCTCGATTAGCATCGCAGGACCCGTTCGCGCTGGGCAGGGTCCGGGAAGACCACCGCCGGGTCCGTGTTGATGACGCCGTTCTCGATGCGCGCCCGGAAGAAGATCGCCTCGTTGCTACGCTTCGAGTCCCCTGGCGCGTATGCGATGTCCCAAAGCACCAGCCCCAGGTCGGCCGTATCAGCGATCGGCTGCTCGCCGGGATTCACAGGCCCGAAATCCGCCGAGAATTCGCGGCACCCCAGGTATGGCCGGGAGAAACATTGCCCGCGCTGCACGCGGCGCTCGAACATCGAGGCGTATTTCTCCGGCGTGTCGTCCGGCCGCAGGTTTTCGCCATCGACGAGTGCGCGGGCTGTGATGGTGTAAGCAACGTTGCGCAGCGCGAGGGTACTCCGCTGGGTCGCGTTCTCGCCCTCATCGCGGCCGCGGGTGTTGGCATAGAACGGTTTCATGCTGGTCGGGTCCTTCATCCAGCCCGAGACGTTGCCGGCCGGGATCTTCTTCTGGACTTCGTTCCTCGTCAGCGCCTGGTAGCGGACCGGTTTCAGGACCTTGATCTCCTCCACCACCCAGCGGAACTGGGGCTCCCAGAAGATCGCTTCGAGAACTCCTCGCGCGGCAGATGGCGTTGGATACTGGTAGGTGACGCGTTCGACCTTCAGGTCGGGTCGCGTGAAGCAAGCCCAGTCGCCGCTGACGCGAACGCTGACCTGCCGGCTCAATGCTGGTTCCAATTCATTTCCTCCTCTCCGTGTCATGTCTTAGATCGTCGGCGCGACGTTTGATGACGCGAGGAGGATCGCGACTGCCGGTAATCACCGGGCCTGGGGTTACCAAGCGACCCACGCTTCCGGATACGCGCGGGCCAACTCGTGGAGGCGAAGGGTTCGCGCCTCCGGATCGGAAATGATTTCAGTCTTCACACGACAGTCAGGACCGATGTGGAGCATTTTCCACACGTCAAGCGGCACTCTTTCCTGCCACGCTGTTCCCGCTGAACAAGCCGCTAGGATTAAGACCTGCGAGTCGTCAGTGGTGACCAATACGACGCCGGGCGGCGCTGTATCCTGGGACGTGCCTTCGCGGCCCATTGTCTTGAACCTCCTCAGGAGGCCTTGATCCGTCAGGCGCGAGCTGCGACGCTGACCAGGCCTCAGTTGGCCCGCGTAGTGTTGCCGCACTCGCGAGCGTGTTCCCTGTGGCACCCGAAGCGACGAGCCCGGCCCTGCCGGGCTTTTCGTCTTATCTCACTTGCAGTCCTCGTGAGTGAAAGCCTAAATCTGGTGAACGGCCAGGTCAATACGTGACCAATTAGAACGTACACATTCTAAGCGACAGGTTCCCCGTACCGAGGAACTTGCCGCTTACGTGACCAATTAGGTTTCAATCCGCTCCCCGCGACGGGGGAGTTGTTGAGCGTAACACCCTTGGCGTCAGTCCTGAAGTGGGTCGCTCGGCAGCACAAGCCCCATGACCGCGTCATAGCGCGACCGGTCCGTGAGAACATGCAGGTCGGTCGCTTCATCGCGAAGTACGACGCCTGCGTTCACGGCGGCCGCGAGCTCCCCTGGATAGAGGGCGACAATGAATGGCTGCATCCGTCGCAGTTCGCCGCGAGTCACGGGCGTCGCCGCTGTTGCCTGGAGCACACGAGTGCACCATCGCTCGCCGTCCCCAAACGGCACGAGCACCGGGCGGGTGTCCTCGTCGATGATCCTGAAGTCTTCTGCGACGGCCGGAAACTGCAGGTTCCTGCGCGATTCGATCACCTGCTTCACATCCAGGTCGGTGCGGTTGTAGAGATTGACGAAGTACGTGACGTAGGAGCCCGGGTCGTCGATGTCGAGGATGCCGCCACTGCCCTGGAGCATCGTCGACGTGATGTTGGCCCCCTGGCGATACGTGCCTCCCGGCATCGCGCCGTCTTCCGGGGCGAAGACGGTCACCGTGCCACCGCCGGGGAGCTTGCCCTCGCGGTTGCAGCGGCCTGCGGACTGCGCAATGGCATCGAGCGGCGCCATCGCGCGC
>CAYYSD010000156.1:4824-7060 GCA_964474285.1 uncultured Anaerolineaceae bacterium | reverse complement strand
CGGCGGAGCATCGCGGTGAAGGCGCGGCCGCTGTTGGTATCCGCTGTGTTCTGGGAAAGAACCGTGAGGATGAGTTCTGCGAGGGGGTCGCCGGCGGGCGTGTGGCGCGGGCGGCCGTAAAGCGTTTCCAGTTGAGCCATCACTACCCCTGGAGTGAGCGTCACGGCCGGTCCTTGAGCATGCGGCGCGCGACGCCGGGGAGGAGGGGCACTCGTTCGGCCTCGCGTGCATAGGTGGATTCGCCGCGCTGGACCGCGAAGAAGGCGTCCCAGAGCAGGGGCGTGTGACCGCTCGCGAACATCCAGGGACGCCAGGCGCGGCGCAGCATGCCATAGAACATGAACCCGATGAGCCGCGCGGCGCGGAGCTCTGGCATGATTTCGGCGTCCACATCACGCTGATACGTGCGCAAATCGCCCCCAGCCATTGCGCGGAGGACGTTGCGGGCGGCCAGGCGGCCGGAGTGCACCGCGTAGGAGATCCCTTCCTCGGTGAACTCATCGGCGAGACCGGCAGCATCACCGGCCAGAAGAACGCGGTCGTTGGCGATGGCCTCGCCTCCACGGCGAAAACGGATCTTGTGCCCGCGCGCGATTTCAGTCTCCGCGCCGGTCAGGTTCAAGCGTTCGAGATACGTTCGCACCAGCGCCTTCATGTCGGAGGCGCGGTGGCGCGGCAGGACGATGCCGATGGAGAGCACGGACGCCTTCGGGAAGAGCCATGCATAGCCCCAGGGAGCGTAACCGAGTTCGATCAGGGCACGAGAACGGTATCGCCGAAGGTGGGCCGGCGGCGCTGCCACTTCGACCTCCCACGCGGCGCACTCTGCGATGTCCGCGCCAAGGCCGGCCATGCGGCCCACGGGCGAGTGGGCGCCATCGGCACACACCAGGAAGTCCGCTTCCGCCTCGAAGCCGTCGGCGGCGACGAGACGCTGGCTGCCGGTGACGTGGAGGGAACGCACGGTTGAGCCAGACCGAAATTCGGCGCCCGCATCCTGCGCGCGTTCGAGGAGGAGGGAGTCGAAGCGGCTGCGCATGACCATGTTCGCGAACGGTTCACCGGAGTCGCGGACAAAGCGCATCCTGCCATGGTGGGCGACATCGAGGAGGTGAACGCGATCTTCCACAACGGCATCGATGGGGAAAGGAAGCATGCGTTCGGTGCGCAGGGGGATGCCGCCCCCGCAGGCCTTGTAGCGAGGGAACTGCTCCCGGTCGAGAACGAGCACGCGCGCACCGGCAGCAGCCAGCTCCCTGGCGGCGGTGCTGCCGGCAGGCCCGGCGCCGACAACGGCGACATCAAAGCGATTCATGCGGAAAAGTGTAGACGGAGGGAGCGCAGTGGACGCGTGGGCCGTGCGGACGGCAAACTCCGCGGCATGCTCTTCGAAACGCGGTTCCGCGAACCCATCGCGAGCGGCCAGGTGACGCTCACCTTCCGGCGGTGGAAACGGCCGCAAGCAGTGGCCGGCCGCCGCTACCGGACAGCAGTGGGCATGCTTGAGGTGGAGGCCGTGGACATCGTGGAAGCGGGCGACATCACGGACGCGGAGGCGGAGCGGGCCGGATACGCATCGGTGGCCGGGCTGATCAGCGACTTCCGGGGAACGGACGACGTGCCCATCTACCGGGTGCGCTTTCACCCGGTGACCGAGACCGACCCGCGGAACGTGCTGGCGGCCAGCGCGGACCTGAGCGACGATGATCGGGCGGAGATCGCGCGGAGGCTCGGACGATTGGACCGGGCGGCAGCCGGCGGGCCGTGGACGATGGCGGTCCTGCGGGCGATCGAATCGAACCCGGGCCTGCGCTCCGTCGAGCTCTCGGCGCCGTTCGGACGAGAGCTGCTCGCGTTCAAGACGGACGTGCGGAAGCTGAAGAACCTCGGGCTCACCATCAGCCTGGGCACGGGTTACCGACTCTCGCCGCGCGGGGAGGCCTATGTGCGCGGCCTGCCAACCGCGGACTGAGGGGCGGCGATCTTTGCCACCAGCGTTCTCGGAGCGATGAGGCGATAGCTCTGGTCGATGAGTCCTGCGAGTTCGTCCCAATCGATACCTGAGGGATTCAGCCAGACGCCAACCCACCCTTTGTGACCGATGTAGCGCGGAACGTAGAAGCGCTCCGGGTTCGACCCGACGAGCACCGCCTGCGCCCCGGGAGGCGCTTTGAGCTGGAGCGAACGGGTGTCCTGCCAGTCCGAACCGTGGATGAAGATCTTGTCGCGGACGCGC
>CAYYSD010000156.1:0-4814 GCA_964474285.1 uncultured Anaerolineaceae bacterium | reverse complement strand
GAGAGGCTTCTCGGTCGCTTCTGGATAGGCCATGGCGATCGCTCGCACGCGTTCGAATGGGTCCGTGGGCATTTTGACTCCTCCGGATCTGGCGTCGATTGCCGGAAATGATATTCCAGCGATGCCAGAACGGATCGCGAAGCGGACGGCGGACCGGACCAATTCGGACGGCTCATTGGAGGGCTTCGAGCAACGGGATCACCCTGGTCGCGCCAACCCGGCGCGCCTCCTCAAGCGCGGTCGACAGTTCGTCGATGCGCGTGCGCGCCGTCGCATCGGCCCCAAGGTCGAGCAACAAGGCGACCGCCTCGGCATTGTCGAGCGTGGCCGCGTAGTGCAGGGGCGTGTAGTCGTTGAGCCCGCGCTGGCCCACGCCTGCGCCAGAATGCAGCAAGGTTTGCAGCACCGCGAGCTGATCCCTGGTGCCCGGCTGGAGCGCGTTGATGAGCGCGGGGAAGCCGTCCAGGGACTCGTAGCTCACGTCGGCACCATTCGCGATGAGAACGGCGATAAAGTCCGCATCGGAGAGACCGATGGCGAGTTGGAGGACGTTTGTGTTCGTATAACGGTCCCGTGCGTTCGCGAGCGACCCGGAGGCGCCCAACGCGATGCGGACGCCCTCCAGGTCTCCCTCGCGAAGCGCGGATTCGAGAAGCAGGTACTCCTCCTGTTCGGGCGACGGCATCGTCAGACGGCGACGATTCCGCCGCCATCCGGCAGCCGGTACCGCAGGTACTCAGTCGGCGACATACCGCTGAACTCGCGGAAATCGCGGTTGAAGTGCGGCTGGTCGAAATAGCCCGACGCGTGGCTGACCTCGGCCAGAGCGGGGGAGTTGCCATCCAGCTCGTCGAGGGCGTGGCGGAAGCGCACGATGCGCGCGACTTTCTTGGGCGAATGGCCGAAGTAGTCGGTGAAGCGGCCGGCGAGATGTTTGGGGGACCACCCGGCACGATCGGCCAGCACGGCGATGTTCACATTGCCATGCGCCTGGCGGATTTGCGTCCACGCCCAAAGCACCCCGCGGTGATCAAGCGTGGAGGCGGAGAGGCGCCGAATTATCCAGCGCTCGACGGCTTCGAAGCGATCATCCCATTCGACGCAGTCCGCGAGACGCTCCGCCAGGACGCGCCCATCTCTTCCGTGGATCTCGCTGAATTCGATGCTGCGACTCGCCACTTCCATCATCGACATCCCGAGGACGAGGCGCGCGCCGATTGGCGTGAAGTCCACCTGCAAACCGCCGCCGACGCCGGCGTTGGACTCGGTGAGCAGAGGGGCATCGGCGACGCCGCCGACGAACGCGCTCTGGACGCGGAGGTCGATGGCGGTGGCGGGGTGGATGATGCGAAGGGGCCAGCCGAGGCTGAAGATGAGCACGACATCTGTGCTGGCGAACTCTTTGCGCCGGGCGAAAGCGGTACGTTCGACCCACCCGACATAGCGCCGGACGTAGGGTGCGAGGGCCGGGTGTGGGTCGCAACGTATGGTCCGCCACGTCCCGGCTTCGGATTCGTGCTCAAAAACCGTGGAGCGGCCCGGCATGGCGAAAGGCTACCTGGCTCGATTCCAGAAGGCAATGCGCCATGGCACGGCGCAGCCGCATTGACTTCACCGACTCGACTCGGATTTAGCGAATCGAGAGGGCAAGAGCCGAGACGTAGAGTCCGACGCCATACACGACATGGGTACTCAGGTTCCGGAGCCGGCCGGCCCAGGGGTTCGGCGTCTTCGACCCGGCTACGCCAGCGCCAAAGGCCGGCTGCATGATGAACCAGGGGGCCGCCACCGAGCCGACGCCAATCACCAACGGCGGCACGATCGCGGGGGATTGAGCCCAGTTGAGCCCCCAGATGCTGAGCAGGAGGAATGCAAACGCAATCCCGATCGAGTAGTGCGCGACCCATCCGAGGAGCCGCTCTCCTCGCACAGGATCGGCGGCGGCGATCCGTTCGTGGAAGACGCGGCCCTGCCGGAAGCGGCCGTTCCAGCGGCCCAGCATCGCGTAGTCGAGCGTCCGGGCGTGGAACGCACGCCGCAGAAAGAGGGCCCAGGCGTCGATCAGCGCGGAACCCCCTGCACCGATAAGCACGCCCCGTGTGAACAATTCGATGGTACCCGTCATGTAGGTACTCCTGTCCATTCGTGGTTGGCCGGCATCGCGAGCGAGGGCACGCACCTCTGTGTCGCAATACCACTCTGCCCGGAATGCAGGAGGTCGCCATCGCCCGAAGGGTGCAACTTGAGGGGTGTAGATCGTTCGGCGTCGGCCGGGACAGATCAGCGGATCGCGCTCAATCGCCAGTGACGTAGATGCCCTAGACTGGCAGGGTGAGGCGCATCGGCATCCTGACGAGCGGCGGAGACGCCCCTGGCATGAACGCGGCGGTGCGCGCCGCCGTCCGCGCGGCGGGCGTGCGCGGCATCACGATGATCGGTTATCTGGACGGGTACTCAGGGCTGGTCTCCGACGATTACATGACGCTCGACGACCGTGCGGTCGGCAACATCATCCAGCGAGGCGGGACGTTCATCGGCACCTCCCGCTGCCCGGAGTTTCACGATCCGGCGGTGCGGGCCGCGGCTGCGCACCAGATGCGCAACGACGGCGTCGAAGGGTTGATCGTGGTGGGCGGCGACGGCAGCTTCCGCGGCGCCCTGGCGTTGCAGAGCGAGCACGGCGTGGCCGTCGCCGGAATCCCAGGAACGATCGACAACGATGTGTGGGGCACCGAGGAGACGATCGGCTTCGACACGGCTGTCAACACCGCCGTGCGCTCCATCGACCAGTTGCGCGACACGAGCAATTCGACCGGGATGATGTTCTTCGTCGAAGTGATGGGGCGCACGAGCGGGGCGATCGCGCTGCACACCGCGGTGGCGGCCGGCGCGGCGGGCGTGCTGGTCCCGAATGCGAACGACGATATCGACCGGTTGGTCGAGCGTCTCAAGGACTCCATCGCCCGGGGGAAACGGAGCCACATCATCGTGGTTGCGGAGGGCGACGAAGCGGGCGGAGCGTTCGGAGTGGCCGAGGCCGTCGGGAAGAAGCTGAACCGGCCCTACCGCGTGATGGTGCTCGGCCACGTGCAGCGTGGAGGCACACCGACGATGCGGGACAGGCTGGTGGCATCGCAGAGCGGAGCACTGGCCGTGCGGGCACTGGCGGAAGGACGAAGCGGCACGATGATCGGCATCCAGGGCGGCCTGCCGGTGGAGGTCGCGCTCAGGGATGTCGTGGCGGGCGCCCATCCGCCCACACGCACGGACCTGCTTACGTTGGCGCAGGAGTTGGCCGGATAGGAACGCTGCCCCGAGGCGCACGCGCACCGTACACTTCGAACGTGGGTTACCGGCGAATCGTGACGAAATTTGGCACGAGCCTGCTGACAGCGGGTTCCGACAGGTTGGACATCGAGGCGATGTCGCGGCTGGTAGGGCAGGTGGTGCGGTTGCGAGCACAGGGCTGCGAAGTCGTCGCAGTTTCGAGCGGGGCGCAGGCCGCCGGGCGGCACGAAGCGCACAGACGGCTTTCCCCGGGGCACCAGCCGAGCCGCCAGGCCTTTGCGAGCATCGGGCAGCACCGGCTGATGCAGACGTGGGGTATGTTGTTCGACGCCTATGACACCGTGGTGGCGCAGGTCTTGCTCACGCGCCGCGACCTCGCGGACCGGCTCGGCTACCTGAACGCACGCAACACCCTCCGCGACCTTATCGAGAGCGGCACAGTGCCGATCGTGAACGAGAATGACGCCGTCGCCCTGGACCAGGTGCTGGCGAGCCGCATCGGCGAAAACGACAGCCTCTCTGCTTATGTCGCGAATCTCATCGACGCGGACCTGCTGGTGATCCTGACCGACGTCGAAGGGCTCTACGACACCGATCCGACCGTGAACCCTGAAGCAAAGCTCATCGCGCGGGTGGAACGCATCGACGACGTCGAGGCGGCCGCCGCCGGGGCGCGGGGTCCGGGCACGGGCGGAATGGTGACGAAGCTGAAGGCTGCGCGCGTGGCAACACAGGGCGGAGTGGACGTGATCGTGGCGAGCGGCCGGCATCCGGACATCCTGGAAGCCATCGTGAGCGGTGAGGCCCGCGGGACGCTGTTCCCGGCGGCTGGCGATCGACTCGAGGGCCGGAAGCGCTGGATCCTCGGGAGCGTGAGCCGTTCGGGACACATCGTCGTGGACGAGGGTGCAGTGTCCGCGCTGAGGGAGCGGGGACGCAGCCTGTTGCCCGCCGGGGTGGCCAAGGTCGTGGGCTCGTTTGGGCGCGGCGAGTCGGTGGAAGTGCGGAACGTTGAAGGCGGGCGCATCGCTGCGGGCACATCTAACTACGCGAGCGACGAGCTCCATCGCATCCGGGGCCTGCGGAGCGACCGGATTACCGAGACACTCGGTTACGGCTACGGCGACGAGGTCATCCACCGCGACAACATGGTGCTCCTCTAGCATTTCCGAACAACGGGTCGCATTGAGAAGTGAGTCGCGAATCGCTATTATCGGCCGGCTCTATGGCGGCGCAGGCGGTGTCCCGTCCGAGCGAAGGAGGATGCCCCGATGGCTGAGCCGGTCACGGTCTCAATGACGATTAATGGTAAGAAGCGAAAGGCAACGGTCGAACCGCGATTGCTGCTGGTGCACCTGTTGCGCGAGAAGCTTGGCCTGACCGGGGTGCACGTGGGCTGCGACACGAGCCAGTGCGGCGCCTGCACGGTGCTTGTCGATGGCACAAGTGCGAAGTCATGCACCTTGTTCGCCGTCCAGGCCGACGGTTCCGAGATCACGACCATCGAGGGCGTCGCAAACGGGGAA
>CAYYSD010000155.1:0-7091 GCA_964474285.1 uncultured Anaerolineaceae bacterium | reverse complement strand
GATGCTCCCGGGCCACGGCATGCCGATCTTCGGCGCGGACCGGGTACGAGCGGCTCTGACCGATACGGCCGAGCTGCTGGAAAGCCTCGAAGGGCAGGCGCTGGCGCTCATGAACGCCGGGGCTTCACTCGACCGGGTGCTCCACGAGGTGGAGGTCCCAAAGCACCTGCTGGACAAGATCTACCTGCGGCCGGTGTACGACCACCCGCAGTTCATCCTGCGCAACATCTGGCGCCTTTACGGCGGGTGGTACGACGGGGAGCCGGACAATCTCCTGCCGGCGCCACGCGCGCAGCAGGCGCGGGAGTGGGTAGCGCTGGCGGGCGGCGTGGAGGCGGTGTTGAAGCGCGCGGGCGAGCTCGCCGCGGACGGGGACGCGCGGCTGGCGTGCCACCTGGTGGAGTTCGCGGTGATCGTGGAGCCCTCCGCGCGCGTGCACGCGGTGCGCAAGGAGATCTACGCGACGTGGTCGGCTGAGCAGGAGTCGAGCATGGCGCGGAACATCCTGAACCACGCGGCGCTGGCGAGCGCGGAGGGCAAGCGGGACCTCGCCGGGGAGATGTAGGCCGCCTCGCGCCCGGCGGGTGGGATGCCGGCGGCGGAGGACGGCGGCGGCGAGGGCGAGCAGCCCGAGGGCGAAGAGGGCGAGGACTCTGCGCGGCCGGGCGATCCCGCGTCCTGGCGGTTATTGACGGTACACAACTTGTACTGGTTGCGGTTCTGTGGGGCGGGCACACTCGCCTCGAAGGGCACTTGCGGCCCTACACACTCGACACGAAGGAGACGCACTGTGCATTCATCGAAGACCGACCTGCCAATCCTGGTGGAAGCGGGACCGAACCAGGTCCGGGGCGCGGACTGGGGCGCCATGCGCGTCGCTGTGGTGTCGGTGCCGGCAGGCGCCGATTTTGGACCGCTGCTCGCTGGTTTGCCGAACGACCGCTGCCAGGGCGAACACTGGGGATACGTCATCAAGGGCCGGCTCCGGATTACCGATGCCAACAACCGGGATGAAGTGCTCAGCGGCGGCGACTTCTACCACCTGGCGCCGGGACACACCGGCGTCGCGGAAGAGGAGACCGAGTTCATTGAAGTCGGCGAACCCGGACCGCACCAGCAGTTCGTGGACCAGGCGAAGAAGAACATCGCGGCGATGTAGCCGGGGACGTCAGGCGCGCGCCGCCGCCCGGACTGCCGGGCTGACAGGGCTCATGCGGAGCCAGTTCGGAAAGGCCCGCACGAGTTCCGGATTGCCCGACAGTTCGACTTCGCCGCGACGGCGGGCGCTGCCGAAGTCTGTGCGGCCCATCCACACCAGGTAGAGTGCGCGCCGCGTCGTTCGCAGGAACACGTCGATATCGAAGCCCGGATCGGTCAGACAGACCGAGACGTCGGTTGGTTCGACGACCAGCCAGTAGTGACCGTTGCAATCCAGGAACTCGATTTTCACCACGGCCCGGGTTCCCGGGGCAAGCTGCTGATCCATCTGGCCGTGCATCCACCAGACGAGCAGGTCGGGGTCCAGGTCTTCGGGCTCGGGGTCGGGGAAGGCCCATTTCGCTCCCCATTCGGCCATAGCGAACACGAGGGTCCGCAAATCGAGACCGGCTTCGGTGAGGACATACCGGCCATCGGGGTTCGAAACCAGCCCGGATGCCATGAGATGCCGCAAGCGGGATGCGAGCAGATTGCGAGAAATGCCGGGCAGACCTCGCGCCAGGTCGTTGAAGCGATCCGTACCGACCAACATGTCGCGCAAGATCAGGATCGACCAACGGTCGCCGATGATCTCGGCGGTCTTGGCGATGGGACAGTACTGCGCATACGAACGCATGGTCAGGCCTCCAGAGGGGTCTCCAAGATAGACGCCACGGGCCAAATTCTCATCACTCTGGACTCGCCTGCCGGGCGCCCAGGACGGTGATCGGCAAGCGCCTGACGGGCGAACCGTTTGGCCGCCTGCCAAACGCACGCGAGGCTTTCGCGGGTTGGGGCCACCGTCCCTTTTCGTTTCATTGCCTCGCCCGGCGGCGGCTCGTAGCATCGGAGGCATGGTGCCATGGATAGAGCGGACCTTTCACCATCGCCTCGTCCTGGCGGCCGGCGCGGCTGTCATCGCACTGGCCGCAGCGGGTTCGTCCTTTCTGATGCTGAACGGAGGCGAGGACGAGCTGAACGCCGCCAATCCGTCGCCGGCCGTGACCGCGACCGTCACGGCCACAACCACAGCAACGCCGGCGACCCCTTCGCCCACGCCAACCCCGCTCACCGGCATCCTGGACGGGGTGACGATGAGCCCATCCGAATGGGCCGAGCGAAAGGACCTGCGACCGATCGCGGTCATGATCGACAACACCGCGGGCGGCGTGCCCCAGGCGGGCCTGGACAGGGCGGACGTGGTCTACGAGGCGCTCGTGGAGGGCGGGATCACCCGGTTCATGGCCGTCTTCTGGCGGCGCGACGCCGAACTGCTGCTCCCAATCCGCTCGGCCCGCACCCCCTTTGTGATCTGGGCGAGCGAACTGGACGCGCTCTATGCCCACGCGGGCGGGGCGCAGACCAACAACGACGCGAACGCTATCGGTCAGATCTATGAATGGGGCGTGCACGATCTCGATTCGTTCGTGACCGAGTCGTCCACCGCGTATCACCGCGTGCCGGACCGGTTCGCGCCCTACAACCTGGCGACCTCGACGGGCGCGTTACGCATCGCAGCCGCCGCCATCGGCAGCGATGGACCCGTGAAGCTGGAGCCGTGGCTGTTCGCGGAGGATCGTTCGCGGGGAGGGAGCGCGGGGCAGGCTGCGGGCGGCATCGAACTCTCGTTTCGGACCCAGCGTCTGCCGTCAGACCTGATCCAGTGGCACTGGGATCCGCTGACGAACACCTACCTGCGCTTCCAATGGGGCGGCCCGCACGAGTCTCTACCCGGCCTCGAACAGCTGCGCTTCAAGAACATCGTGGTCATGCGGGCGGCGGCGACGGTCGTCGATTTCTCCGGGCATGTGGTGCTCGAGCAGTATGGGGAAGGACCGGCACAGGTCTTCCTCGACGGCATCGTGATTGAGGGGACGTGGCGGAAGAAGGACCGCGAATCGCGCACACGGTATTACGACACCGCCGGCCGCGAGATCGCCTTCAACCGCGGGCCGATTTTCGTCGAAGTGCTCCCTCCTAACGGGCTGGAGGTGATCGCTGCGACGGCATCGGCGCTGCCGCCGCTCCCCGAGTACGAGCCGTACATCCCGCCGGCCCCTACGCCGACGACCGGGTTCACGCCGGTCCCCTTCGCGACGGCGACACCGCGGCCGTCCGCAACCTCAACTCCGCCAGGCCAGACACAGATACCCACTGTCAGCGCTTCGCCTCGGCCGCCCGCGCCACGATAGGCGCGCTAGCATAGCGTCGTGAAGGCAGCGCTCGGCTTCAGGGAGCACACTGGCTGGGCCATCGCCGTGGCGGTCGGCGGCGACGCCCGGAGCCCGACGATCCTTCTGCGCGAACGCATCTCTTTGCTGGACGCATCGCTCCCGCGGCAGGTCTTCCACGCGATCGCGGAGCAGGGGGCGAGCCGGTCGCTCGTCGAAGTCGTCCGCGAAGGCGCGCGGCAGGCCAGTGGCGCGGCTGTCTCCCGGCTCGCGGAGCGCCTGCGGACGGCGGGGCATTCGATCGAGACGGCGGCCGTCTCCCGCGGGAGAGCGCCGGCGCCCGAGTCGCTCGACCGCATCCTCGGCGCGCACACGCTCCTCCACGCTGCGGAGGGCGAACTGTACCGGGACGCGCTGTGCGAAGCCTCGGCGGCAAGTGGCCTCCGCGTGGTCCGCTTCGATGCCCGGGAGGTGTTCTCGGAAGCCGCGGCGGCGGCCGGCTGTCCACTCCCGGAGTTTGAGGCGCGCCTGGCGGAGCTCCGCCGGACCGCCGGCCCTCCGTGGCAGAAAGACCATCGCGAAGCCGCAGCCGCGGCATGCCTGGCTCTGTCGTTTCGTTAACATCCGGCCGATGTCGCGAGGACGTTTCGCGTGTAAGCTCCTCCGATGGGTTCGTGGTTCGTCAAGACCTTTGCGGCGCTGAGCAACACGCATTTCCGCACGCTCTGGACTGGAAGCTTCCTCGCCTTCATCGCTTTCTTTATGTCGATTACCGTGAATGCGATCGTCGCGTTCGACCTGAGCGGGAGCAACGGCGCTGTCGGGTTCGTGGTCTTCGGGCAGGGCATCGCGCAGCTGTTGTTGAACCCGATTGGCGGGGCGCTCGCGGACCGGCTGCCAAAGAAAGTCGTCATCCTCAGCTGCCAGGCCGTCATCACGGTCGCGTTCTTTGTACTGGGCATACTCGTGGTGACGGACGTGATCGCGGTTGCTTACCTGGCGATCGGGTCGTTCCTGATCGGCATGTCGTTCTCGTTCCTGGGGCCGAGCCGGCAGTCGTTCTTAATGGAGCTGGTCGACGTGACCAGGCGCGGGAACGCCGTGGCGTTGAGCCAGGTGGCGTTGAACGCGTCGCGGATCATCGCGCCGCTGCTTGCGACGTTCCTGCTCGGCGTCGAGGCGTTCGGAGCGGCCGGGGCGTTCTTCGCGATGTCTGCCCTCTACATAGCGGCGATGTTGACGACGTTCCGGCTGCCGAAGTCGAACCCTCCCGCGAACGCCGGACGGAGCATGTTCGGCGACCTCATCGCCGGGTTCGGCTACGTGAAGCGGACGCCGCGGCTGCGCCTGCTGATCGCGTCCTATGTGCTGACGATCATGTTTGGATTCGCGTTCACGACGGTGTTGCCGGGGCTGCTGGAAAACGAGCTGGACCGGAAGGCGAAGGACATCACGCTTCTCCTTGCGGCGAACGCCATCGGCGGACTGGTGGCGAGCCTTGCGGTTGCGTCGCTGGCGGATTCGCCGCGCGCCAACGCCGTCTACCTCTTTATGTGCTCGATGTTCGGCATCTGTCTCGTGTGGATGGGCGTCGTGCCGTCCTACGGCGTGCTCGTCCTGGTGATGCTGATCATGGGCTTCGCCGCCGGGGGCTTCCAGACACTCAACGGCGCGATCGTTTCCCACATCACCGACCCGGCGTACTTCGGGCGAGTGGTTGCCTTGACCTTCCTCGCGTTCGCGGCATCGAGCGTGCTGGCGCTGCCGCTCGGGTTCATCGCCGACGCGGTCGGTGAGCGGCCGACACTGCTGGTGAGCGGCGCGATCGTCTGTCTCCTGACGTTGAGCTACTTCCTGCTGGAGCGGGTCATCGCCGACCCCGCTCCGCACGCTGCGGCCACTTCGGATGCCGCCGCGGGGTAGTCAGAACGGTTCACATGGCGGTCCGCGTGACCTTCGCCCGGAGGACGATCGCCCCGATCGCAAGCGCGGCCGCGATGGGAGTCGCGATCAGTCCGACCGCCCAGCCGCCCATGCCGACGACGGCCACCGGCAGGGCAATGGCAAGCAGCGAGATCGCAATTGTCGCAATGAGGCCGGGCGGCGCCGCCGTCCGCCCGGGAGACGGTGGGCCGGAGGGAGGCGCCACGGTCCCGCCCCCGAGCGCCATCCACGCGCCGGCGAAGATGAGCCAGAGGGCGACGCCAAGGACGGCAAGACCGAAACCAGGCCACGCGAGCCCGTCCGGGCCGGTCGCTTCGCCCACGATGAGCATGAGGACGCCCACGGCGCTGAAGCCGATGAAGACGTTGAACCACTTCGGCACGATGGCGAGCCGCGTCACCATCAGTGCGATGCCCCAGACGCTCACGCAACCGAGGAGAATGGTGGCGCCGGCCGTTCCATCGAGCACGAGGAGGAGTGTGCGGGCGTTGGCGAGGAGTGCGCCTTTGTCGTCGGCGGTGGCTGCCACGAAATCATCGGCCAGGCTGGCGAAGGCGCCGTAGAGGGCGGCGGATACCAGGACCAGGATGCCCGTCGCCGCAAGACCCATGCTCGAAAGCAGGGCGAGCTTTCGACTGCGTTCGCCGAACGCGATGAGGACCGCGGAGGCAGCCGCCAGAAGGCCAACGCCGGCGACGAGGAACACGGTCAGATTCAAGCCGCCGGGAGCGCGGGCAGCCCGTTCGAGTTCACCCTCGAAGCCTTCGCGCGATGCGTCGTAGCCCTGAATGGAGCCGCCGATCATCAGGAAGAGCATCATGGCGACGAAGGTCGCGCCGACCACACGATTGACCGGGAACTGGATGTTCATGGCAAAGCCCTCCACCTGGTAGCGCCAGAGAACGTCCTCCGGGATTCCCCGGAGCCATCGACCGATGACTTCAAGGCTCACCGCGGCGGGCGGCCGGCCTTCCGCCAGCCGATCCGCGCGATGCTCCCAGACGTCATTGGCCACCTGTTCGCGCCGCCGCTCACGGCGAGGGCCGCTCATGCCCACGGTGTAGAAGTGCACCCACGCGGACACCAGCGCCGATGCCAGGTCAGCCCGGTTCGCGGCCCCGCGCGGGACGATGCTCGTGCTCATGACTCCGCCAGCCCGTTGCGGAGTGACCCGGTTGTGCGGGACGGCCGGACCGCCTGGTAGGCCTGTTCGCCGGCCGCCGTGACACGGTAGAGGCGGCGGCGGGGACGGCCCTCACTCTCCGGTGTCTGGTCCTCCCAGCGGCTTTCGAGGAAGCCGAGCTCTTCCATCTTGTCGAGCGCGCGGTAGAGCGTTCCGTGGGCGGTCAGCTGACGGGCGGCCTCGTTCTGCTTGATTTCGCGAGCGATGGCGTAGCCGTGGAACTCGGGTTCGCCGTGTCGCGCCATTTCGAGGGCAGCGCGGAGGACGGAAACTTCGAGCGGGAGCAATGCACCGGGTCTTCGCTTCATGGCGGCACTTTATTCGCAGATATATGCGGGTGTCAAGGGAAACGGGAAACGCGTGGCTCCGTATAATCGCGCCGGAGGAGGGAGCCATGAGCCACGGTCACGCCGGAGAGGCGGACGTCCTGCCGCCGCCGACGCTGGAGGAAGTAAGCCCGGGAATCTTCGCGTACATCCAGCTCGATGGCAGCTGGTTCCTCAACAACGCCGGCTTCGTCATCGGCGACGAGTCGGTCATCGCGATCGACACGCTCGGGACGGAAGCGCGTTCGCGGGCGTTCCACGCGACGGTCC
>CAYYSD010000154.1:0-7111 GCA_964474285.1 uncultured Anaerolineaceae bacterium | reverse complement strand
GGAATATGACGGACGCCACAGAAGGAAAATGGCTACTTGATGTGGATCACACAAGGAGGGCCGGACTCTGAACAGGGACAGGACCAGCGCCTCAGGGTAGATGCCGGACCATCTCCAGCTCGTGCAGTGAAGGCGTATGTTCGAGCGGCTGTGTGCGGCCCGTATAGGTGAACCCGCACTTCTGGTAGAGGGCGATGGCGGGGCTGTTCGTCACCGTAACCCAGAGGTCGATCTCGCCGTCGCCGCTGGCGGCAGCCCACGCACAGACCGCCTCGACGAGCCGGACCGCGAGGCCCAATCCGCGCGCGTCTCGATCGACGAACATGCCGACGAGTTGCGGACGACCTGTGCCGGGGTCGTGGATGCAGGTGGCCTGGGCCAACCAGGATCCGGCACGTTCGGCGATGAACGTCACGCGGTCGGGGCCGCCACGAGCGCGGTCCTCCCAGACGTCGTCCGTGAAAGCCTGTTCGCGAGCCAGCGTGGAACCGAAGGCCATGGGGGCATCGGCGAGAGCGCGGAGGCGGAGGTCGCGAAGTGCAGCGCCTTCGCCGGAAACCACGGGGCGAATGACGATCTCCATCGTCCAAGGATAGCAGTGCTCATGGCACCATTCGGGCGTGCCCCTTGCCCGCTTGCTGGCGCGCGCGGCTCAGCCTGGTTCGTGACGCCGGCGCCCAGTGATTGACCCGTCCGCTCTCCCCCGCCCGCTGCTATCCTTTTCCCATGACGCAACTCCCTCCACCGAAGCCCGGAAGCGCAGATGAGGCCGCGGAACGCAACGCGCGCGCCGTGATGGAAGGCAACCTGGCGCAGATCATGGCCGATATCACCCCGGACGTGATGGCACAGCTCATGCAGCTCGGGGCTTCCGGGGGGCTGACGCCGCAGACCATGCCCGGCATCACCGGATACGAGGTCATCAACATGGGTCCGGACGGCGAGGCCGAGGTGTTCGAGGCGAGATTCCTTTCGGAGGTTGGCACGGCCACACTGGCGACCAAGTGGAAGCAACTCATGGGGCAATGGAAGATCGTCGAGGTGGCGCTCGTGCGGTTCGAACGGTTCGAAAACACAAACGCCTGATACGCTTGCCCGCGAACATCGCCCGCCACACGGAGGCGCACCATGCAGCTCTGTCTCGTCCGCCATGCCATCGCGGGGGAACGTGGCCCGGAATGGCCCGACGACCGCGTCCGCCCGTTGACGAAGGAAGGCGCCGCGAAGATGCGGCTGGCGGCCCGCGGCCTTCGCACGCTCTTCGTGCCCGACACCATCGTCACGAGCCCGCTCCTGCGCGCGGTGCAGACGGCCGAAATCCTGTGTGACGCCTACCGCATCAAGGGGCTCCACATCAGCGATGCGCTGGCGACCGGCGACGATGCGGCCCTCTACGCCGACGTAGCAGCCACGCGCGGGCAAAGGGTCATAGCGGTGGGCCACGAGCCCTGGATCTCAGCGACGCTCTCGTACTGCCTGGTCAGCGGCGAAGGGATTGTGCATAGCGTCTACAAGAAAGGCTCCGCGGCGCTGGTGGGCTTCGATGGACCACCGGCCGCGGGGCAGGGCTGGCTGGAATGGATGCTGCAGCCGGGAGCCCTCCGCGCCATCGGGACGTCTGCCTAAGGCATCACGGACACAGCGGGTGAAACCTTCAGCACCGCTTCGAAGCGTTTCTGCTGGCGCGCCAGCTCGTGCAGTTCGGGGAGCGCTTCGTCGTCGCTGCGCAGCTCGAGGAACAACAGGCCGTTGTCAAGGCGGGCATTGAGTTCGCGAACGGGCGAAGGGTGGCGCCGGGCGATCGCGCGGGCCATGCCGAGCAGCGCCGAAAGGACGGCCGCCCTGCGAGCATCATCGGGCTGGACGACAGTGCCATACGGGGCCAGGTCGGGCGTCCCGGAACTGGCCCAGCGCAGAACAGCGGCAAGCAGGACAACCTCCCGGTGGGTGAACCCGTGCAGGTCGCCGCTGTGCACCAGGTACTCCGCGTGGCGGTCGCGGTTGTAGAACTCGACGTGCATGCCCATGTGCCCGAGGCGGGCGGCGGCGGTGAGGAGGTCCAGGTCCGCGCGATTAAGGCCGTGCAGGGGCGCCGTGGCTTCGAACAGCAGGCGGGCCGGCGCGACGATGGAGTCGCCCTCAGCCGGGTCAACGCCGTTGGCTGCCGCGAGCCCGTCGATGGACGCGGTCCGCACATCTGGAAGGAGGGTCTCATGCCCACGCATGAGACCCCAGAGTATTCCTTCGCGCAGACCCTGGCCGGATACCGTCAGCGTTGCCGCGCGCGTGAGTTCCATCACCTCATCGATCACAACGGCGGCAGCGGGGAGCGTATCGAGCCGGTTCGGGCTGATTCCCGGGAGCTTTCGGCGCTCTTCGAGGGAGGCCGTGGACAGGGTGCGCGCCAGGCGCCGCAGCTCCGCGCGCTGGACAACGAACCCGTGGAGGCGGCGCAGCGGGTAGCGCCGGCGCGCCCGCACCATGCGCGCGAGGTTTCGCACGGCGCCGCCGGAGGCGTAGAGCTCGGGCATCGGGGAGTCGATCGTGAACTGCTGGCGGACCGCCCTGCGGAGCGCCCGCAGTTCGCGGTTGGAAGGCGGGTCGGAGCGCAGGTAGTGCTCGGAGGCATAGATCGCGCCGAGAGGGGCCGATTTCACGGTCAGCAGTTCGCGCCCTTCCACGCGCATCAACTCCAGCGACCCGCCGCCAATGTCGAGGAGGTGTCCATCGCGCAGGGCGGTGCTGTTGATGACGCCAAGGTAGCCCGCATGGGCCTCTTCCTTGCCCGAAAGAATGCGGACTTCAAGGCCCGTCGCTTCGAAGGCGGCCCTGGTGAACATGTGGCCGTTGGTGGCACGGCGTAGCGCTTCGGTGCCGACGACGACGGTTCGCTCGGGCGAATAGGCCTGCGCGACCGAGGCCATGATGCGCAGCGCCTTGAGACCTCGCTCAATGCCCGCATCCGTCAGGCGGCCGTCGGCCTGGCCTTCCCCGAGCCGCGCGTCGAAGCGCTCCTCATCGACCACCTCGAAGGCGGAGCCGGTCAGTGGACGGGCGACGAGCAGCCGTACGGAGTTCGAACCCACGTCAATGACGGCGATGTGAGCCAATGCGCGGAGGCCTCCGCGTTCATCCTAAACAAGCGGCGGGAAAGCGCACCTGACACGCCGGAACATCACACTTTCGCAACAACCGCCGGTTGGCTTGCCACCTATGGTAGGATGTCACCGTTCGGAGGTGTGCCGTGCGTACACGTGCGCTAATTGCCGTTCTTGCCCTTCCCCTGGTCTTCGCGGCTCTGCCCTTGCTCAGCCTGCTTGCCAGTGATTCCCCGGAAGGCCTCGATGCCGGGAACCTCGCCTTCACGACCGACCGCATCCTGGGAGACTCGGCCGTGATCGTCTCGAACGCTCCCGGGGCCGACCTTCCCGGCGCCTTCGATCAGTCAGAAGCCGCTCGTTTCGATTCGAAGGTCATGGCGCCCGATTCGGGCTGCTCCGACAACTACTCGGCACAGAGCTAGGTTCCGCCTTCTGCGTGGTACCATGCAGCCGGAGGCGTCCATGATCGGCGGCGTCGATCCGCGACATCTGCAGCTGTTCCCATCGGAGCCGGCGTGACAACGCGCACGCGCAAACGGTCGACCCAACCCGTCGCCGATTACCTGCTGAGCGAACAGCAGATCGAGGACATGTACTACTACATGCTCCTTGCACGGCGCCTCAACGAACGCATGCTGACCCTGAACCGCCAGGGCCGCGCGCCCTTTGTGATCGCTGGAGCGGGGCAGGAAGCCGCGCAGGTGGGCGCGGGCATGGCGCTCCAAAAGGGTGTGGACTACGTCGCACCGTACTATCGCGACCTCGGCGTGAACCTGGTCCTGGGGATGACCGCTCGAGAGGCGATGCTGAACCTCCTGGCCAAGCGCGACGACCCCAACAGCCACGGCCGCCAGATGCCTTCGCACTGGGGAAACGCCGCGCGCCGCGTCATCACGCAATCGAGCGTTGTCACGACGCAGTTCCTTCACGCCGCCGGCGTAGGCCTGGCTGCGAAGCTCAGCAAGGACCCGGTCGTCGCGTTCGCTTCCTGTGGCGAAGGGAGCACTGCCAGGGGCGACTTCCACGAGGCGTTGAACTTCGCCGCGATCCACAAGCTCCCGGTGATCTTCTTCGTCGAAAACAACGGCTACGCCATCACCGAGAGAGCCACGAAGCAGATGCCCGTCGAGCACGTGGCCGACCGCGCGCTCGGCTATGGCCTGAGGGGCTCCGTGGTGGATGGCATGGACGCGCTGGCCGTCTACCAGACGGTGCGCCCGGCAGTGGACCAGGCCCGCAAGGGCGGAGGACCGTTCCTCATCGAAGCGAAGTGCTACCGGCTCTGGCCTCATTCCAGCGACGACGACGACTCGCGCTACCGGACGAAAGCGGAACTCGAAGAGTGGGCGCAGAAGGACCCGGTGAAGGTGTTCCGTGAACGCGTCGAGGCCGACAACATCTTCCCGGCCGAGGACCTCGACGAGATCGAGGCGCGAGTCGAGGAAGAAGTGCGCGAAGCCGCGCAGTGGGCGCTCATGCAGCCAGACCCGAAGCCGGAGGACGCGCTCGACTTCGTCTATAAGGAGGCGTGACGTGGCCGAGGTGACGGTCATCGAAGCGATTCGCTCCACGCTCGCCGAAGCGCTGGCAGCCGATGAACGCGTCTTCATCATCGGTGAGGACGTGGAGGCCGGCGGCGTGTTCCGCGCGACGGAAGGGCTGGCAGCACGCTTCCCCGGGCGGATCATCGATTCTCCGCTGGCCGAGTCCTGCATCGTGGGCGTGAGCATCGGCGCCGCGCACTATGGCATGCGCCCGGTGGCCGAAATCCAGTTCGCGGACTTCATCCACTCCGCGTTCGACCAGCTCTGCAGCGAAGCGTCTCGCTGGAGCTACCGGACGCGCGGCGAACAGTACCTGCCCATGGTCGTGCGGACACCCTGGGGCGGCGGCGTCCACGGCGGGCAGCACCATTCGCAAAGCATCGAGGCCTACTACGGGCACATGCCGGGGCTCAAAGTGGTCGCGCCTTCGTTCCCGGCTGACTACCGGTCGCTGCTGAAGGCCGCCATCGCCGACCCCAACCCGGTCATCTTCCTGGAACACAAGCGCACGTACCGGCTCATCCGCCAGGAGCTCGAGGGGGCTCCGGCGGAGAGCACGATCGGGCGAGCACGGATCACTCGCACCGGCGGCGACCTCACGATCATCGCGTGGGGCCTGATGCTGCACGAATCCCTCGCCGCCGCGATGGATCTCGCGAAGGAAGGCATCGAATGCACCGTCGTCGACCTCCTCACGATCAATCCATATGACCGCGACACGGTGTTGGAGGCGGCGAAGGCCACGGGCAAGGTGCTCGTCGTCTACGAAGACACGCTGACCGGTGGCTTCGGCGCAGAGATCGCGGCCCACATCGCCGAGCACGCCTTCGAATACCTCGATGCACCGGTGCGCCGCGTGGCCGCGCCCGATATCCCCTCGATGCCGTACCACCACGCGATGGAGGATTTCTTCATGCCTTCGCGCGAGAAGATCGCGGCGGCGGCCCGCGAGCTGGCGAGGTATTAGGCGATGGCGACGGTCGTGATGCCCCAGCTCGGCGAGAGCGTCACGGAAGGGACCATCCTCAGGTGGTTCAAGCAGCCCGGTGACCCCGTGGCGCTGGACGACTCTCTGTGCGAAATCGAGACGGAGAAGGTGACCGCCGAACTCCCGTCCCAGTTCGAAGGGACCATGGGCAACATCCTCGTGCCGGAGGGTGAGACGGTCGAAGTGGGACAGCCGCTGTGCGAAGTGGCCGAAGGGGCTGTGCCAGCCGGCGGGGCGGCCCCCGCGCCCGCCGCGCGCAACGGCGGCTGGTCCGGTGGGCCGATGGCCATCCCGCCGGACGAAGCGCCGCCGCAACCACCATCCGCGACGGAAGCTGCGCGCCCCGCCGAACCGGCGCGCGCAGCGAGCGCACCCGCCTCGCGCAGCCCGGAACAGCGCAGCCGCTTCTTTTCGCCCGCCGTCCTCCGGCTGGCATCCGAACACAGCCTCGACCTGGCCAACATCGCTGGATCGGGAATCGGTGGGCGCGTGACGCGCCGGGATGTCGAGCGCGCGCTCGATGCCGGTCCGGCAACAGAGCCGGCCCCGCGGTCAGCCGCCCCGGCGGCTGCTGCAGCCTACGAAGTCGTGCAGCTTTCGGCTACGCGCCGGAGCATCGCCGCGAACCTCGTGCGCTCCAACCTTGAAGCGCCGCAGGCATGGACGATGGTTGAAGCCGACGTTACCGGCCTCGTCGCGCTGCGGCAGAAAGAACGCGAGACGTTCGCGCGCCAGGAAGGCGTCGATCTCACGCTCCTGCCGTACTTCACGGCGGCGGTCTGCGAATCACTGCGCGAATTCCCCGCCCTCAATTCGCGCTGGGAAGGGGAGGAACTTCGGCGCTTCAAGGCACTCAACATCGGCATCGCAATTGCCGCGCCGGCAGGGCTCGTGGTGCCGGTCATCCACAACGCGGGCGACCTCAGCGTTGCCGGGCTGGCGAAGGCGATCGCGGCCCTCGTCGAGCGGGCGAACGGGCGCAAGCTGCGCATCGAGGACATCGAGGGCGGCACCGTCACGGTGAACAACACCTGCTCATTCGGCTCGATCGCGTCCAAGCCGATCGTGAACTACCCGCAGGTGGCCATCGTGACGATGGAGCGCGTCGTCAAACGTCCCGTCGTGGTGGATGGAGACGCTATCGCCATCCGCTCGATGGTGAACGTCTGTCTCAGCTTCGATCACCGGGTGGCCGATGAATGACCGCCGACAGGTCCGGTTGGCACGGAAGCTGCTCCCGATTCCGGCAGACAGGCCCCGGCGAGGCACACCCCGTCCTGCCCCGGATCAACCGCTCGGGAGGACGGGGCGATAGCACGCCCGGGACGTACATGGTAATAATGAAGCAGCGTACCAGCCAGATCATCTACGGGTACTGGAACGACGTGAGTCGCGTCAGACTGGCTCCGCGCCGGTTTGACATCGAGCCGGCGCGCCTTCAAGCCCACTCCCCCACCCCTCTTGACAGCCTCCGACCC
>CAYYSD010000153.1:0-7154 GCA_964474285.1 uncultured Anaerolineaceae bacterium | reverse complement strand
GAGGTCTACTTCCAGCGCTCCGAGAAGCTGATGCCCTTCGCCCCCGCCGCGTCGAACAGGTAGTCCGACGGGCGCCGTCCGCCCGTGAGAATGAGGCATTCCGGGTCTGCCTGCATGGCTGCCAGGTGCATGTCCGTGCGGTCGAAGCGCACAACG
The DNA here is from genome assembly GCA_964474285.1 of uncultured Anaerolineaceae bacterium. GTDB lineage: Bacteria > Chloroflexota > Dehalococcoidia > Tepidiformales > Tepidiformaceae > JACRBT01. The sequence continues at coordinate 6,998 of CAYYSD010000153.1, read as the reverse complement.
ACTGCCTTGCTCCCGAACCGCCGGAAATAGGGCTGGCCCGCATCGCTCGCGATCGGGGCGATGACCAGGTGGTCACAGGTCGTGTCCCGCCCATCACCCGGGACGATGGTCTCGGCATTGAGGGCCGCCTTCGCCTCGGACACGCTGAATCCGGCGAGTGCGCGGTCCTCGTTCAGCGCGATGACCGGCGCCTCGCCAACAGCCGCCGGCAGCGCCGCCCCGGCTTTCACATCTGTCACGATGACCGCCACCACAGCGAGCCCGGCCGGCAGCGACTTTGGGGCCGTGCCGCGACTCACCAGCAGTGCAGCGTTCGCAGGCACCGCCGCCGCTGACGCCAGGCTTGCTTCGACGACCGCCAGAGCACCTTCGCCCGGGTCGGACACAGCCGACACGTCCATCGTCGCTCCCGCAGAGCCGGGCGCGAAATCCAGCGTGCCGAACCAGGCGGCATCGTTCGCAGCGTTGCTTGCCGCGCTGTCGTCGCTCACGCGGATGAGCGTCACGGGGCGCCCCTGGTAGGCGAAGTGCCGCGCTACCGCGGCCGCCACGCCGGTCTTCCCCTCGCCGGGATTCACGGAAGTCACAAGGATGAGAGCCACGGCAAACCCCGGCGCGCCAATGTCGCGTTGGTGAGCCGATTGTGCCGTCCATCACGAGTTGCGGCAACAGCCCGTTCCTTCGCTTCCCGCTACGATGATCGCGATGAACGTAATTCGACGCGTCTCAGTCGAACGAAACCGGCTGCGGTTCTCTTCGGCGCACATGGCCACGTTTCACGGCGACTGCGAACCCCTCCACGGGCACAACTACGACGTGATGGTCGACATCGAGGGCGAACTCACCGCCGATTCGTGGGTCTGGGACTTCGGCGACCTCAAGAAGACCACGAAGGCCATCGTCGACGAGATTGACCACAAGTTCCTGCTTCAGACAGAGAGCCGCGTGCTCGCGAACCGCCGCGAGGGCGAGAACTGGATCGTCTCGTACGGCGACCGCCGTTATGTCTTTCCGGTGTCCGACGTAGCACCCCTGCCGATCGACAACACCACCGCCGAGCGGCTCGCGGAATGGCTGGCCAGCCGCCTCATCACTCACTATCGCGGGCTTGGGGTGGGAACATTCAGGAAAGTCACCGTCGGGATTGAAGAGAGTCCGGGCCAAACAGGCTGGTATACTGTGGAGACGCAGGCGGACTCGTGACGCCTGTGGCGGCCTTGGAGGGAAGGATGCCCGAATTGGATTGGGACAAGACGATCAACGAGATCCTGGCGGAGAAAATGACCTGCCAGGCGTGCAACGCGTTGGGCGAAGAAATGATCGTCGGTTACACCCGTAGCGCGGAAGCTGCGGAATTTGCCCTGCGCTGCCGCGATTGCGCCGACAAGACCGACTGCGACGCCCGCAAACTCGTCGTCGTCTGCGAAGCCTGCGCCCGCCTCTACCGCGTCAACGGTCAGCGGATGGATGAAGTGGGCATGATGTCCGTCATGCTCGACGAGTGCCGCCACAACCTCGAAGAATCCGTCGACTACCTCGCCACCTACTGGAAAGAGGAGGGCGAGGTCGAGTTCGACGAGATGGACCGGTCGCTCGAAGAAGTCGACCCCGAACTCTTCAAGGAAGAGGATGGCTGGCGCATGCGCCTGGAAGAGGAATACCTCCAGCTCCACCGCTGGTTCCGCGAAAAGAAGGCCGCCATCCCCGATCCCGGCTGGCGCAGCCAGTACGTCGAAGACGTCATCGGCCTGGGCTACACAACCCTCCTGGGCGACTGACCGCCACCCATTCCCAACGAAAACGGGCCCGCATCGTGCGGGCCCGTTTCTTGTGTCCCAGTCAGCCAGACTTAGTTGCGAACGCCGCCGTCCGGTTCGCTCGAAACCAGGGCGAACGATGGCACTTCACGCGTGCGCGTCGATCGCACGGGCGTCGGCGCGTCAACCGTCGCGTTCGCATCCGTGGCGATGGTTGGGCGCTCGGTGCGCGGAGCGGGGGCGGGCGTGGCCGTGGCGGCGGCGGCGCGCGAAATCGGTGCGGGAGTGGGCGACTTCACTGTCTCCACGGTTCCGCTGAGCGATGCGCCTTCCTCGACGACGAGCGTGGCAGCCTTCATCGTGCCGCTGACGACGGCAGTGCCGGCAATGACCAGCGTCCCCGAGCAAACGATGTCGCCTTCGAGACGGCCCTTGATGTGGGCTTCGTTCGCCTGGATCTTCGTCCGGGCGGTAGCGTCGCGCTCGACGGTGAAGCGGCCGCGACAAATCACTTCGCCGCTAATCGCGCCTTCGATGCGCAAGTCCTGGTCGGTCTCGAAGCGACCATCGAAGCTGGAGTGCACATCGACGACGGACTCCATGCGAGCGGCCGGTTGTGCCGGCGCCGCAGGCTGCTGCGGTTCCTGTCCGCGGTTGCGGTCGTACTGTTGGGGGTTGGAATCGTAGCCGGGCGTGGCCCCGCTTGAACGGTCGTTTTCGTACATGTCGTTATCCTCCGGATAGCGCGCGTCGCGAGGATTTTTCTTCAGCATGGGTCCTCCAGGTTCGTGGCGCCGGGCCGAAGTCCGGACTCGACGTGGGGTGCGCAGCCCGACGATATGCCGGACATGCAGGGGCGTCTACCCCAAAGTACGTGCCACGGATATACAGGCAACCGGTTTGTAAAGGCCGGTGACCACCCGGCGTTAACCTTTCACCGCAATGCTCAGCAGCCTTCCCGGGACATACGTGACCTTCGCGATCTCTTTGCCGTTGACCCATTCCGCGATCCGCTCCGAGGCGAAGGCGGACGTCCGCACCGACTCCTCGGAGGCGTCGGCCGCGACAGTGAGGCGCTCGCGCACCTTGCCGTTGACCTGCACGACGATCTCCACCATGTCATCCTGGGCGAGCGACGCGTCGAACTCGGGCCACGACGCCCGGTGGATGCTGTAGGGCTTTCCGCGCCGCTCCCACAGCTCCTCGGCGATGTGCGGCGCCAGCGGGGCGGTCAGCAGCAGGGCCGAGTCCACGGCTTCGTTCCACGAATCGCGGTCTACCGGTCCGGCATCCCGCGATTTCTGCAGCTGGTTCGTGTGCTCCATCAGCCGGGCGATCATCGTGTTGAAACGGAACGCCTGGATGTCTTCCGTCGCGCGGCTGATGGTCTTGTGTGTGCTACGCCGGAGGGCACGGGCGCCTTCGGAGTCGGGCGCCTGCGTGAACGTCACCTGGTCGGTAACCATCGACCAGAGCCGGTTCAGCCATCGCACGATGCCCGTCATGCCCGTCGGGTTGTATGGGCCGCCCTGGTCCCACGGCCCGACGAACATGAGCTGGCACCGGAACGCGTCGCAGCCCCACTTCTCCACCTGGTCATCCGGCGCGACCACGTTTCCGCGGCTCTTGGACATGCGATTGCCATCCGGGCCGAGGATGACACCCTGGGTGAAGAGCCGTCTCATCGGCTCGTCGCCTTCCACCATCCCCAGGTCGCGCGCCGCCTTCCAGAAAAAGCGCGTGTAGAGCAGGTGCATCACGCCGTGTTCGCCGCCGCCGGTGTACTGGTCGACGGGCAACCATTTCTTCATCGCCTCGCGCGAAAACGGCCGCTCAGGGTTGTGAGGGTCGATGTAGCGCATCTGGTACCAGCTCGAACACATGAACGTGTCCATCGTGTCCGTTTCGCGACGTGCCGGCCGGCTGCACTGAGGGCAGGGTACATTCACCCACTCCGGGATCAGCGTCAGCGGCGATTGGCCCGTGGGTTCGAACCTCACGTTCTCGGGCAGCGTCACCGGGAGGTCGCCCTCCGGGACAGGCACGATGCCGCAGGCATCGCAGTGGATCATCGGGATGGGCGCTCCCCAGTAACGCTGGCGGGAGATGAGCCAGTCCCTGATGCGGTAGTTCACGGTACGCCGGCCGAAGCCGTTCTCCTCCGCATAGCGGGAAAGACGCTCGAAGGCTTCCGCCTCAGGCGTTCCGTCGAACTGGCCGGAGTTGATCAGCCTGCCCCCGTGGGTCAACGCGCGTTGCAACGGCTTCGATGTATCAACTTCCTCGGAGTCGTAGATGGGCACGATTGGCAGGTCGAACTTCTGCGCAAACTCGAAGTCGCGCTGGTCGTGGGCCGGCACTGCCATGATCGCGCCTGTGCCGTATGTGACCAGGACGTAGTCCGCGATCCAGATCGGGATGCGGGTTCCGTTGAACGGATTGATCGCGTAGGCACCGGTGAAGACGCCTGTCTTCTCCTTCTCCGTCGAGAGGCGCTCGATTTCCGTCTGACGACTGGCGCTCAGGACATAGTCGTCGACCGCCCCACGCTGCTCGGGTGTGGTGATGCGGGCGACCAGCGCGTGTTCAGGTGCGATGACCATGAACGTCGCGCCCAGCACCGTGTCCGGCCGCGTCGTGAACACCCGCAGGGGCGCCTCGATCCCCGGAACATCCACCTTGAAGTCCAGGTGGGCACCCTCCGAGCGCCCGATCCAGTTTGTCTGACGCACCTTGATGCTCTCGGGCCATTCCATCCCGTCGAACCGGAGGAGCTCTTCAGCGTAATCGGTGATCTTGAAAAACCACTGCGTGAGGAAGCGCCGCTCGACGATGTCATCGGAGCGTTCGCAACGGCCATCCACCACCTGTTCGTTGGCCAGCACGGTGTTGCAACCGGGACACCAGTTCGCGGCCGCCTCCGCGCGATAGGCCAGCCCATGTTCGTAGAATTTCAGGAACCACCATTGCGTCCACCTGTAGTACTCCGGGTCACTCGTGACGACTTCCCGGTCCCAATCGAAGCCCGCCCCCATCAGACGCAGCTGACGGCGCATCCGGTCGATATTGCCGTAGGTCCACTCACGCGGGTCGACGTGGTTCTTAATCGCGGCGTTCTCCGCGGGCAGCCCGAACGAGTCGAACCCCATCGGGAAGAGCACGTTGAATCCCTGCATGCGCTTGAAGCGCGCATTGGCATCGATCGGCGTCATCGCGTACCAGTGCCCGGTGTGCAGATCGCCGGAGGGATAGGGAAACATCGTGAGCGCGTACCACTTCGGCCGCGGGTCGTCGTCGGGTGCTGCATACAGCTTGTCGGCCAGCCATCGCTGCTGCCACTTGTTCTCGATGGCGCGCGGTTCATAGCGATCGGTCACGGTCGGTCACCTCTTCGAGCATGCGGATAGAAGGAGGAATCGAAACAGGAGCGCCCCGCCGGCCCTAACCGCGGGGCGGCGTAAGGGCGAGCCGCTGGTCACCCGGCAGTACCGGCGCCCGCGCGGGGCGGAGATTCGACCGCGCTGCAGACTGTCGCATACGAGCATCCTAGATGATCGACATCGCTGCCGTCACTCGTTTTCGGCCGGGGGCTTCGCGGCGTCCCACGCTCCCAGCTGTTTCCCGAGCCTCGAGATCCGGCTCGACAGCGGCGCCAGCTCCAGGATCGCGACGATGGTGACGGAGGTCAGGATGGCGAGAAGCTGCAGGTCGTTGCCCACCATCAGGCCCACACCGGTGAGCACCCACAGCATCGTCGCGGTCGTCACGCCGCGGACGCCGCCGCCCTGTTGGATGATGAGCCCCGCGGCGAGAAAGCCCACGCCCTGGACCACGCCCGCCGCCACACGCGTATCTCCGAGGTGCACACTCAGCGATCCGAATACAGCGGCCCCGAGCGCGACCAGGGCGCTCGTGCGCATCCCCGCTTCGTGTCCGCGAATCTCGCGTTCGAGCCCGATCAACCCGCCCAGGCCGATGGCCAGGAGCAGCCTCAGGTAGACCTCGAACTGGTCGCCGGAAGTCACTTCGAGGCCGGCTTGAAGTGGGCCACGAAGAGCGTCTCGAAGCCGCGCGGGCCCGAGCAAATGCCGCACGTCAGGTACCAGACCCAGGTGTCGTCCGGGTCGCGCCCCATTCGCTCTCTCGCCTCTTTGATGGTGATCTCCATCTGCTTGCCCATCTCGCCCCACGGCGCCGGCACCATCCGTGTGTAGGCGACTCCACCCGGGCGCTCCACGCCCTTACGCAGATCGTCCCCCGCTTCGACTTCCAGCATCACCGGCCGCCGGAACTTGCCCGAGCCGAGCAGGAGCATGGCGTCTTCCGGCACCGTTGCACCGATGGAGGCGGCCTTCTTGCGGAGTTCGTCACGCGTGCCGTTGAAACCCACCGGCACCCCGGCCACGGCGTTCGTCGAGGTCTTCACGAAGGCGATGTCGTGCCAGTCGCTTTCGACTTCATGCCAATCCTCAGGGTCGAGGAGGGGGCAGTCGCACGAACCCGGCGGCTCGGGCTCGATGTTCTCCGCAGGCTCCGGCAAGCCGATCGGCTGGCCCGTCTTCTCGGAAATGCGTACCCGGCGGCGTGCGGCTGGCATACGGCGAGCATAGCGGGACGCGGGGCGGCGTCAACGTACCGTCAGCGGCCCACCGCGGCCTTGATCGCGTCGGCGAAGCCCGGGTCCTCATCGAAGGTCGCCCGCGAGACCACGAGGAGCGGTTCGAGCCGTCCGACCCGAGGGACGTGCCGCTCGATCCAGATTCGTCCGGCCACGCGAGCGGCGCTGTCACGGAAGTGCCGATCGTTCGTGCCGCCGAGCTGTTCGACGAGGAACTCCATCGCCGCATCGTTGATCATCACGGCCAGTTCCTTTGCAGCATGGCCAGGGCGGGCAACGAGGAAGTTGGCCTGCGTCATCGCGAGCAGTTCGGTGCCCACGCCCGGCCCTTCGTAGCGAATGGTGACCTCGGGCATCGCGGTGGTCATGAGCTGTCCCCCTGTGGCATAGCGATCTTGAGCGCTTCGTGGAGTTCCGGGAGCAGCTGAACTCGCGCCTGAACGCGCGTCTGGAGCCCCCAGAGGTTGATGAAACCGACGGCTGCCGATTGGTCGAACGTATCCCCCTTGTCGTAGGTCGCCAGCCCCCGGTCATAGAGGGATTCGTCTGCCTTGCGGCCGACCACGACCGCCAGCCCCCTGTGCAGCCGCACCCGGATAGTGCCCGAAACGTGCTTCTGCGTG
>CAYYSD010000152.1:4639-7172 GCA_964474285.1 uncultured Anaerolineaceae bacterium | reverse complement strand
CCGCGCACCACGCCGTGACAGCGCCTCCGCGGTCGCGGCGGCGATGTCGGAATCACCGCCAAGCACAACAAGGTTGCGAATGCGGCCAAGGCCGTCTTTCATCGTTGGTTCCATCCGTTCAGAGAAGTTCAAGCCGGCGGGAGAGGTCCGAGCGCATGCGGTGCGATGGGTCGAGGCGTTCGCGAATGGCACGCCAGGCATCGAGCTCCGGATACATCTCCCGGATGACGGCGGGGTCGGCGCGGGCGTCCTTCGCGAGGTAGAGCCGCCCTCCTGCGTTCGCCACGATACGGTCGCATTCGTCCAACGTCTCTTTGAGACCGGACAGCCCGGCGGGGAAGTCCAGCGCGAGTGTCCATCCCGCAATCGGAAACGACAGGAGTCCGCAGCCTTCTCCGAAACGCTTCAGCACCGTCACCAGCGACGGGTAGCGTTTCGCTGAGAGGCGCTCGAGGATGGCGCGCAGCGCCCGTTCCTGGCCATCGGGGAGCGCGAACTGGTACTGCACGAAGCCCGCGGGCCCATAGCCACGGTTCCAGTGGAGGATTCGATCCAGGGGGTGGAAATACGATGCGATCCCCTGGATGCGGCCCTTTTGCAGGCCTGGCGCGCGCCGGAAGTAGGCCTCGTTGAACGCCGAGATGCTTAGCCGGTTCACGAGCCCTCCGGGCATGACAGGAGGCACCGTTCCCAGGGGCGCCCCGCCCCGCAGCTCCAGGGCGCCCGTCGCGGCACGGCGGGGAAGCTCGTCCAGCCTGGCGTGGTTCGCCCGCATGAGCACCGAGCGGCCAAGCGAACGACCCTGGGCGAGCGAATCGAGCCAGGCGACGGAGTAGCGGTACCGCTCGTCGGCGAAAGTCAGCCGGGCGAGCGCGTCGTCGAGGTTGGCGGCTTTCTCTGTGTCGACGCTCATGTAGGCCGTCTCCACTGGCAACGGTCGCATCGTGACGTCCGTGATGACGCCGGTCAGTCCCATGCCGCCGGCGGTCGCCCGGAAAATCTCTGGATGTGACGCGGGTGAGACGGCGAGCCTTCCAAGACCTGGAGTTTCCAGCGTCAAGGAGGTGACGTGGCGCTGGATGCTGCCGTCGACATGGTGGTTCTTGCCATGGATGTCGGCGGCCAGCGCTCCCCCGAGCGTCACGAAGCGCGTCCCGGGCGTCACTGGCACGAACAGGCCGAACGGCAAGAGCATCCTGATCAGGTCGTCGAGGCTGAGGCCGGCGTCGGCGGTGACCGTGCACTGTTCGAGGTCGAGGCTGCGCACACCGCGCAGCGGCGTCATGTCGAGCACCATGCCGCCGGCGTTGAGCGCCGCGTCGCCGTAGCTGCGTCCGAGTCCGCGAGCGATCACCGGGGCGCCTCCGAGTCGTGGCGCTACTTCGTTCGCGGCGTGGATGCCGGCGACATCCGCGGCGCTGCGCGGAGTGCCGCCCCAGCCGCTGAGCAGCCGGTGGACGGGCGCCCGGTCCGATCCTTCGTGCACAAGGCTCAGGGTAGAGGCATCCGCCGTCTCGTGCGCGGGTTGCGCTACACTAAAGTCATACAGTCCACGGACAGCCTCCGTGGCGAGCAACGAATCATCATCATGTCCGACTCAACAATCGCCCAGAACCGCCGTGCGCGGCACGACTACGAATTCCTCGCGCGCTACGAGGCAGGTATCGCCCTGTCCGGACCGGAGGTGAAGTCGGCGCGGGAACACAAGGTTCAGTTGCAGGGTTCGTATGCACGCCTGAAAGGTGGCGAGGTCTGGCTCTGCGATGTCCACATCGCACCGTACTCCAACGCGGGATATGCACCCCAGGCCCCCACGCGCGACCGCAAGCTTCTTCTCCACAAGAAGGAGATCATCAAGATCAGCCAGGCGCTCGGCGAACAGGGGCTCACACTCATCCCCCTTGCGATGTACTGGAAGCGCGGCAAGGCCAAAGTCGAGTTGGGCGTGGGACGTGGGCTGAAGCGTTACGACAAACGCCAGAAGCTCGCGGAGCGTGACGTGAACCTTGACATCCAGCGCGCGCTGCGACGGAACGCCTGACGCCGCCAGCCAATGCGGCAAGCCCGCCTTTCGCTACTGGAGCACGCTCCGTGACGTCGGCTGGATGCGCTTCACCACAATCTGTTCGCGGTCGATCAATTCACCAACCCGTGGCCCCATGACGTTCTTCCATTCGTCGCTCTGATAGACAGCCTCATAGAGCTTCACGCGTTCCTCCTCGCTTTTGAAGCGGCGAATCCAGACGTAGAGGTTCTCGTCCTGCTCGCCGACGAAGCTGCCCGCGATCACCATCCCTTTGCCCACCTGGAACGGAATGATCACCTGCTCCATGTAGTTGACCCACGCGTCGCGCTGGCCGGGGCGCACCTGGTACTGCCGCAGTTCGTAGAACATTCGAGACTCCTTGGAAGGACGAAGACTGGGTTCTGAGCGATGAACGCTACGCCTGGAGCGGCGGAAACCCTCGTTCGGGCACCGCGTCGTCCGGCCAGGCGGGTCGCACGCGAATCATCCACCAGCAGCACAGTCTTC
>CAYYSD010000152.1:0-4629 GCA_964474285.1 uncultured Anaerolineaceae bacterium | reverse complement strand
CCGGCCAGGCGGGTCGGGCCTGGTAGAAGCGCTCCTCGCCGTAGAAGCGATGGCGAAGGTCTTCGGGGATGCGGGCAAACATGCTGTTTTCGCCGAACTGGCTCCGGTGCATCCCTGCCGCACGGCGTTTGAGGTCGGCGAATTCGAAGACCGGATGAACCACGCTGTGCGTCGGATCAGGCTCCGCCATGGCCTTGAGGAAACGCTCACGCCGCTCCGGCGTGAGGGGTTCGGTGAGCAGGCCTTTCTCTTCCATCTCCAACCACACACCCGCAAAGCCCTTCATGGTGCGGGCGCCCCAGTACAGGCGTTCCGGTGCCCATGTCTGTCCTGTCTCAGGGAAAGCCTCCCCGTTTGGGCACAGATCGAAGGCGGACACGGTGTGCCTGTGGATGGCCACGTGGTCCGGGTGCCCGTAGCCGCCGGTCGGATCCCACGTGAAGACGTAGTGCGGCCGGACATCCCGCATCACCTTCAGGATTTCGGCGACGACGGTATCGCCGGGCTGAGCGTGGAGGCAGCGGGGGTCGTCGTTCTCCGGTGTGCCCGCCATGCCGCTATCCCGGAAAGGCAGAAAGCGCACATCCCAGACGCCCAGTTGGGCCATCGCTGCGCGCAGTTCGAGTTCGCGGACGTACCCCAGCGTGTCAGGGGTGCCGAGGGCCGGGTCGCTAATCTCTCCGACTTCGCCGCGCGTACCGCAGAGGACGGTGACATGGTGGCCACCCCGGACGAAGGCCGCCAGGGTTCCCGTCACCTGTCCTTCGTCGTCGGGGTGGGCATAGATCGCAAGGACGCGGTGTTGTTCCATGCCGGAGATCCTACCCGGACGCGCACGCCCGTGGAACTGCCCGAAGGTGTAGGGATGCGCGGAGTCCCTGTGCTACGCTTGATGGACCCTGCTTCATGAGGTGGCCGATTCCATGGCCGTCGCCCGGCTCGCCGACGCTTCGACACTGCCGCGCCTGACCACGCCCTCCGGTCTGCGCCCGCGGACCGTCCTCGGCGTCGCGACAGCGCCTGCCGGCCTCGAAGGTGAGGGCTTCCCGGTGCGGCGGGCATTCGCCGGGATCGACCTCCGTCACCTCGACCCGTTCATCATGATGGACCAGATCGGCGAGGTGGAGTGGGCAGTGGGCGAGGCGAAGGGCACCCCATGGCACCCGCACCGCGGCTTCGAGACCGTCACCTACCTGCTCGAAGGCGCGTTCAAGCATCAGGATTCGCACGGGGGCGGCGGCATCATTGGCGAAGGCGACACCCAGTGGATGACGGCCGGCGGCGGCGTACTTCATATCGAGGCGCCCACTGACCAGCTGCTGCGCACGGGCGGCGTCGTCCACGGGCTGCAACTCTGGGTGAACCTGCCCAAAGAGAAGAAGTGGGCGGACCCGCGCTACCAGGACATCGGCGGCGAGAACCTTGGCGTCTACACGACGGAGGAAGGGTCCGCACTGGTGCGAATCATCGCGGGGAACGTTGGCGCAGGCCGCGGCCCAGGAGTCACGCACACCCCGATCACGCTCCTCCATCTGACCATTCCTCCCGGCGTGCGCGTCGAGCTCCCGTGGGAACCGTCGTTCAACGCCATCGCCTATTCGCTCGCCGGGCGGGGCACGCTGGGTGCGGAAGGCTGGCCCATCGAAATGGGCCAGGCCGGCGTGTTTGGCGAGGGCGATTCGGTCACGGTGAGCGCCGGCACGGTCCAGGAAGGCCGAGCGCCAAACCTCGAACTCATTCTGCTGGGCGGTCTACCGATCCGCGAACCCATCGCATGGGGTGGCCCCTTCGTGATGAACACCGAGGACGAAGTTCGCGAGGCCTTCCGTGACTACCGCGCCGGCCGCCTCGGCGAGCGGTCCGTCCCGGGGCACTAGACCGGCGCCGCATATCAAGAACCTTTCCGGCCGGGCTTCTGCTGGCGCACACTGGCCATACGTGAACTCACAACGGCGCAGGGGCATCGCCCTTACTTCCAGACCTCCGGTCGACGCTCGGCAGCTCGCCCGCAGCACACCCGAAATCCGGCTCGCGCTGCTGGGCTCAGGAACCGAAGGCCTGGCCTCGGGAGAAGCCGCCCTCCGGCTTCGGCAGTATGGACCGAACGAACCGGTCCGCCCCACCCGATCTCACCCGATTCGAACGTTTGCCGAGCAGTTCACGCACATGCTCGCACTGCTCCTGTGGTTCGCTGCCGGCCTCGCATTCGCCAGCGGCATTCCTGAACTGGGCATCGCCGTCGTAACGGTCGTGGCCCTCAACGGCGTGTTCGCCTTCGTCCAGGAATATCGCGCCGAACAGGTCGTGGCTGCCCTCATGCGGGAAGTCGCCGTCCAGGCCCTCGTCAGCCGCGATGGTGAGGTCTGGACGCTGACGGCGAACTCCCTGGTCCCGGGTGACGTCGTCCACGTCGCCGCCGGCGATGTCATCCCGGCGGATTGCGTGCTCCTCTCCAGCGACAGTCTCACGGTTGACCTGTCCATGCTGACCGGAGAGACCACCCCGGTGGGACGGTCCCCCGAACCGGCAGGCGCGGAAGCGGGCGGCCCGCACCTCGGCGACCTCGAGTGCCTTCTCCCCGCAGGTGGCGGCGTCGCGACGGGAACAGGATTGGCGGTCGTGTACGCGACCGGTTCTGCGAGCAGCATTGGCATGCTGGCGGACCTCGCGGTAGGTGTGAAGCAGGGTGCCTCCATCCTGGAACTCCAGGTTGCCGAGCTCTCTCGCATGACGGCCGTGGTGGCCGTGCTCGCCGGGGCCACGACGCTCGGCCTGGCCGCGGCCTTCACCGACACATCGTTCCCCACCGCCCTGACCTTTGGCACCGGCGTCATAGTCGCACTGGTGCCGGAAGGACTGCTGCCCACGCTCAGCGTCTCACTCGCGATTGGCGCGCAGCGGATGGCGAAACGGGGAGCGGCCGTGCGCCAGCTCTCCGCCGTAGAGGTCGTCGGTTCTGTCACCGTTATCTGTACCGACAAGACCGGCACGCTCACGGAAAACTCGCTCACCGTCGAAGATGCGGTGGGCCTGGACGGAACACATAACCCCCCAGCCGATCTTTTCCTCGCCGCCGTCCTCTGCAACGACGTCGGCGAGGAAGACGGCAAGCTCAGCGGCGATCCGCTCGACGTCGCCCTCTGGCGGTGGGCGGTGGACGCGGGCTTCGCCGCGGAAGACGCGCGGGCACGGTGCACCCGCATCGCGTCGGTCGCCTTCGACGCGCGCCTCCGCTACATGTCGGTGACCTGCGAGGTGGACGGGAAACGCCGCACCTTTGTGAAGGGCGCTCCTGAAGCCGTCCTCGGACTCACCACGACGGTCGCCCTCCCGGAACCGCTCGTCGTATCCATGGCCAACGCGACGGGAGCCGGCGACCGCGTCCTGCTCCTTGCGGCGAGCGGTGACTCCGGCCAGATGGAACCGTCCGGCCTCGTGCTGTTCCGCGATCCGCCTCGGCGCGGCGTGAAACAGGCGATCACCGCCTGCCACACCGCGGGCGTGCGAGTCGTGATGCTGACCGGGGACCACCCCGATACGGCGCGCGCGGTGGCGAAGGCGATCGGGCTCGACAACACCGAGAGTACCGTTGTGACGGGCAACGAACTCGACGGGATGTCCGACAGCGCGTTGCGAAGGCTGCTCAGTGCCGACGCTGTCGTCGCGCGGGTGGACCCCGAACAGAAGCTCCGCATTGTGCGGGCGCTCCGTGCGGCGGGCGAGGTCGTGGTGGTGACCGGTGACGGAGTCAACGATGCCCCCGCGCTCCGAGCCGCGGATGTCGGCGTCGCCATGGGACTGCGCGGCACCGAAGCGGCCAAGCAGGCGGCCAACATCGTGCTCGCCGACGACAATTTCGCGACAGTCGTGGCCGCCATCGAAGAGGGCCGCTCCATTCGGAAAAACATCCGGCGCTTCGTGAGTTATGTCTTCACGAGCAACGTGGCGGAGATGGCGCCCTTCCTTGTCTACATCTTCCTTCCCGTGCCCTTGCCCCTGGCGGTCATCCAGGCGCTTGCTGTGGACATCGGCACGGACCTGTTGCCTGCGCTTGCTCTCGGGGCCGAAGCGCCGTCGGAACGAACGATGCGCGAACCACCGGAACCGTCGTCCCGCCCGCTTCTGACCCGGCACCTGGCACTGCGTACCTTCCTCTTTTTCGGGGCCATTGAAGCACTGCTTGGCCTGGGAGCCTATTTCGCCTTCTATGTCGCGGACGGTTGGCGGCCCGGCGACTCGTTCGATCCCTTCCAAAGCGTCTCCCGTGATGCCGCAACTGTGACCTTCCTGGGCATCGTGGGCGGCCAAATCGGATGCCTCTTCGCCCAGCGCGACGGGAGTCTGCGGAAGCGCCTCTCGCTGACGTCAAACCGGCTTGTGCTCTGGGGGCTGATCTTCGAGTGCGGGTTGGCGCTGGCGTTTGTCTACGTGCCAGGGCTAAACGATCTGTTCAAAATGTCGCCCGTCAGTGTCCTGTGGCTCGGTGTTGTGCCCGTCTGCGCGGCGATCTTCATCGCGTTCGACCAGCTGCGACGTGTGATCTCTCGGACGCGGACACCACGTCTGGCGTAAGACGAGACGGTGGTACCCCCGACAGGACTCGAACCTGTGACTTCGGCTCCGGAGGCC
>CAYYSD010000151.1:0-7200 GCA_964474285.1 uncultured Anaerolineaceae bacterium | reverse complement strand
GTCGTCATCCATTGGGTGGGTACGGACGTTCAAATCGCGGTGGAAGAGCACGCCCGGGACAACGTCTCCGGGCGCATCAGCCGCAACGCCGTCCATTGGTGCGACGCCCCGTGGCTCGTGGACGAGCTGGGCAGCATCGGGGTGCGCGGCGAATACGTTTCGCTGCCCGTGCCCGGCCTCCCGCAGGAGTGCCCGCCCCTGCCGGAGCGTTTCAAGGTGCTCCTCTACCTCCCGGTTGACGCCTTCGACCGTGAGGTGTTCGACATGGAGGCGCTCCTGCGTCTGCCGGGGGCGATGCCCGACGTGGACTTCGTCCTGCTGCCGTCGCCGGCAGAGACGCTGCCGATGGAGATTCCGCAGAACCTCGAAGCGCCGGGCTGGATCGACGGGCTCGACCAGCTCTATCGCGAGATCAGCGTGTACGTGCGGCTCACGTCGCACGACGGGACGTCCTTCATGGTGCTCGAATGCCTCGCCCGCGGCAGGCAGGTTATCTGGACGTTCCCGATGCCGGGCGTCATCAACGCCCGCGGCTTCGACGAGGTGCTGGCGACTCTGCAGGCTCTCAAACTGCGCCACGACGCGGGGCAACTCGGCCTGAACGAGGCGGGCCGCGCCTACACCCTCGAACACTTCGATTCCGCCCGGCTTTCGCGCGAACTCTCGCGCCGCCTGCGAAAGCTGTTGCCCGGCAGCGCGACCGAGTAGGGAGCCGACCCCTGGCAGGCGCAAGCCGCGTGAGCTGCCTGGTAGGGCGTGAGGCAGCGAGGTCCCGCTGCGACTGGAGGTTCAGCCAGAACTCCGGAGTAGTTCCCAGCGCCATGGACAGCTGCCACGCGAGATCCGGGGTCATCGGACGCCGGCCGTGCACCAGTTCGCCGATGCGCCGCGCGGAAACACCAATATGGGCGGCCAGCCTTGCCTGCGAGAGACCGAGCGGCTTCAAGAACTCCTCGAGCAGAACCTCGCCGGGATGCGTCGGGATGCGGTTGGTGGGCAGCACACCTCAATGATAATCGAGCAACCACGGTCGTCGGCCGGGTAGCCCCGACACCCATGCGGCGCCCTACAGGAACGTCTGGACGGCCTCGAGGAAGCCCTGGGGGTTGTCGGTCGGGATGGAGTGGCCGCTGCCCTGGACCACCGCGAGGCGGCAGTTGGGGATTTCACGCGCCATCTGTTCCGCTGTCTCTGGCGCCAGGACATCGCTTTCGGCCCCTCGCAACAACAGCGTCGGGGCTGTGATCTTGCGGACTGTCGCCCACGACTCCTCCGGCGAAGGGCGCACCTGGACGCGGCCCGGCGCGCGCAGCCTCGCGTCGTAGCGCCAGGTCCACTTGCCGTCTTCGCGCAGCATCAGGTTGTTCACAGCCCGGTGGCGCAGCTCCGCGTCGGGGGCCCGCGGGTTGCCTTTGCGCATCTGCGCGAAAGCGTCGTCGGGCGTGTCGAAGATGTCGTTCGACTGGGCTCCCGTCTGGATCCGGGCCGACCCGGCAGGATTGGTCACCGGTCCGATATCGACGATCACGAGCCGTTCGACCTCCTGCGGGTGGACCGAGGCGTAGGTGAAAGCGTTGCGCCCGCCCATCGAAAGGCCGAGGAGGACGAACTGCTTGAGGCCGAGCGCGTTGACAAAGGCGTGCACATCGGCGACGGAGGCGTCGACGCTGTAGTCGTCCGCCCAATCGCTTTCGCCGTGGCCGCGCTGGTCGAACGCGAGGACGCGATACTTGTGTTGCATCGCAACGGCGAACGAGTCCCATGTGCGAGCGTGGCCGGTGAAACCGTGGAGGGCGACGAGGGCCTGGGCGCCCGGGTTCGGCCACTCGCGGTAGTGGAAGCGCAACCCGCGAAGCTGGGCGACGTGATCCTGGACTGCTGGAAGCGGCATCGGGCCCTCCGAATGGGTGTTGGCCGCGAGTATACGGCGCAGACGCGAGCCTTGCCGGGGACCGTGTGGAGGTCAGCCGCCGCTGATCGCGGGGATGACCTCCACACGGGAACCTTCGCCGATCTCGGTTTCGAGAGTCGCCTTTTCGCCGTCCACAAAGATGAGGATGTGCCGACGGATGCGCGGCGATGCATCGGCCAGGTAGCCGCGCATGCCGGGCCAGCGAGCATCCAGCGCATCGAGAACGGCGCTCACCGTTGCGCCTTCGCAATCTAACGAACGCGGCGCGCCTGGGTACATGCGCGTCAGCGAGAACGGCAGGTAGACATTCGGCACCTCAGATGACCGCCGTCTCCACGGAGTAGATGGGCGGGAGATAGCCTGCGATCTGGGTCCAGGATTCGCCCTCGTCCGCGCTGGCGAAAATGTGCCCGGTGCTGGTGCCGAAGTAAACGCCCGGCGTGGCGTGCGTGTCGACTGCCATGCCCTGGCGGAGAACCCCGAAGTAGGCCTCGGACTGGGGAAGTCCGTTGCGAAGCGCCTGCCAGCTCGCGCCGCCATCCGTGGTGCGCCACACTGCCGCGGCCGCATCGGGCATGTAGCGTCCGAGGATGTCGCCGTTGAGCGGGATGACGTAGAAGGTATCTTGCTTGTGCGGGTGCGGCGCTTCCGCGAAGCCGAACGTGGAGGGCAAGCCGGGACCAACGGGAGTCCAGCTCTTGCCGCCATCGCGGCTGGTGTACTGGCCGGCGTGATTCTGCTGGTAGAGCACCTCGTCCGAGCCCGCCGCAAGGTCCATGTGGTGGACGCACTGCCCGACTTCCGGGTAGGAGGGCTCATCGCCAGGGAGGCCCGCCGCCATCACCCCGCTGTTTCGCGGCTCCCACGAGGCGCCGCCGTCGGCGGTGTAGTAGGCGCCGGCGGCCGAGATCGCAATCCACATCTTTTGCGCGTCGGACGGGTGGGTGACGATCGTATGGAGGCAGAGGCCGCCGCCGCCCGGCATCCAGAGTTCCTTCGTCGGGTGGTCTCGCAGGGCTTTCACATGGGACCAGGTTTCGCCGGCATCATCGCTGCGGAACAGGCCGGCCGGTTCGACACCGCAATACACGGTCCCGTTGGCCGCGGCAAGCGACCAGAGCGCTGTCACCGGGTCTTCGCCCTCGGGGTACGCCAGGCCCGCGTTCGAATGCGACCAGGTTTCGCCGAGGTCGGTGCTCTTGAAGACGGCGGGACCGAACCAGGCGTTGTTGCTGGCGACGTAGATGGCCTTGGTCGCCCTGTCATAGATCGCGTGGTTGACGGGCCAGGCATCGCAGAGTGGCCCCGTGCGGTGCCAGTTCTTGCGGTTCTCATCACTCTCGAAGATGAAGAGGCCCTTTTTCGTGCCGGCGAATACGAGTGTCCGTGTCATTTCCGATTCTCCTCTGGTATCCGATGGGCGCAGGCTACCGGGTCCAACCGGAGCCCGCACCCCTCCTTTCGGGCAGTCTTTACTGGAGGGATTGGGCGAACATGAAGCGGTTCCCGTCCGGGTCCCGCCAGTCGGCCAGCTTGACCATGCCCGGGATCTCCATCACGTCGCCGTCAAGCGTGCCGCCACCGGCAAGGACCGTTGCGCGCGCGGCTTCGATGTCTTTCACGCCGAAGGTGAGGCGCTGGCCCCCTTCGCCGCCGGGCGTGTCCGTGACCTGGATGCCGAGGGTGAGGCCCGGCACGTTCGTCTTGAGCTCGCCCCACTGCATCTCTTCCATGAGGTAGTCGGGCTGAAAGCCGAGGACATTGCCGTACCACGAAACGGCCTTTTTGAAGTCGGTGACGTAGACGACGGCGACGACCGAGGCGTCGAATTCTATAGTTGCACTCATTACCGTGACCTCCTGTAGAGTGGGGTGAGTTGGGAAAATATACCAGGGACAGTAACTCGTCAAGCGCGGTCGAAGGGGATATCGACGGCGCGGTGCGACTTTTTCACCGGCGCTGGTCGGTGCCGATCATCGGCGTGCTGGCGCAGGCGGGCGGCATGCGCTTCACGGACCTGAACGCGCGCCTGCGGGCCAGCCGGGACACGCTCAGCGAGACGCTCAAACACCTCGTGGAGTGCGGCATCGCGGATCGCGCGGAAGACGGGTTGTACCGGCTGACACCCGCCGGACAGGAGTTGTCGAAGGCGGCCGAGCCTCTGGTCCGAATGATCCCGGCGGCGGGTCTCCTGGACATCGCTCTGAAGAAGTGGCCCATGCTCGTCGTCGTGGTGATTGGGCGAGGGGCGGAGCGTTACAGCGAGATCAAACAGCGGCTGCCGGGCATCACCTCGGGTGCGCTGGCGCCGGCACTGAAAGACCTCGAAGCCGCCGGTCTCGTGACGCGCACCATCGACCGCGCCTACCCCCCGGCCCCCAGCTACTGGCTGACGGCGCAGGCGAAGGAACTCTTCCCAGCACTGAACGTGCTGGTGAAAGCGGCCGGGGTCGCGGTCGAAAGAACCGGGGGTTAGGCGCGCGGGGGCTTCATCCGTCCCCAGATGCTCGTCGCTTCGGCGTGGATGACGCGTTGCCGCAGGTCATCGACCTCGGCGCGGAGGAGTTCGCGTTCGAGCTGGAGGTCGCGAATGTGGTCACGGAGCGCCGCGACGAGGAGGTCTGACTCGTTGAAGGCGCGCCCAACGACGGATTCGCCGCGAACTGACGGGAGGACCGCCGGGGTGTTCGCGCGCGCCAGTGCCCTTGAGGAGGGCGGATCAGCCATCTGCGACCCGCGCCTGGGCGGGGTCGAAGGGTGCGCGCGGGCGGCGAACGCGGGCAGGAATGACCTCGCTGATCGGCGGAGACGGCATCTCGCCTTCCTCGGCGACCGTGTGGAGGCGGAGGTTGGTTTCGAGCTTTGTGTCGCGGAGCTGGCGGAGGTCTTCGAGGTTCGAGTACAGCGCGCGAAGGGTGTCCTCGAACGTCTGCAGGCGGCCCTGGAGGAAGGCGTTCTCCTGGCGGAGCTGGCGAGCCTGCGCGTTGAGCGCCTTGATCCGCTTGTCGCGGCGGGCGACCACGGCCTTCGTCTGCTTGTGGGCATCGACTTCGGCGAGGATGGCGCGCACCAATGAGGCGCCGGGAAGGGCGGCAGCGGTTTCGGGATCGGCACAGACCGCGGCGGTGTCGACCTGGAGGAGCTCATCGCGGGCGTTGACGGT
Source organism: uncultured Anaerolineaceae bacterium (assembly GCA_964474285.1). Lineage (GTDB taxonomy): Bacteria > Chloroflexota > Dehalococcoidia > Tepidiformales > Tepidiformaceae > JACRBT01. The sequence continues at coordinate 2,125 of CAYYSD010000151.1, read as the reverse complement.
GGCATCGAGGGCGGAACGAAGCTCCTGCACCTCTTCGCGCACCTGGCGGACCATGCGCTCGGAGCGGGCATCGGTGCCGGTGGACTGGTTCTTCATGTGCATGCGCGCGGCGATCGCGGGCGGAGGGACTGGTGCAGGGGCTTGCGAAGGCGCCACGGTTTCCCCGATGACGGGAGGCTCGGCGGGGTGAGGCCATTCCAGGGCCCGTTGCCAGATCGAGTTTGCCCAGGCTGCCACAGGTTGCGCCATCTTCGAACCCTCCACCGTGATGTTCGGCGCGAAAGGCCACGGGGCGCAGTGGGGAGCAGGTTCCAATGGAGCCGTGCCCTGGGCACTGGGAGGACGTCATCGCAGGCGGTGCCTGGCCATCGATGGTGGGAAACGGAGGCTCCCTTGCAGCAAGGCACAGCGCCTTGAATCTGGTGCCGTGACCAGCGGCGACGGAGCGCCGCGGCTACCATCGGCAGTGTGGCCGCGCCCTCCGCCACAGCCCGGCGCCACGCGGCTTTGTCGCAGGATCCGCTCTTTGCTCCCAGCCGGAACCCCTGCTATGGTTCTATAGTCCACATACAGGCAAAGGAAGACGCAAGAGAAGGTTGCTGACCAAAGAGCGCAAAGACGAACTAATCAAGAGCTTCGCCGTCCATGACGGAGATACGGGCTCGCCCGAAGTCCAGGTAGCCGTTCTGACGGAACGGATCAAGTACCTGACGACGCATCTGAAGGTGAACAAGCACGACTTCCACACGCGCCGGGGTCTGCTCAAGCTTGTTGGCCAGCGTCGTCGCCAGCTTCGCTACCTCAACAATCGCGACGTGAATCGCTACCGCGAAGTCATCGCACGGCTGGGCCTCCGCAAGTAAGCGGGGGCTTTTCTGTTTGTCAGCGCGAACCACGGTCCAGCACACGTAACACCTTTCGCGTCCTTTGCCAGCGCTCCCCAGTCAGCGGAGCGTCCGAATAGCTGCGCCTGCCCACGGGAAAAACGTGGTGGCGCACGTAAGTTGCAGGTAGAGAAGAGAAAAACCGCTAGCAATGAATACGTACGAATTGGAACTTGGGGGAAAGACCCTCACCATTCAGCACGGCATCCTGGCAGGACAGGCGAACGGCGCCGTCACTGTCCGGCTGGGCGATACCGTCGTGCTCGTCACGGCCTGTATGGCCGACCCGCGCCCGGGAATCGACTTTTTCCCGCTCACGGTTGATTACGAGGAGCGCCTCTATGCCGTGGGCAAGATCCCCGGCGGCTTCCCGCGGCGCGAAACGCGGCCCAGCACCGACGCGATCCTGGCGATGCGCCTGACGGACCGGCCCCTGCGCCCGCTGTTCCCGAAGGGCTTCCGCAACGACGTCCAGATCGTAGCGACGACGCTTTCTTCGGACCGCGAACACCAGCCCGACACGCTCATCACGATCGGTGCGAGCGCGGCGCTGATGATCAGCGATATCCCTTTCAACGGCCCTGTGAGCAGCGTGCGCGTGACGCATCTCAACGGTGAGTTCGTTATCAACCCCACGTTCGAACAGGCAGCCGAAGGCGACCTCGATATCATCGTCGCCGGCACGAACGAAGCGGTCGTGATGGTGGAAGCGGGAGCGAAGCAGGTCTCCGAAGAGCTCGTGCTGGAGGCCATCGAAGCGGCGATGGAAGCGAACCGCGCCATCAACGCGCTGCAACAGCAGATTGCGGCCGAAGCCGCGCCGGTGAAGAAGCCCTACACGCCTTCGCCGGACTACAGCGAAGTGACCCAGGCGGTCCACGACCACCTCAAGGACCGCCTCGATGAGCTCGTGGCGAGCGCGGCAAGTGAGCGCAGCGACGCCAACAAGGCCGTCCGCCTCGAACTGGCGGAGGCGTTCGGCGAGCGCTTCACGAGTACGGAAATCGGCGAAGGGCTCTACAACGTCATCAAGAAGGCGATGCGCAAGCGCATCCTTGAAGACGGCCGGCGGGCGGACGACCGCGCCGTGACGCAAATCCGCGACCTCGACATCCACGTAGGTGTGCTGCCGCGAACGCACGGGACCGGGCTGTTCCAGCGCGGCCAGACGCAGGTGCTCTCGGTGGTCACGCTCGGCGGGCTGAGCATGAAGCAGAAGCTGGATACGCTTTCGCCGGATG
>CAYYSD010000150.1:0-7253 GCA_964474285.1 uncultured Anaerolineaceae bacterium | reverse complement strand
TGGTCGTACGGCTTGTCGGCCAGGCCGAAGTCGCCGAGCGGTTTGCCGGCCATCAGCTTGGCGGCGATGGCGGCCACCGGCTCGCCGATGGTCTTGGCCACGAAGGGCACCGTGCGGCTGGCGCGCGGGTTCACCTCCAGCACGAACACCCGCGGCGCACCGTCCGCATCACGTGGAAGCACGACGTACTGGATGTTCGTCAACCCGATGGCGCCCATTCCCAGGACGATGCGCTCGGTGTAGTCGCGGATAACTTCCTTCTCCTCCGGGGTGAGGTGCCTCGGCGGGTAGACCGCCATCGAATCGCCGGAATGAACGCCGGCGCGTTCGATGTGCTCCATGATCCCGGGGATGAGGACCGTCTCGCCGTCGCAGATAGCGTCGACTTCTACCTCCGCGCCTTCGAGAAACTTATCGATGAGGATAGCGCGGCCCTGCGCCGCTTCCTTCGCCTGTCCGAGGAACGTCACGAGCTCGGTCGCGTTCTGGACGATCTCCATCGCCCGCCCGCCGAGCACATACGAAGGCCGCACGAGCACGGGGTAGCCGATGAGTTGCGCCGTCTTCATGCCCTCTTCGAGCGTCATGACCGCCGCCCCGGGGGGCTGCGGGATGCCAAGGCCTTGCAGGAACCGTTCGAACAGCCGCCGGTCTTCCGCCGTGTCGATGACCTCTGCGCTCGACCCGATGATCGGCATGCCCGCGCGCCGCAGCGGCTCCGCCAGGTTGATGGCCGTCTGGCCACCGAACTGCACGATGCTGGGAGGCGGAGTCGCCGATGTGCCCTGCTCGTTTTCGATGATGTCCCGCACGGCCTCTTCGTCGAGCGGTTCGAAGTAGAGCCTGTCGCTCGTATCGAAGTCCGTGGAAACCGTCTCCGGGTTCGAATTCACCATGATCGCCCGGCGCCCGGAATCCTGCAGCGCCCAGGCGGCGTGCACACTCGCGTAGTCGAACTCGATCCCCTGGCCAATTCGGATTGGCCCGCTGCCGATGACGAGCGCGCTCTCGCCTTCCGGCGGCTCAGCCTCGTTCTCTTCTTCGTAGGTGCTATAGAAGTAGGGCGTCACCGCATCGAATTCCGCCGCGCAGGTATCCACCATCTTGTAGACCGGCCGCACGCCCCATTCGTGGCGGAGTTCGCGCACCTGCTCGGGCAGCCTGTCGGCCAGCTGTCCGACCATCTCATCGCTGAAGCCGAGGCGCTTTGCCTCCCGCAGCAATGCCGCGTTGAGCGGCTCATTCAGGAGCCTCCGCTCCATCGCGACAATGTTCTGGAGGCGATCGAGGAACCACGGGTCGATGCCTGTCTGGCGCGCGACATCCATCGGGGCCGCGCCGCTGCGGATCGCTGCCATCACGGCCCACAGGCGCTCATCCGTGGCCGTCAGTGGGAACTCGCCCCCGCGCCATTCGGGCTTCTCCCAGCGCAGGCTGCGGCCACCAATTTCAAGGGAGCGCACCGCCTTGTTCAACGCGGCCTCGAAGCACCGGTCGATCGCGAGCACCTCGCCCGTCGCCTTCATCTGCGTCCCCAGGGTGCGATCCCCGAGGGCGAACTTGTCGAACGGCCAACGCGGGATCTTGACCACGCAATAGTCGAGGGCGGGCTCGAAAGCGGCTGTCGTCCGCTGCGTGACGGCGTTCGGGATCTGGTCCAGCGTCTTGCCGCAGGCGATTTTGGCGGCCACGCGCGCGATCGGGTAGCCGGTGGCTTTGGATGCCAGCGCCGATGAGCGCGAAACACGAGGGTTCACCTCGATGACGTAGTAGGGCAGGGGTGCGTCCAGGTCCCCATCCCAGTCGCGCACATCCTTCCGCGGACCGAGGGAGAACTGGACGTTGCAGCCCCCTTCGATGCCGAGCTCGCTGATGATGCGCAGGCTCGCGGAGCGCAGCATCTGGTAGTCCTTGTCGCTCAGCGTCTGCGATGGGGCGACTACGATGGAGTCGCCTGTGTGGACGCCCATCGGGTCGAAGTTCTCCATGTTGCAGATGGTGATGCAATTGCCCGCGCCGTCGCGCATCACCTCATACTCGACCTCTTTCCAGCCAAGCAGGTTCTTCTCGATGAGGACCTGTCCGATAGGGCTGGCGGCGATGCCGCGCCCCGCGATGGTCCGCAGCTCGTCCATCGTGAACGCCATGCCGCCGCCCGTGCCGCCAAGCGTATAGGCCGGCCGGATCACCACGGGTAGCCCGATCTTCTCCGTCGCCGCCACGCACTCCTCGACGGTCACACAGATCTCGCTCTCGAGGATGGGCTCGCCGAGCTTGGCCAGCAGATCGCGGAAGAGCTCGCGGTCCTCGGCGCGCCGGATGGTCTCCAGCGGCGTGCCCAGCAGCCGCACGTTGTACTTCTCGAGGATGCCCGCCCTGGCGAGCTCAACCGCCAGGTTCAGGCCTGTCTGACCGCCAAGCGTGGGAAGAATACCCTCCGGCCGCTCCCGCGCGATGATCCGTTCCAGAACCGGCACCGTGAGCGGCTCGATGTAGACGGCGTCCGCGACATCGAGGTCCGTCATGATGGTGGCCGGGTTCGAATTCACCAGGATGCTGCGCACGCCTTCTTCGCGCATCGCCTTGCACGCCTGCGTCCCGGCGTAGTCGAATTCCGCCGCCTGGCCGATGACAATCGGGCCGGAGCCGATGATGAGCACGCTTGCAGGTTTCACTGAACTTCGGCTGCGCCTCCTTTCGGCGTGAAGTGTGGTCCAGGCTTTGGCGCCGGGCATTCGCTCAACGGCGCGCCGGCATCCCGACAATGCGGCCCACCAGGCGCCGCAACGGCCGAAGCGCCAGGGCGAGCAGCAACAGCGGCGCCCAGACCAGGTTCCCGGCCGGCCACAGGAAGAGGACAGCCTCGACAGCGCCGACGATCATCCCGATGACGGCCGGGACGAGGTAATGGTCCGGGTTTCCGCGGTCGTCGCGGAGCAACAGCATTGCAATGGCGATGATGAATACACCTGCCGCCAACAGGAGCCCGGCGAACATCCTGGCGATCGTCTTGCCCGGCCCGTCGTGGGCCAGTGATGCATCCACAAACGACGCCGCGATGAACACCGCCGACAGCACCCACGCCGCAATGGCGCACGCCACCAGGAAATCCGGCACGCTCGTCGCGGCCTTGCGGCGGCGGATGGGCGCGTTGTTGCGCCGCGGTGTCGGGCTGGCTGTCCGGCGAGTCATCGCGTGCCCGGAGGCCCTCGTTCCTCCTGCCGTCACAGTGGCAGTTCGAAGGTCATGTCGGGATTGCGCAGAGGGACCATCGCGCCGATGCCCGAAAGGAAGCTGAGGGCGGGTTCATTGTTCGCCGGCAGGCGTCCGCGAATCCGCCGGTAGCCCCGTTCCCGGGCAAACTCGATGAGGTCGTCGGCAAGGTCCGTGGCGAGCCCGCGTCGCCGGTAGGCCGGCACCACCCATACGCCCAGGAGCGCCGTGTCGGGCTCGGTGGTGTTGAAATCGATGCCGCCGAACGCCACCGGGATGCTCCCATCGAACACGATGACGAGCGTTCCCTGGTCACCCAGGCGCTTGATCCACTGGCGAGCGCTCTCGTCCGTGAAGTCCGCCGGGAGGCCGACGTTCTCTTTCGACCCCAGGCCCCGGACAATGTCCGCAATCTCGTTTGCGTCGTCCAGCGTTGCTCGTCGTTGTTCCGTTGCCCGGGTCATGCCACACCTCCGCGGACCGAAGCCATCATGTCCACAAATCGATCGAAAATCCCGGTGTTGTCCAGCGGTCCGGGACACGCTTCTGAATGATACTGGATGGTGAGCAGTGGCTCCGTTCGCAGGGCAATACCCTCCACCGTCTGGTCGTTGAGGTTGATGTGCGAAACGTAGGCGGCCGCATCCAGCCCATCCGGCGCCACGGCATAACCGTGGTTCTGGGCCGTGATCGTCACGTGCCCGGTGACCGTGTCCTGCACGGGGTGGTTCCCGCCGCGGTGGCCGAACGGCAACTTGAACGTGTCCGCCCCGAGCGCCTTCGCCGCCACCTGGTGTCCCAGGCAGATGCCCAACACGGGCACGGCGCCGATCATCCGCTTCGTCTCTGCCACCATCGTTTCGAGCAAGCGAGGATCACCTGGCCCGGGCGAAAGCACGATCCCGTGGGGCCGCATGCTGAGCACATCGTCGGCCGTGCTATCTGCCGGGAATACTCGCACCGCGCAACCGCGCGCGGAGAGCGACCGCATGATGTTTCGCTTCACACCGCCGTCGAGGAGCGCCACCCTGCGCAGGGGACCGTGGACCGGGACGCCCTCCCAATCGTATTGGGCCGCCGCCGTGACGGTCTCCACCCAGTTTATGTCGTCGTAGCGCGGCATCGCACGAACACGGGCCACCGCGCTCGCAGCGCTCTCGTGGGTGGTGATCGTGCCCGGCATCACGCCCTGCCTGCGAATCCGGCGCGTGACCGCCCGCGTATCCACCCCGTCGATCGCCACAACGCCTCGAGCCCGCAGGAAGTCCGAGAGCTGCGCCCCTGACCGCGGATGGCTTGCGAACGCAGCCGCCTCCCGCACGATGAGGCCGCTCGGCTGAATGCGCGACGACTCCTCCACCCGCGCGTCCATCCCATAATTCCCGATCATCGGGTAGGTGAGCACGAGCAACTGCCCCGCGTAGGACGGGTCCGTCAGCATTTCCTGGTAACCAGTCATGGAGGTGTTGAACACGACCTCGCCGTCGGCGTGGCCTTCCGCTCCCACGGCCCGTCCGGGAAACACGCTTCCGTCCGCGAGCACCAGCAGCGCTTCAGACATGTGCGGCCTCGCGTTCGAACGCCACGGCCCCGCCGAAGACGACGGCACGCACCGCCCCCGTCAGTTCGCGCCCGTTGAGCGGCGTGTTCCTGCCCTTCGATGCAAACGTACGCACGTCCACCGTCCAGCGCGCTCCGGGGTCGATAATCGTGATGTCAGCCGGGGCCCCGGCCGTCAACGACCCCAACCCGGGGAGCCTTGCCGGCAGTCCGAACGCGGCAACGGGCCCGGAGGTTAGCGCGCGAACAGTCGCTGCCAGGTCGAGTTCCCCGCGCGCGACTTGCGTCAGGAGCGTCCCTGCAGTGGTTTCGAAGCAGCCAATGCCGAACGCTGCCGCATCGAACTCGCACAGCTTGTCCTCGGTGGCGTGAGGCGCGTGGTCGGTGGCGATCGCGTCAATGATGCCTGCATTCACACCCGCCACGAGGGCCTTGCGGTCATCTTCCGTCCGCAAGGGCGGATTGATCTTGGCGTTCGTGTCATAGGCAGCCTGCTGCCCGTCGCCGAAAACTGCCTCCTCCGTCAGGAAGAGGTGGCTCGGGGTCACTTCGCACGTCACCGGGAGCCCGCGGCGCCTGGCTTCAGCCACGAGCTCCAGCCCCCGTGCGGTGGTGACGTGCGCGATGTGCAGGCGCCCGCCGGTCGTTTCGCACAGGGAGATGTTGCGCGCGATAGCCGTCACCTCCGCCGCGGCGGGTTGCCCCGCGAGCCCCAACCGTTCGCTCACACGGCCTTCGTTCATCACCCCTCCGGCGTTCAGCACGGGGTCGTCGGAATGTTCTGAGATTGGCAGCCCGAGCGCGCCCGCAAGCGCCAACGCGTTCCGCATGATGCGCGCGTCGGCCACCGGGCTGCCGTCGTCGCTGAAGGCGGCCACGCCCGCATCGGCCATCTCGCTCAACTCGGCGATGACCTTGCCTGCCCGCCCGCGCGTGATGCAGCCGATGGGCAGCACGCGGACCCGTGCATCCCGTGCGATCCTCCCGAGGAGCGCCTCCACCGTAGAAGCGTTGTCGGGGGCAGGCTGGGTGTTCGGCATTGCGCAGATGGTCGTGAAGCCTCCGCGCAGGGCCGCCAGCGTCTCCGTCGCGATGGTCCCTTTCTGCTCGAAGCCGGGCTCGCGCAGATGCGCATGCAGGTCCACCCACCCCGGCGTCACGATGCACCCGGCTGCGTCGATCACGCGAGCGCCAGCCCGTTCCAGGCCGTGCCCCACGGCCACAATGGCCCCACCTTCGACCCGCACATCGAACACGCCGTCGACGCCGTTCGCCGGGTCAATGACCCTGCCTCCGCTGATGACCAACGTCTCGCTCATCCGTGCCTCCCGGCTGCAAGCAGGTAGAGCACGGCCATTCGCAGCGCCACACCGTTCGCCACTTGCTCTTCGATAACCGACGCCACACCGTGCGCCACTGAAGGCGCAATTTCGATGCCTTCGTTCATCGGCCCCGGGTGCATCACGAGCGCACCGGGGTTCGCGAGGCCCAGCCGCCGCTCGTTCAGCTGGTAGCCGCGGATGTAATCCCGCAGCGAAGGGATGAGTCCGCTGTCCTGCCGCTCTTTCTGAATGCGCAACGCCATCACAACGTCGGCGCCTTCGATCGCTTCGTCCGCGTCGGTTGTCACCCGCACCGAGCCGGACTCATGACGCCCGTCCAGCGTGCGCGGCAGAAGCGTCGCAGGTCCGCAGAGCGTCACGCTCGCGCCCATCGCCAGCAGGGTCCAGACGTTCGAGCGAGCCACGCGGCTGTGAAGCACGTCGCCAATGACCGTCACGCGCTTACCCGCCACATCGCCGATGTGCCTGCGTATCGTGAAGAGGTCCAGCAATGCCTGCGTCGGGTGAGCGTGCATCCCATCGCCGCCGTTGATGACGCTCGCGCGCGTGTTTCTCGCCGCCACATAGGGCGCCCCCGAACTGCCGTGCCGCATCACGAGGATGTCCGCCCCGATGGCCTCCAGGGTGCGCACCGTATCGATGAGCGTTTCGCCCTTCTCGACGGAACTGCCCGAAGCCGTGAGGTTTACGACGTCCGCACCCAGCGACTTCGCCGCCACTTCGAAGCTGGCGCGGGTTCGCGTGCTCTGCTCGTAAAAGAGCGTCACAACGGTCGCGCCGCGCAGAGTGGCCACCTTGCCCACAGGCCGCGAGCGCACCTCCGCCATCGCCTCGGTTGTCTCCATGATGAGCTCGATCTCGGCCCGCGTGAGCGTGTCCGTGTCGAGCAGGTCCTTCGAAGCCCAGGACGCAGGCGAGGCAGTGGCGGACTCGATCCCCACGGCCGGTTCGCGAACATCAAGCACGGTGCACCTCCTGCCCGGTGAGAAACACGCCGTCGACGCCATCCGTCTCCACCAGCCGCACGTCAACCTTCTGGAGGAACGCGGTCGGCAGATTCTTGCCCACGAAATCGGGGCGAATCGGCAATTCCCGGTGACCCCGGTCGACAAGAACTGCCAGCCGCACGCGCCCCGG
>CAYYSD010000149.1:0-7254 GCA_964474285.1 uncultured Anaerolineaceae bacterium | reverse complement strand
GGTGCGGCGTTTCTCGACGCTTTCCACGCTGGCCTCGACACGCGCGATGAGATGATCGGCGCTGTGCGTGCGCTGCGCGGGCACGTGCGCCTTGGATGCATCACGAACAATGTCGCGCGCGGCGATTCGCGGCCGGGGGCGATCTGGAGCCTCGACGAGCTGTTTGAAGTGGTGGTCGAATCCGCGAAGGTCGGCATGCGCAAACCCGACCCGCGCATCTACCTGCACACCTGCGAGCTGCTGCAGGTTTCGCCGGAAGAGTGCGTGTTCCTTGATGATTTCGGCATCAACCTGAAGGCAGCGCGCGAACTGGGGATGACGACCATTCGCGTCGATCACACGCTGTCGGGGCTCGACGAGCTCGAACGTGTGGTGGGCCGGAACCTTCGGTAGAACCCCAATCACGGGGCATCGCAAAGTGTGCTACGATCTGTACGTGGCTCATCCACTGCAGGCTGCTGGACATGAAGCTCCTCGCGCCGCGGTTCCCAACTTCACCGATAGATCCGAGCCACCGCGGAAGACCGTCGCCAATGCGCTGGCGGTGCTTTTGAAAGGAACTCGTTGAAACTGCTCTCCCTGTTCAAGCGCGAAAAGGCAGAACCTGCCGATTCGCCAACCCCTCGCCGCACCGATTCAGCCGCTCCAGCCACCGTCACTGACAGCCGCCAGGCCCCTTCCCAACAGGAGAACTGGCCGGCAGACCACCACCATTCCCCTGTCCCTCATGGTGCGACCACCGCCCCGGCTCGCCGCCGCCGCCGTGGCCGGCGTGGCGGTGCCGCGGCTACCGCTGCGGGCGAAGTCGCCACCGGCACGACCACCGCCAAGATCCCCGAAGCACGGGCGCCAATCTCCGCAGCGTTTCGCGAGCTCGGCATCGACGAAACGGGCCTGCGCGCGATCGCGGCGATGGGCTTTGAAACACCGACGCCGATCCAGGCGAAGGCACTCCCCGAAATGCTCGCCGGCGAAGACGTCGTCGGCCTGGCGCAGACGGGCACCGGCAAGACGCTCGCCTTCGGCATTCCCGTCGCGCGCGCCATCGACCCCGCACTGCCGGACAGCCAGGCCATCATCCTGGTGCCGACGCGCGAACTCGCGCACCAGGTTCTCGAGACGATGGAGCACCTGGGCAAGTTCTACGGATTCACCGCGCTCGGCCTCGTCGGCGGACGCCGCGTCCGCTCCGACATCACCGCGCTCGAACGAGCTGCCCAGGTTATTGTCGGGACACCCGGCCGTGTCATCGACCACCTCGAGCGTGGCACCCTCCGCCTCGACAGCGTGCGCTTCGTGATTCTCGATGAGGCCGACCAGATGCTCGACATCGGGTTCGCTCGCGATATCGACCGCATCCTTCGTCATGCTCCCCGCCAGCGGCAAACGGCGCTGTTCAGCGCCACGATGCCGATGTCCATCGCGCGCATCGTCCACCGCTACATGCGCCGCGCCGTGGAAGTGGCGGTCGATCCCGACCAGCGCACGGCCGAAGGCGTCGCTCAGTATTTCTGCGAAGTGCCGGAGCGCGACAAATTCCTCGCTCTGCGCCACCTCTACGAGACCATGGACCTCGGGCGGTCGCTGATCTTCCGGCGGACCAAGGCGGGGGTGGACCGGCTCACGGCCCAGCTCCAGTCCTGCGATGTCCCGGCGCGCGCCATCCATGGAGACCTTCCCCAGGGCGAACGCGACCGCGTGATGGGCGACTTCAAGGCGGGGCGGCTCGAGTTCCTCGTGGCAACCAATGTCGCGGCGCGCGGTCTCGACGTCCCTGATATCCAGCACGTGATCAACTTCGACGTGCCCCAGAACAGCGAAGAGTACATCCACCGCATCGGCCGCACGGCGCGCGCGGGGAAGACCGGCTCCGCGATCACCTTCGTCAGCGAATGGGAGCTGGCGGAATGGGACACGATCGTTAAGACCGTGGGCGCTGACGAGATCGACGAAATCCCGATGCCCGCTCGCTGGGACTAACCCTCCCCCGCCCTGCCCGGCACACACGAAGAAAGGCGCGAACGCTCGCGCCTTTCGTGGTGGTTGGTGGCATCGGTGCCGCAAACCCGCGCGGGACGGCTGGTCGCGGACGTGAGCCCGGGCGTGCCTAGTGGGTGACCGCCTGGGGAAGCGTCTTGGCCTCCGCGACCCACTTTTCGACATCAGCCATGCTGGGCGGACGGCGAACCAGGCTCTTGGCCGTGTTCACTTCGAGCATCTTCGCGTGCAGGTTGTCGGCACGGCGGGTTGCGAGTTCCTTGACGGTGTCCACGCCGGAGGCTTCGAGCAGGTCAGCGTATTCGGAGCCGACGCCGTTGATGCGCATGAGATCGGCACGGTTGACCCACTCGAGCAGCTGGGACGTGGTGAGGCCTGTTTTCTCGGCGAGGGTCTTTCGCCCGTTGGCGGAACCGCCTTCCGTGAGCAGCTCTTCGACCGTATCGACACCGGCCGCGGTGAGCTTTTCCGCATACACGGGCCCGATGCCCTCGATTTCGATGATCTTCGTCACGACTGACTCCTCAACTCCCGGACGGCTACGCCCGTTTTGGGTCCGAATTCGGCCCTTGTTATCATCACGATGCCGGCGCAAATGTTCAAGTGCCTGATCGAGATAGCTGGTCAGGCCCGGGTGCGCTCTTTGAGCCTTTTCTTCGCTTCATAGGTGACCATGTCGGTGATTCCCATGAGCCCCTGGCCTTTCCCCATGGAGAGGTCCTTGCCGAACACGGAAAAGACGACATCGCAGGAGACGGCGGCCACGTCCTCGAGCGGCTTGCCCGAGAGGGTTTCATCGAGGATGACCGACCACGCTTTCGCGGAAAGACCCTGGGGGTTTTCGACCGCGAAGTGGAACTTCACCGTACCGTCCGGCAAGTCCTCGGCCCACACGTAGGCGTCGGATTCGCATTTTTGGACGTGGTGTTCTTCGGGATAGGGGCGGGTTGCGATCCGCTCCGGGACTTCTTCGAACCGGTCCGCGAATTCGATCAGGAGTTCGGCGCGCTCGTTCCTGTCGCAGAACGCGAAGTCCTGGACGAGCGATGAAAGCTCGGCAGGTTGTTCGGACACTGTTACCTCCGGGGTCAACGGCGTTTCGGATTCAGCCTCCGCTCCTCCAGTATCGCGCGGTTCAACGTCCGTGCGGGCGAGGAACGGAGGCGGGATCGTGTCTCGAACGCAGATTACTTCTCGATTGGCACGCCGACCGAGTTGCCCCACTCAGTCCAGCTGCCGTCGTAGTTCCGCACCTTCGGATAGCCGAGCAGATGCGTGAGCACGAACCAGGTGTGCGAGCTGCGCTCGCCGATGCGGCAGTAGGTGATGATGTCGTCGGATGACTTGAGGCCCTGCTCCTGCTCGTAGATCGCCTTCAACTCTTCGGCGCTCTTGAAGGTGCCGTCTTCCGGGTTGGCGGCACGCGCCCACGGCACGCTTTTCGCGCCGGGAATATGGCCACCGCGGAGGACGCCTTCCTGGGGATACTCGGCCATGTGGGTGCGTTCGCCGCTGTATTCCTGCGGGCTGCGAACGTCGACGAGCGGCTTCTTGGTGTCCTGGTGCTTGAGGACTTCATCTTTGAACGCGCGGATCGTCTTGTCGTCCCGGGCGGGAGCGGTGTAGGAGGTGGCCGGGTAGGCCGGGACGTCGCGCGTGAGGGCGCGTCCTTCTTTTTCCCACTTCAGACGGCCGCCGTCCATAACCTTCGCGTTCGTGTGGCCGAAGAGCTGGAACACCCAGAAGGCGTACGTCGCCCACCAGTTGTTCTTGTCGCCATAGAACACGACCGTTGTGTCCTTCGTGGCGCCGATGCGGCTCATGAGGCTTTCGAAGCCTGCTTTGTCGAGGTAGTCGCGGCGGACCTGGTCGTTGAGGTCCGCCGCCCAGTCGACCTGGACGGCGCCGGGGATGTGGCCCGACGGGTAGAGGAGCTGGTCCTCGTTGGATTCGACGATGCGAATGTTCGGGTCGTTGAGGTGGGCCGCGACCCAATCGGTATCAACGAGCACTGCGGGGTTTGCGTAGCCGCGTTCGGCGATGCTGGCCATCGAATTCTGCTCCGGTAGTAGGGATTTCGAACGCTGCGGTGTTCGTAGGCCTACTGTATCCGGCGGCGAAGACAAAGTCGAGTGATTTGGTCAACAATGAATTGGGTGATCATCGCGAGCCCGGCGTGCGTAGACTCGGGCATGGCAACGAACACGTATCGATTCATCACCCACTGGCGATTCCGTGCGACCTGTGAGGAGGTCTCGGAAATCCTTTCGGACACGGATACCCTGGCCCGATGGTGGCCCTCGGTCTACCTCGAGGTGCGCGAACTGGAGCCCGGCGATGAGAAGGGGATCGGTAAGGTGGTGGACCTGTTCACGCGCGGCTGGCTGCCCTACACCCTGCGCTGGCAGTTCACCGTGACGGAGTCCAACAAGCCCCACGGTTTCGCGCTGGAGGCCACCGGCGACTTCGCCGGCCGCGGCGTGTGGACTTTCGAGCAAGACGGGGAGTACGTCGACGTCACCTATGACTGGCAGATCTCGGCGAACAAGACCCTTCTTCGGTATGGCTCATTCATCGCGAAGGCGTTCTTCGCGCGCAACCACGAATGGGCGATGCGCAAAGGCGAACGCAGCCTCGAGTTGGAACTCCAGCGGCGAAGGACGGCAGAACCGGGAGAACTGGCACTGATACCGCCGCCTCCGCCCGTCTCGTCGTTCTCCAAAGGACGTGCGGTTGGCGGGGCGATTGGCGCGGCGGTTGTGACGTTGGTGGGGCTTCGGCTGTTGCGCCGTTCGACATCCTGAGCCGTCAGCGGCGGCGATTGGCGATGAGTGCCTGCGTCGAAAGCCCGAATGGGCCCTGTTCGTCGTAGAGGCGGGATTCGATGAGCCCCAGGCCATGGGCGTGGTGGATGCTGCGGGCGTCGAGACCGATCCATTCGCCCACCGGTGCGCGGTGCAGATGGACAGTGATGTCGGCGTTGATGAATCCAACGCCGTCACCGGTGTTGAGGCCGCTGAGCCCGTTGCCGAAGTCGGCAGTCGCGGCGGCGCGTTCGAGCGGGGTCGTCTCTTCGCCTTCAATGAGCGGGAAGGGGATGCGAATCCAGGACGTGTGGCGGCCGGTTCCGGGTCCGCCGCCAGCTCGGCGGGCTTCGATTGTCGTGTGGAAGCCCGGGCGGGCAGTTCGCATCGGAACATCGACTCTGCCGCTGAGGCCTGTGGTCGGAAGGCCGGCCGGTCCGATTGGTGTCTCCGGCTTCCAGCGGTCACCGGGTGGAAGCGTGACTTCGCCCGGGAGAAGCATGAGTCCTGTCGCCCGGGCGACTTCGACACCGTCCGCGATGATACCCGCCTCCGAGACCTGGATCCGCCTGCCAGCGCGCACGACCTCCGTCCGGATCTCCAGCGGCCCCATCGGGACCGGCCGGAAGAGATCAATTGTGAGCCGTGCGACGAACAGGTCCGGGGTTGCCCGCGAACGCTCAATCGCGCGGGCGAGCAACCCGGCCGGCGGCCCGCCATGAAGCAGACCAGGCCCCCACGGGCTCGCCGCAAGTTCGGTGCCCGTGAACGACTCGCCGTCGCGAACAAAGATCGATGCAGCAGTCAGCTCAGGCCGCCTTCTGTCGCCGGGCCGAACAGGTGAAGTGCAGCGCATTGGAGGAGCATGATGGTGTTCCCATCGCAGATGCGGCCGTCCGCCACCATCGCCGGCGCCTCGTCCATGCCGACCTCCAGCACTTCGATGTCCTCCCCTTCGTGGCGCATGCCGCCACCGTCGCCGACGCGCATCCCGGGCTCGTACTCGCCGACGAAGAAGTGCAGCGTCTCCGTGACCGAACCGGGGCTCATGAACGCTTCGAACACTCTTGTCACCTGATGGAGCCTGTACCCGGTCTCTTCCTGCCATTCCCCATCCGACCGGCGCCATTCGAAGGAGGTCTTCTTCAGGACATACGAGTCGTCGGAAAGGACGCGAGCGTCGCGGACACGGATGCGCTCGTGGAGGCTCATGCGCGAGATGGTATGGGCACCCGCCGGCAACGAACAATCGGTTTGCAGGTCAGCTGCCGGCTGACTCCTCCCGCACGATCTGGACGATGCGTCCAAGGTTGTCGAGCCGTTCTTGCATCGTCTCGCCTTCCGCCTGCACACGAAGGGTGGTGACGCCGGCGTCGCGGTGCTTGCGCACTCGTTCGCGGACCATCGCCTCGGTGCCGATGAGGTTTGTCAGCATGACCATTTCATCGGGCACGAGCGCAGCTGCTTCATCGCGCTTGCCTTCGAGGTAGAGCTTCTGCACGGCCACGGCTTCGTCGGCATAGCCCGCGCGGCGGTAGGCGGCGTTGTAGAAGTTGTGCTGGCGCGAACCCATGGCCCCAAGTGTGAAGGCGAGTCCCGGCTTGCGCGGGGCAACGAGCCGCTCGATGTCATCCCCGAAGGCCACCGCGCCGCCCGCGGCCTGCAGGTCGAGGTCCGTGAGCTTGCGACCTGCGCTCTCGGCGCCCTTCTGGATTGAATCGAAGAAGACATCCGCATGGTCGGGCATGAAGGACGTGCCGAGCCAGCCGTTGGCGAGTTCCCCGGTGAGTTCGAGGCTCTTGCCGCCCAGCGTCGCGAGGTAAATCGGGATCTCCATTGGCGGCGCCGAGGTGCGGAGCGCCTTGCCTTCCCCGCCGGGCAGGGGCAGTTCGTAGTAATCACCCTTGTACGCCACGCGTTCGCCGCGCGTCACCATCCGGATGATGTTGATGGCGTCCCGGATGCGGGGCAGTGTGCGTGCGAAGCGGACGCCGTGCCAGCCTTCCATCACCTGCGGCCCGCTGGCGCCGAGGCCGAGATGGAAGCGGCCGTTGGACATGGCGTTCAGACTCATTGCCGTCATCGCGAGCATCGCGGGAGAACGGGAGCCGATCTGCATGATGCCGGTGCCGAGCTTGATCTTCGAGGTGCGGGCAGCGAGATAGCCGGCCGGCGTGGCCGCGTCGAATCCCCACGTCTCGGCCGTCCAGCAGAAGTCCACGCCGAGCTTTTCCGCTTCGACCACGAAGTCGGCCGCCTTCGCCCAATCAGGGGCCGAACGCGCGCCGCCGAAACCGATCGCTACCTGCATCGGCATAGAAACTGCCTCCTCCGCTCGCCGCGAAGCTACGCGACGGCGTGGCGGGGCGCAAGTTGGGGCACGGAAAGGAAGTGGCCAGATCTAGAGGCGGTGAAAGTCCGCGTCGGGCGCCGGGGCGCGCATCTGGTTGGG
>CAYYSD010000148.1:5786-7370 GCA_964474285.1 uncultured Anaerolineaceae bacterium | reverse complement strand
CGCGGATGTCGTCGTCATCAACGCCCGGCCGGATGTCTCGGCACGCCTGGGCATCGACTATGACACGCTGCGCAAGGAAAAGCCGGACCTCGTGTACATCGATAGCACGGCGTTCGGCCGCCAGGGCCCCTGGGCGCATCGCCCGGGCTACGACATAGTCGCCCAGGCGGCCTCAGGCCTCCTCATGCACCGGATGCACGTCGATGACAACGGATTCCCTGCCTTGACGGGTCCGGCCGCACCCGCGGACTTCACTACGGGCTACGCAATTGCCTGGGCCGTTTGCGCCGCGCTCTTCCACCGCGAACGCACCGGGCGCGGTCAGTTGGTCGAGACGTCGCTCCTGAGCAACGCGCTGATGTTGCAGACGGGCCAATTCATGTCGCTCCCCGTAGCCGATTCAGAACGGCGTGAAGGCTTCCTCGAGGACCTGAAGAAGTCGCGAGAGGCCGGCGAACCGTTCGACGCGTTCGTGCGCCGGCGCAAAGCGGCCACCGAGGCGGTCGCCGGTTTTGGCCTCTACTACCGGGGCTACCTGACGAAGGACGGCGCACTCACGGTCGGCTGCCTCTCGCCCGCCACCCGAACCAAGATGCGTGACGCCCTCGGACTCGATCATTCGCTCGAGAACCCGTCCGTGCGAGTGGTTGCGCGGGACATCATCGAACAGGTGGAGACGACGATGCGGCAGAAGACCACCGGCGAATGGATGGCGATTTTCGACCGGTTCGGCGTCCCGGCCAGCCCGGTCTGGTTCGTCGAAGAGCTCATCGAAAACCCGCAGGTGATCGAGAACGAGTACGCCGTGGAGCTCGAACATGACCTTACCGGCCCACAGATAATGGCCGCACCCCCGCTCAAGATGAGCGACAGCCCGCCCGCCGCCACTACCGCCTCGCCGCCTCTCGGTCGCGACACAGCGCACTGGCTCCGGGAGGTGGGGTACTCCCAGGAACACATCGACGCGCTCGCGTCCCGAGGCGCGATTGCCACCGGGCCCGGTTAATCGCACCTGCTCAGGAGGGGAACACAATGAAGGCAACCCTCGACTGGCTTGGTTGCGCGACCTACCGGCTCACCATCGGCGAAACGGTCATCTTCCTTGACGCGTATATGGACCGCGTCTCAACGGCGCCCCCTGTTGGCCTCTCGACGAAGGAAATCCGCAACGCCGGCTTCGTCCTCGTCGGGCATAGCCACTTCGACCACATCGCCGGCGCCGAAGTCATCGCCCACAACACCGGCGCGAAGGTGATAGGCTCGCTCGAGTCGTGCCGGGTCATGCGCGACAAGTCCGTCCCGGAAAGCCAGCTCCTCCCCGCCCAGGGCGGCGAACGCTACCGGCTCTCGGCGGATGTCACGGTTCGCGTGCTTCCGAGCCTCCACTCCTGTATCTGGTCGCGGGCTTCCGGTCGCGCCGATGGCGTCGTCCTCGGGGACCTTGGTCTGACCGAAGACGAACGGGCGAATACTCGCGCCGCCATGCCCCAACGCGGCGGAGACAGCGACGCCCCGGAAGTCCGCGAAATGCGCGAACACACCGCGAACGCCACCGGCAGCCGTCACATCGGCGGCGCACTCGCC